>CAJWFL010000001.1:0-43788 GCA_913031455.1 uncultured Gammaproteobacteria bacterium
ACAGGTAAGGTTCCGGTCGCATGAAGGTCGAGTAATTCAATGCCGTAATGTGCTAGCCGTTCTTCAGTAGCCTTGGATGATGCCACTGCACCCAAGATGTCGATTTTGCTTTCAGCCAGAACATCGATAAAGCAGTTGGCAGTCGAGCCTGTTCCGATTCCAATCGGCGTATCCGAGTCGAGTAGGTGTCGGACTTTTTCGAAAGCGGCTTCTGCCACTTGGCGTTTTTTCCCATCCTGGCTCATCATGATCTCCATAAAAGCGGGGCGAAATCATAGCTGTTAGCGGGCTCAGACGCTATGATAATGAACTTAAATTTGGAATTCTCATGCTAGACACCCTCATTCAAAAAATTTTGTCGGCTCGCGTTTATGATGTAGCGATTGAAAGCCCCGTCCACCAAGCGCCTTTTTTGTCAAAACGGCTTGGTCGTCCTATTTTTCTGAAACGTGAAGATTTGCAGCCCGTCTATTCATTCAAATGTCGGGGTGCGTACAACAAAATGGCAGGGATTCCGAAAGAGGTTCTCGCGGAGGGTGTGATTGCGGCGTCTGCTGGTAACCATGCCCAGGGTGTTGCGTTGGGTGCGCAGAAACTGAAGATCCCAGCGGTCATCGTAATGCCAACAACCACGCCTGCAATCAAAGTCCGCTCTGTAAAAGCGCGAGGTGCTCAGGTGGTACTTCATGGGGACAGTTTTGACGAAGCATTCGCTAAAAGCCAAGAGTTGGTTGCTGAGTATGGATACACCTACCTACATCCATTTGACGATCTTGAGGTCATCGCAGGTCAGGGAACTGTTGCCGTTGAGCTATTAAGGCAAATGACTCGCCCAGTGGATGCGGTGTTTATTCCAGTCGGTGGCGGAGGTTTGGCCGCGGGCATGGCGGCCTACATTAAATATGTCCGCCCTGAAATCAAGGTCATCGCTGTTGAGCCAGAGGATGCGGCCTGCCTCGATGCTGCGATGAAGGCGCGCGAGCGCATTGTGCTGCCGCAAGTCGGTTTGTTCGCCGATGGAGTCGCAGTTAAGCAGGTTGGTGAAAACACTTTCAACGTTCTTAAAGACGCGTGTGATGAGGTGATCACAGTTACCACAGATGAAATCTGCGCTGCTGTGAAAGATGTATTTGATGATGTACGGAGCGTCAATGAGCCCGCTGGTGCGCTCGCAGTCGCGGGCTTGAAAAAATATGCTGAGCGAGAGGGTGCTGGCGAAGCACTCGTTGCAGTGCTTTCAGGCGCCAATGTGAATTTTGATCGAATTCGCCATGTTGCGGAGCGGGCGGAAGTCGGTGAGAAGCGCGAGGCCATTTTGGCCGTGACCATCCCTGAGCGTCCTGGTGCATTTAAAGCGTTTTGTGAGCAAATTGGTCACCGAAACATTACCGAATTCAATTATCGGTTCGCTGATGAAAATGAAGCTCATATCTTTGTTGGTGTAACAACAGATCCAACAACCGATGATCGAACACAGTTGGTTGATCGGCTAAATGCAGCAGACCTCCCCGTGGTTGATATGACTGATAATGAACTGGCGAAGCTCCATATCCGCCATATGGTTGGAGGTCGGAGTCCCGAAGCAGGGTCTGAATTGGTGTTTCGCTTCGAATTTCCAGAGCGGCCGGGAGCATTATTGAAGTTTTTGAATAAAATCGGTTCGCGCTGGAATATCTCGGCCTTTCATTACCGAAACCATGGTGCCGCCTATGGACGAGTGCTTGTGTCAATGCAAGCAACGTTGTCAGAGCGTGATGAGCTGTCGAGTTATTTTGACGATATCGGGTACACGTATTTTGATGAGACAGAAAATCCAGCAGTTAGCCTCTTTATGAAAGGTTGATTCTCATAAATTGCCTTAACTGACTATAAAAGTTGACTTTTTTATTTTTTGTCGTATTCTGCACGAAACTTAGACAGGTGCAGGAAGCATGAATCGTCGCAATCCACTCAGAATGCTTATGGTGATTGGTGGCCTCATTTTAGTTGTCACTGTTGCGCATAGCGCAATTGTCGGCGGATAAATCCGTCCTCTGTGACAATCCAGTCGAACGCCTGATCCCATGGATCTGGCTCGAAATTCGCTTCTTGTGCAGCAAACGCGACGCCGAGACGTAGCGGCGCGTGGAGTTCACAATGTTCCAAGGCGCGATCATAGAAGCCGCCGCCCATTCCTAACCGATAACCGCGTTGGTCGAATCCACTACAAGGCATTATCAGCCAGTCGAGTGCGCCAAAATCAATGGTCTCTTCCTGTGACGATGTCACAATCCCGAAAGCCCCCTCGGTGACCTGCTCTTTGTGGTCCAGGGCAGCCATTTCCATTGTTGTCTTCGATAGGATTCGCGGAATATAAAGCCGGTGGGCCGATGCCAGGATTTTATGATGAAGCCACTGCAGGTCGACTTCGGATCCAAAAGCCATGTACGAGCCGATTTGTAGGGTGTCTGTGGGAAGCGCGGAAAGCAAATGCTCACTGATCGAGAGACTGAGTTCTCGGCGAGTTTCGTTCGAAAGACGATTCCGCCTTTCGAGCAATTGATCTCGGAGCATATTTTTAGACATAAAAGACCCAAGTTGCCGCTGTCAGTTTGGCCCTTGAACCCAATGGTTCAAGGCGGGAAACGCAAACACACATTAGGCTTTCCGTAGACGGACCTGCGCACCGTGTATTGTGTGCCTCCCTGGAATAAGATTATCGGCTCAGGGACATCACCGACTGGCGAACAACCCAGGAATCGGAAGTATATCAGCCTGCTTCGGTCTCAGACAGTCGTTCGAGTGTTGTGCCGATGCGATCGGCAAGCTGCTTCAGTTCGTGGTCTTGTCCTGTGGTTTCGCCGGTCAGGTGCTCGTGAGCGATATTGAGTGCGGCCATCACAGCCAGCCGCTCGAGGGCACTATTTCCGGTTTTTTCCTGAATCTCGCGCATTTTGTGGTCCACGAATTCTGCCGCTGCTTCGAGCTCATGTTCTTGGCCCGCTGGACAAGCGACTGGAAATTCCCGTCCAAGAATCTGAACGCGTAAGGTTGCGATTTCGGTCATGACAGCACCTCGTAGTTTTTGAGCCGCCCAAGGACAGCATCGATGTGCTGCCGTGTTTCGTCGCGTTGTTTCAACAGTTCTGCTCGCGCACGTTTTAGCTCCACCTGTTGCTTCCGCAAGTGGCGGTTCTCCTGATTGAGACGTTCTGAAAGTTGGATCAGTTTCTCAACTTGCTGTTCCAACTCTCGCAAATCATTATGCATTTAAGTTTCCCGATAACCCTCGCGCATCATACGTCTGCTCACTCGTCGGCACAACAGACGTGATATGATTAGTGACTCAGGAGGTGCTCGGTGATCACAGAGTTATATCGTCCGATGGACGATTGGTTAGTCGACCAGAATTGCGATATTCGGGCGTCAGAAGTCCAGGGATTACTTGCGGGTTTAATGGCTGCCAATATTCAAGTGAAGCCAGATGAATACGTTGCTCGCTTAGCCGTATATGCAGATCTTCAGCCGGGTGCCATCACCCAAATTGCAAGCACGCTTGAGAACCTTTTTGGAAGTCTTCATGAGAGCTGGAGCGGGATCGGTTTGGACTTTGAAATGTTGTTGCCTGAAGACGACGAGCTCATTGAAGAGCGAGCTGATGCGCTGGGAGCTTGGTGCGAGTCCTTCCTGGCGGGTCTTGGTTTGTCTGGTGAACTGTCAACGGAACGGAAACTGTCTGAAGACGTTCGCAAAGCGTTAGAGGATTTATCTGAAATCGCAAGAATCGAAGCTAATGGTGATGATGAATCCCTTGAAAAAGCGTTCGCCGACGTCAGTGAACATGTAAGACTGGCATCGCTTCTGATCGCTACCGAACTCCGCGGCGACCAAAATGAAGTATCGAAAGAGCCAATCGTTCACTAAGTGAGTACGCAATGTTTTCTTTGCATGTTTATCAGCAGCGACGCGACCGGCTGAAGGCATTGATGCCCGATAAATCGCTTGCGATTATCTCGGCGGCACATGAGATCGTTCGGAATCGGGATGCCGAGTACCCTTTTCGACAGTCGAGCGATTTCTGGTATTTAACCGGCTTCACCGAGCCTGATACGGTCCTTGTGATCGGTCCGAATCAGCCAGATCGCTTGTTTGTGCGGCCCAAAAACCCCGATCAGGAGGTTTGGACCGGCCGGCGACTGGGGCCTGAGAACGTGCAGACTCAGTTAGGCATTGATGAGGGATTTCCAATTGATGCGCTCGATGCGGAACTCGGGCGTCTGTTAATGGATGTTGTCTGGCTTGAGTATCCATTTCAGTGCATGCAATCGTCAGCGATCGTGGACCAAGCGGTCAAATCTAAGAGTATCAAGTCGAGACGCCAAGACTTGTTATCGCATCGCGCCGATTTATCTCGTCATTTGCATCAGGCGCGTCTCATCAAGTCTGATGAAGAAATCACTGCAATGCGTGAGGCGGGACGGATTTCTGCATTAGGTCATGTCACAGCAATGCAGGCATGCCAGCCGGGTATGACTGAAGATCAATTGGCGTCTATCGTTGAGCATCGTTTCCGCATGGAGGGGTCCCCTGCAGTCGCTTATCAGACCATCGTTGGCGGTGGTGACAATGCATGTATTTTGCACTACATCGATCGCGCCGATCGATTGCAGGATGGTGACCTCGTGCTTATTGATGCCGGTTGCGAAGTCCATGGATATGCGGGTGACATTACTCGTACTTTTCCGATTAACGGGTCGTTTTCAAGCGCACAAGCCGAGTTGTACGACGTGGTATTGAGCGCACAGGCTAATGCGATTCAGGCCATGGTTGTCGGGAAATCGATCAAACAATTTCACGAGGCTGCCCTCTGCAGACTCACTGAAGGTTTGATCGACCTAAGCATAATTGAGGGTTCTCTTGAATCCGCTCTTGAAGAGAAGCGATATCTTCCATACTACATGCACGGAACAGGACATTTTCTGGGCCTCGATGTGCATGATGTTGGCGCTTATGAGGATGACGGCCAGCCTATTGAGCTGTCTAAAGGCATGGTGATTACATGTGAGCCAGGCCTATACATCGATCAACGATCCGCTGCCCCTGAAAGATATCGCGGTATTGGCATCCGCATTGAAGATGATGTCCTGATTACCAACCAAGGCCCCGATATTTTGACATCAATGGTGCCAAAAGTGCGGTCTGACATCGAAACCTTAATGCGAGGCTAATCGTGGAGGTGAGTGTTATCGGTGGCGGACCGATAGGGATGATCACGGCACGCGCGTTGCTCGATGATGGACATCAAGTTCGCTTGTTTGACCCCTCAATCAACAAGCCGACGATGTCGCTTGCCCTCGCTGAGTCCACGCTCCTTTTACTCGAGCGCACGGGCGTAGACCTTGAGGCAGGCGAAGACCTCACCGAAATCCTTGTGACCGAGAAAAGATTACCAGGCTCCGTCTTATTGCAAGCAGTTGAGTGCGGATATCCGCGATTCGGTCGAGTCATCTGTTCACAAGCCCTCGAAAGCGCTGTGGCACGGCATGTATCAGACAACGTTGAACCGATCGCCGTTGAGACTATCCATGCGCGAAGTGCGCGAGCGAATCCTCGTATTCAGCTGGCGACCGGCGAAGAAGTCACTCCGGATCTTGTGATTCTGGCTGATGGTGGCCGTAGTTATCTCACCGAGACGTTGGGGTTCACCGCGCATTACAGACCCTTTGGTCGTTCTGCAATTTTAGGCCGTATTCGTGTCAGCGCGCCAAAGAAAGGGCGTGCCTATGAACGCTTCGTCGGTACGGGACCTTTGGCATTGTTACCCATCGAGCCAGATGTCTATGGATTTGTCTGGTCTCTCAGTCCAGCTCACGCTGAGCAATTCCAGCAATCGTCTGCTGCGCTGATTGAGGCGCTAAGGGACGCGATGCCTGACGAGCTTGGGTCAATTGAACTCGCGACAGATCCTCTGGTAATTCCATTGATCGAACGATGGATTGATCAGCCCTATCGTCCAGGCATTGTATTGATAGGTAATGGTGCGCAGACGATTCATCCGGTTGCAGGCCAGGGCTTGAATCTCGCTCTTCGTGGCGTGATGCAAATCACCGCTGAACTAAAGCAGTCAGATCCTGACACTGCGATTCGAAGGGCATTTGCGAATTGGAAACCGAATCGGGACAAAACACGACTGGCCTCCTCGAGTCTCGAGGCATTATTTGATCGTGATCTATTACCGCGAAAAATTTTGACCAGTCTCGGTATGGTGGCTGCTGATCAAAGTCCGTGGCTGAAGACCAAAATTGCCGAGGCCGGTATGGGGATTGTATCTTGAAAACCGCGGTGATCGGTGCAGGTTCGATTGGTTTAGCGGCAGCTTTGGTGTGTCAGAAAGCAGGACATTCAGTCACCCTCTTTGATCTACAAGGATTCGAGCAGAAGGCTTTGTCGTTGGAAGCCGATCCACGTGTTTGGGCGCTTGGGTCGCGATCAACTCAGTTGCTCACAGAGCTTGGTGCGTGGGCGCCCAATGAAAGACTCTGTGCCTATCAATCGATGCATGTGATTGATGCACGGAGTGATGCGCGAGTCACCTTTAACGAAGCTACCCTTGGTCATTTGGTTGAGGCGGATTGGATTCGGAATCAATTACTGTCACGAGTTGTTGGATCAGGTATCGATTGTGTTTCAGAGCGGGTTGAGTCCGTTTCGCAACGAGGCGTGTTGACGCTCCCCAAGAATGAGCTTGATGCTGATTTAGTGATCTTTGCCGAGGGACGCCAAGCACACACGGCACTTGCCTCTGGTTTTGAAATTGTCGACGATGGTTATCGACAGATGGCAGTCGTTGGGACATTGAGAAGCGAGCAACCGCACCATGAACAGGCGTTTCAAATTTTCACTGAATGTGGCCCGCTAGCACTGCTGCCATTACCTGATCGGGACGGTGAGCATCGTGTTAGCCTCGTTTGGTCGTTGGATCTCGACACTGCGTCTGAGCTCAAAGAGTATTCAATTGACACATTGTCTCTAACGATCACTCAGACCAGTGAGTCGGTACGAGGTGCTTTGAGTTTCGTCGATGAACCGATTTGGATCCCGCTGTCTCAGCAATCATTGAAGCAGGATTCTCTCGGATGTTTGTTAGCCATCGGCGATACTGCACACGGCATTTTACCGTTAGCAGGTCTTGGAGCGAACCTTGGATTTGCAGATGTGATTGCGTTACAACAGACGTTGGTAAGGGCCCCTTCAGCCCGTGGTGATCGCATTGCACGAACTGTTTCGCGTGAACGGCGTTTTGAGCAACGGACTGTTGCTATGGTGATGGGCCTTTTTTCCAACGTATTTCGCTCTGATCAGCCATTGGTGCAATTGGGCCGAAGTTTTGCATTACGAACAGCGGATCGTCATCCAACGATTCGATCGTTGATTCAGGAGTTAGCTGGTTAATGTTCACAGGGATTGTTCAGGGCTTGGGCGAGGTCACTCAGATTCAGGATCACGGTGGAATTCGTCGTCTCCAGGTTCGACTACCAACCGGTCGCGACCAGGGGCTGGAAACGGGCGCATCTGTTGCAATCAATGGCGTTTGTTTGACAGTCGTCGGTTGGGATCAGCATGGTGTCGAATTTGATGTGATTGATGAAACATTGCGACTGACAAATCTCGGTGATTTGAAGGTCGGTCATGTTGTTAATGTGGAGCGTGCGGCTTGTTTTGGTGATGAAATTGGTGGTCATGTGTTGTCCGGGCATATTCATGGGCGAGCTCAAGTGACCGAAGTGGTAGAAACTGACGCAAATCTGGCGGTATGGTGGGCTGTTCCGGAAGCGCTGAAAAAGTACTTGCTGCCAAAGGGCTATGTGGCACTAAATGGATGCTCTTTAACCGTCGGTGATACCGAGCAAGACGGGCAGTTGAGTATTCATTTGATTCCCGAAACTCGTGAATTAACGACTTTTGGTCGAGTCACAGTCGGTGATTCGTTGAATCTTGAAATTGATTCCCAAACCCAAGCGATCGTCGATACTGTTGAGCGAGTATTGGAACAGCGATTGTGAATTCGTGGCAACTTGAGTTAGCCAACGGTGTGACAAGCTCCGAAGTGCTACTCACACGTCTCGGATTGGATGCTACCCAAGTACTGGGTGTTGATCACACGCCGGCCTTTTCAGTTCGGGTCCCTGAAACTTTTATCAAGCGAATGGTCCCTGGCGATCCGCATGACCCATTGTTACGACAGGTGCTTTCCGTTAGTAAAGAACGCACCCCGACTCTGGGCTTTGTGGCTGATCCTTTGGATGAATTCGACAGTGTGTTACCTGGTGTCCTCCACAAATATCGATCGCGAGTTCTCCTGATTTATCGTGGTGGTTGTGCCATCAATTGCCGTTACTGTTTTCGGCGTCATTTTCCGTATCAAGAACAGACACTGACTTCACGAGATGTTGATTTGCTAGTCGACTATTTGATCGAACACCCGGAGGTGAACGAAGTCATCCTGTCAGGCGGTGATCCTTTGATGGCCGATGACTCCTCGATTCGGGATCTATTGTCACGACTTGAATCGATACCCACGATCGCGCGCTTGCGCATCCACAGTCGGTTACCGGTGGTGATTCCGGCTCGGATCACCGATGCCCTTTGTGAAACGATTGCATCCATACGACTGCCTATTGTCACGGTTTTGCATATTAATCATGCCAATGAAGTTGACGAGTCTGTGAAGTGTGCCGTCGGTCGGTTAAGAGCAGTCTGCCGTTCAGTACTCAATCAAGCTGTGATTTTGCGTGGCGTCAATGACTCGGCAAAAAGTCTCATTACTCTAAGTGAACGATTGTTCGAGGCAGGGATCGATCCGTATTATCTCAACGTATTGGATCGAGTTGCTGGTGCACATCACTTTGATGTGACCGACGAAGAAGTGGCCACTCTCTATGAGGCGTTATTGGATGCACTTCCGGGATATCTCGTTCCGAAACTTGTGAGGGAAGTGCCGGGAGTAGGGCACAAAATGCCATGGAGGGTAACGGCACGCTTATGATGTCGACAGTATTGATTTGGATTGCCGGCGCTTGGGGAGCGGGGCAAATTGCTCGTTGGCTCGCATTACCTCCTCTGGTCGGATATCTAACGGTCGGTGCTCTTTTTACCGCAAATGATCTTGGGGATATTAACCATTGGCTCGATGTGCCATCAGAAATCGGTGTCGAGCTCCTTCTGTTCGCGGTTGGCTTAAAAATGGATCCCAAGTCGATCTTTCGATTCGACGTTGCATTTGGAACCCTCCTGCATCTGATGTTGTCTGCCCTGATTTTGGTGCTGGCTCTTACGCAGGATTTGTCGACCGAGATGAAGATTGCGTTGGCGCTGACCCTCGGTTTTTCGAGTACGGTCGTCGCTGCAAAGGGACTCGAAGCGCGTCGAGAAATCCGTGCGTTTCACGGCCGCTTGTCGATTAGTATTCTGGTTCTTCAGGACCTTGTTGCAGTGACTTTGTTGGCGATTAGTGGTGATTCGGCGCCTTCACCCTATGCGCTTGGATTGCTTGCAATACCACTGGTTGCTCCGATGTTGAGAAAAAGTCTTGAAAAACTGTCTCCGGAACCAGAACTGCAGTTATTGGTTGGCGTTCTGATTGCATTGGTTCTAGGTGCTCAATTATTCAAAGCCGTTGGGGTCAGTGGTGAACTTGGTGCGTTGGTCATGGGTATGGTGTTTGCGAACCATCCGGTGGCGAAAAGCCTTGCCAATTATCTTTGGGGAATCCGCGAGTTACTGCTGATTGCGTTTTTCTTGCGTATTGGGATGCAAGTCCCGCTCGATCTCCAGGTTCTGATGGACGCAATACCACTGCTACTTATGTTGCCGATCAAACTGATGGTGTTGTTTGGGCTTTTGTTAGTCATTCGGCTTCGCTCTTACACCGCATTTTTAATGTCGATTACGTTGTTTTCGTACTCCGAATTTGCCCTCATCGTAGCGGCAGCTTGGGCGGATGCTGGCTTGATTCCAACATCGGTACTTCCTGTGATTGCCGTTGCTGTGACCCTGAGTTTTGTGATCTCTGCGCCGTTGAATCGGTTTGCGCATGAATTATACGAGCGATTTGAGGGGCCACTCATGCGTTTTGAGCGAACGGACCGGCATCCAGATGAGCAACCCTTGACGTTGGGTGGGGCGCACGTGCTTGTCATCGGGATGGGTCGAATCGGAACGGCTGTTTTCGATAGCTTAACGGATGATGGTGAAAAAGTGGTCGGTATTGACGCTGATCCCGGGAAACTGGAATCACATCGTGAGGCTGGTCGTCGAGTTGTATTTGCTGATGCTGAGGACCCTGGTTTTTGGAATAACTTGCGTTTTGGTCGACTTCAGGCAGTGGTATTGACGATGCCTGAACCAGAATCACAGTGTTGGGCAACGAATCGTTTGAGGGAACGGAGTTTTGAGGGCGTGATCGCGGTCAGTACACGCTCTCGCCATTCCGTTGCTCGGGTTGAGGATGCTGGTGCAAATCTTATTTACGACGCCGACGATGCTGCGGGTCTTGGCCTTGGGAAGGCTGTCCTCAAGTGTCTTGATGGCGAGCGATTAGGAAATCCCGAGCCTCGTTGATCAACGCGGCAAGATAATCGGTCCCGTCTTTGTCTGGATGCATTTTACCCATGAGCTTTCTGTGAGCTACTCTGATCTCAGCAGGAGTTGCGTTCTCATCGACGCCAAGAATTTCAGCGGCGCGCTTGACGGTCATTGGTTCGTCGCGTGCTGATCTCTGCTGGTTCGCATGCGCCGCACCAGCCCCTGCGGCTGCACCGAGCCCCAGGATTTGGCGGAGTTGCGGGAACATCGATAAGAGCCCGCGAAGACTCCATAAGCGTCTGCCAAATGCTACAATTGGTGCCGCGAGGGCCGCCAAAGCAGGTAGTTTGCCAGTGACAACCAATAATAAGATGCCGATTGCAACAGCGCCGCCGATGACCTTGAATTTGTTTTCTGCAATCCAGCCTTTGGTTGATCCGCGAGTGAGCAGATAAAACAACGCAAGGACGACGAGGGCGATGATGAGTATTCTCATGTTCTATATTTGTCTGGACAAAAGTGGGACAACATTGCCACACTAGAAGGTATGGCTACTTTAGAAACGATTTCAAGTATCGATACAACTCCCCGACATCCAATCCGACTGGTCGCCAATCGAACTGGTCTGACGGTCGACTTGATTCGCGCCTGGGAGAAACGTTACCACGTTGTTGAGCCTGCGCGTAGTGATACCAAGCGCAGACTCTACAGCGATTATGATATTGAACGGCTTCGACTGATCCGGATCGCGAAACAAAACGGGCGCCGCTTGGTCGATGTGGCCCCAATGTCGCTCGAAGCCCTTCGCGACGTGGTCTCCGAAGATAGCCGTTTTGATGCAGCACAAGACAATCCAGCAGAGGTCTATCGGCCAAGCTGGTCTAATCCGCTGGAGTCCACAGATACACAAGACGCTGTCGACGCCATGTTGTTCGCAATCCAAACCATGGATCAGCACCGCTTTGATCAGTTGCTACAAGAGGGCCTTGTGAAGCAAGCGCTGCCCGCATACCTCGAGACAGTGATCGGACCACTGCTACGCGAAATTGGTGAATCCACGCGCCTTGGAAAGCTTCGGATTGCACACGAGCATATGGCAACTGCGCACTTGAGGACGTTTATTGGGGCCCTTCGATTTCGCGAAACCTTTACCGGTAGCGAACCGAAGATCGTTATCACTACACCAACCGGACAGCTTCATGAGCTCGGAGCACTGATGATTGCCGCGCTTGTCTCAGTTGATGGCTGGTTGCCCGTTTACCTCGGGCCGAATACGCCGGCGGATGAAATAGCAGCATGCGCAATGCAATCTGGAGCACGTGCGGTGAGTTTGTCTATGACTTATCCAGCCGACGATCCGAGGATTCCGACTGAATTGACTCGATTGCGATCGCAACTTGACCAGAAAATTCCACTGTTTGTTGGTGGTTCCGCTGCGGCCCATCATCAAGAGTTGATTGGCCGACTGGGCATTCAGTCACCGTCGTCCTTAAATGGCTTGCGTCAATCGTTGAACGAACTTCGCGATCGAGGCTTCAGGCGGCAATCGGCATGACTTTGGCAGATCTGAAAATAATGTTCGCAAAAGGTCAGTCACCGACTCTTGAGATCCATGCATTTGAGGGAATTATCTATCTGGTGAAGATCGTGACAGAGGTTGGTGAAACCATGCTGAAAAAAGCCGATGGTGACAATCAGGTGTTTAAGTCATCAATGCAGGCTGGTAGGGCATTGGCTGATGTGGGGGCAACTGACGCTGTCATTGTGCATCAATGTGCGTATGACGAGGTGATTGGTCACGAGCCATGTCGAACTGAGGATCCATCCCTGCGTACATCAATGGATTTGCGATTACTTGCCGGTCTTGGCTAGCTTTTGAGCTGGTTCCTTCGTTCACAAAGTGACGCATACTCTGGCGTATCGTCTCCGGTCAAAATGCCGTGGCGAATCGCGAAATCAATAATCACCAGATTACAGTTGTATTTAAAAGCATCCGTTGTTTCGATGATTGTCAGTACCTCTTGAATTGGTAGTCGTTCAAAGGATTCCACTTCACCATCCTGGCACTTGGGTACGAAACTATCCGGAAGTTCGAGATCATAACAGTACAAGATGTCGCGTTTTAATCCGCGTCCATCAGTGTATCGATAGCTGACGGTCCCGGTTGCGATGGATTGACTGGCTTGCGCTTTGGAAATGCCAGCTTCTTCAGCACATTCTTTGATTAAATTTTCGAATAGACCGAGACCGGCCGGTTGGCCACCAGCAACCATATTATCGAGTTTGCCTGGAAATGTTGGCTTGCTTTGTGATCGCTTGGCCACCCACAACTCGATGCCCGCTTGGGTTCTTACAAAACCATTGAGATGCACGCCGAAGGTGAGACAGCCGAGCGGTGCAGTCAATGTGCGCTCCATCACAAAGCGGGTTGGATCATTGACTGATGCTTTAACCGGAAAGGGTTCGCCAACCCAACTGTGGAGAAGCCCATCTTCGTAAATCTCTTTTGCAAATCGCGCGAAGGTTTGGTTGAGGTCACCCTCAGATAAGCTCGGAATCACAAGACCCAGTTCTGATTCCTGCCACAGACCAAAACTTAACCCGCGTTCTTTGAACCTTTCTTGCACATAACCAAGTAGTGCATCCCCTTGAAACCAGGGTATCCAAGATTGCAAATCCGCATTGTGCGCACGGTCAAAATGGTCAAGATAACTCAAGAGCGGCTCCAATAACTTACAAACAATGGAATACAAACACCCATCGCGAGCACACGAATCAGGTGATGTGTTGTGAAGTAGAGTCCATCAGCACCCGCTTCTAATGCAACAACGGGCATGACTTGGAAGCCACCGAGCATGAATGCGAGTGTAGCATCGACAAATGGAAATCCGAGTAGTTGTTTTACGGCGAAATTGCCAGCCATTGCCAATCCGACCGCCACTAGGGTCGAGAGTGCAGCTGGTGGAAACGTTCTGAGTAGTACGCCGAGCCCCTGTCCAATGATATCGATTCCAATACGCCAACCAAATAGCAACATCGCAAGACCGATAAATGCAGGAGGGGTATTGAGTTGAATGAGCACTGAAAGTCTGAGGAAGGCACCGCTAAAAATACCGATGATCAAACCAGGTGTGGTGATTTTCAAATAACGGAGCACACCCGTGGCAGTCCAAGCGAACGGAAGAACAATGATCCATGACACAAAGTCCGACCGCGTGAAAACAAATACTGTTTCAAATTGCTCTGGTACGACAAACAGAACAGAAACGATTAATGTGAGTAATGCGAGGCGCAGACTTTGGTAGATTGCGACTTGCGATACTGCACCGCCATAGTGTTCAGTGACCGTAAGTGCTGACGACAAATTACCGGGTGCTGCAGCCATATGGGCACTGATCCGATCAAGACTCGGTTGTTGCTGATTGAGTTTGCCGATCAGCCATAAGATGAGCACTATACAGATGATCATGATAAGTAGACTGACAGGCCACAGTTGAATGCGGTCAACGATATCTGGGGTCACTTGACTACCGAGTGCGATGCCGATCAGTAAGATTGCAAAATGATGGGCGTCAACACTGGGCTTTTGATTAATTCCTGTGACGTGTGCCAGGCGTCCAACCGCAACAATGGGTCCGATCATGGCGCCGAGAGAATAGTCGATGGCTTCAAAGACAGAGGCTGACGCTGCTGAAATCAGTCCAAACACAAGTAAAGGCTAATGCGTTAGGCATCTTCGAGTTGCATTTCGATCAATCCGTTATCGTTAATTCGGATAGGGAAAGTCGATACCTGTCCATAGGCGGGTGCAGACAGCGCCTGGCCTGTTTTGACACAAAATCGCGCGCCGTGTCGCGGACATTCAATTTCGCCATTGATATAGAGACCACCACAGAGTTCAGCACCATCGTGGGTGCACAAATCTTCGATCGCATACACCGCATCACCTTCACGAAAAACCAACACATCCATGTCATCAAACTCGAAGCGCTCATAGGCGCCATCGGCGAGTGCATCGATCGTTGAGATTTCAATCCAATTGCTCACAACACCTCCTAAAATAAACCAGCCTCTAGGCGTGCTTCTTCGGTCATTCTGCTCGCATCCCAAGGCGGATCAAAGACCATTTGTATGTCTGCTTGATCAACTCCAGGCAGTGCCTCGATCTTTTCTTTGATATCTCGGGCCATGATGGGTCCCATACCACAACCGGGGGCTGTCAACGTCATGTCCACTCTGACATGCGTTCGCCCATCGATCAGTGTTGAGATTCTCAAAGCGTAAATTAAACCCAACTCAACGATATTCACCGGAATTTCCGGATCATAGCTCTGTTTGAGTACATCCCACACTTGATCTTCGAGTGACAGTGTATCCAGTGTGCCGTGCTGCTTAGGGGCCTCAACACCAAGCCTCGCGAGATCGTCAGTTTCAATCCGGACCAAACGGCTGCCAATGTCGAGCGTCAAGGTGTCTCCAAGCGCCTGAGTGACCGTGACTGTCTCGCCAACACCGATGGTCAAGGGGATCCCCTGAGGGACTTGTTTCCCAGTCACATTCTCAAGGACGGTCAGTTCAGAGCCTTTGTCGAGGGTCGCAAAGGGGATCATCAGTCCGTCAGCATACCGATTACGCGATCGAGTGCCTCAAGGAATCGATCCACTTCATCAACTGAGTTGTAAAACGCCACAGAGGCGCGAGCAGTTCCTGGTAGTCCAAAATGCTCCATCGTCGGCATCGCACAGTGATGGCCTGTTCGTACGGCGAAACCAAGTTGATCGAGAAGCGTTCCGACATCAGTGGGGTGCGCTCCTTTGACATTGAATGAACACACACTTGTCCAGTGTTTAGGATTACCTAATACGTCGACTTTGTTACGACTCAGCATGGCCTCAGTGAGATGTTGATGGACTTGGTGTTCATGGGCGATGGCAGCGTCAAAATCGATCGATTCAAGGTAATCGAGAGCTCTTGCAAACCCGATGGTATCGGCGATATTCGGCGTGCCTGCCTCGAATTTCCAGGGCAACTCATTGTACGTTGTTCCACTGAAGCTCACACGATCAATCATATCGCCACCCCCTTGCCAAGGCGGGAGAGATTCCAGTAATTCACGTTGGCCAATCAGCACACCGATCCCAGTTGGACCACAGCATTTGTGTGCACTCACTGCGTAGAAATCCGCGTGAAGCTCTTTCACATTAACTCGCATATGTGGCGCAGCCTGCGCTCCGTCAATCACTGAAAACGCATTATTGTCTATGGCCAGTTGAATGAATCCTGTGACATCATTGATTGCACCGATGGCATTTGAGACATGCCCTATCGCGATGACGGCCACTGTGTGTTCCTTACACAGCTTCTTCGCTGACTCTAAACACAAAGTTCCTGAGGCATCGATCGGAATTGGAATGACCTGAATGCCAATTCGAGATTCCAGTTGCTGCCAAGGGACGATATTCGCGTGATGTTCAGTTTCGCCAACTAATACCACATCACCCGATTCGAGCCGGGTTGAGAGCGTATTGGCGACGAGATTCAGAGCTTCGGTCGCTCCTCGTAGGAGGATCACTTCTCCCGTATCTTCAACTCCAAACCATTGCCCGATTCGGGCGCGCGCGCCCTCATACGCGTCGGTTGCCTCACCGCTTAAGGTATGAACTCCACGATGGACGTTGGAGTTATAGCGATCGTAGTAGTCACTGATCGACTCGATGACTGTTGTTGGCTTTTGCGACGTTGCGGCGTTGTCAAAGTAAACCAACGGTTGTCCGTTAACTTCACGCGATAAAATCGGGAAATTATCGCGAACCCGTGCGAGATCAAACATCGACGGATTCCTTGAGCTCGGCGATCAGTTCGCCATGCTTCAATTCACCCAAGAGTTGCGTCTCGACCAATGCTCGGATGTCGGGATGCTCAATTTCCTCAACGATTTTTTCTGTAAAAGCGTATTGCAGGAAGGCGCGGGCGTCGGCTTCTGACAGTCCACGACTTTTCAGGTAGAACAGCTCCGTCTTATTCAGACTGCCAACAGTACACCCATGCGAAGCAGTCACATCGTCAGCATAGATTTCGAGTTCCGGTTTTGGATTCACGCGAGCAGACTCTGACAATAAAAGATTTGCGATGGACTGCTCAGTCGCTGATCGTTGTGAATCTTTGCAAATCAGGACGCGACCATTAAACGTTGCCTCGCCTTTCCCATCGACCATATTTCGGAAAGTCATTTCACTGTTGGTCTCGCCGACCACATGGTCAATCGCCAGATGTGTGTCGTGGTATTGCGTACCACTTGTGATGGCCAGTCCGTTCACCGAAGCCGATGCCTCGCGCCCCACTAATGCAACGTAAATATCGTTCCGAGCTAACTTCGATCCGAACTCAATGGTTTGTAGTCGGTAGGTCGCATTTTCGCCGCATTCAACATCGAGATTGAAGAACACGTGAGCAGTCGCGTTGGCTGCTTGAAAGCGCACATGTGTGACCGATGAATCATGCGATAACGTTACCAGGCAACGCAGTGAGCTGAGATTTGCTGACGCAATATCGGTTGATTCAAATTGTTCGACCAGGGTCAGTTGTCCGCCGGCCTCAACGCGTAACAAGAGTGTTGCAAAACCTGCTGAGCTCGCCTGATTGGCAAGGTGATGCAGATTTAAAACCACCGATGCAGTCGGTTGAATCGTAAGCACCAACCGAGTGTTTTCAAGCGCAGCCTGGGTGAGGCTAAATCCATGAGCCTGACTCATTCTGTCAAGGCGTTTCTGCTCAGATGCGGTTAGCGTATTCTCAGATACTGCACATTCGTCGATCGTGGGGACATTGGTAAACTGACCGCCCGTTAATGCAAATTGCTCTGTGGTCTGCGGGCTTGCCGGTTGCCATGTCGTGCGTGCAAGGCCCCGGGTGGGAACATATTTCCACGACTCGACACGTTTTGTGGGTAAGCCAACCGCTAGCGCTTCTGGCGCGCGGACATCCTTGACGTCGGCTAACCACTCACTGAATCCGCTCATGCTGCTTCGATCCCTTCGTAGCCTTCGCGCTCGAGCTTTTCAGCCAGCGTATGGTCACCAGACAATTTAATTTCACCATCTGCCAGTACGTGCACAAAGTCGGGCTTCACAATGTCGAGTAGGCGTTGGTAGTGCGTGATAAGTAAGACGCTGCGTTCTGGCGAGCGCATGCGGTTGATTCCCTCGCCAACAACACGGAGCGCATCAACATCGAGGCCAGAGTCTGTCTCATCGAGCAGCGCGAGCGTTGGCTCAAGCAGTTGCATCTGCAGAATTTCGTTTCGTTTCTTTTCGCCACCTGAGAAGCCTTCGTTGACGTTGCGATGCAAGAAGGCTTCATCCATTTGCATGACTTTGAGTTTTTCACGGACGAGTTTCAAAAACTCACCGGCCTTTAACTCAGACAGTCCGCGATGTTCGCGGATGGCGTTCACCGCTGCTTTCAACAAGTAGATATTTTTGACACCTGGAATCTCAACAGGATACTGGAAAGAGAGAAACACACCGGCCCAAGCACGCTCTTCGGGCTCTAAATCGAGCAGGTTTTGACCTATGTAGATCACTTCTCCGTCGGTCACTTCGTAGTCATCACGGCCGGCAAGTACCGACGATAACGTACTCTTACCGGAGCCGTTTGGTCCCATGATAGCGTGTATTTCACCAGTACCGATCGCAAGATTGATGCCTTTGAGGATGGGTTTATCACCAACCCGTACGTGTAGATTTCGAATAGACAGCATTAGCCGACTGCTCCTTCAAGTGTGATACCAAGGAGTGCTTCGGCCTCGACAGCGAACTCCATCGGAAGTTTTTGGAAGACTTCTTTACAGAAACCATTGACGACCATGTTCAGTGCGTCTTCTTCACTCATGCCGCGAGTCCTCAGGTAGAACAATTGGTCATCACTGACTTTTGACGTCGTAGCTTCGTGTTCAAGTTGAGCGCTGGGTTCTTGAGCCTCCACATAGGGGAAGGTGTGCGCACCACACTGATCGCCGATTAACAGCGAATCGCACTGTGTAAAATTCCGTGCGTCAACAGCACCGGGAATGACTTTCACCAGTCCTCGATAAGCATTTTGACCGCGGGCAGTCGAAATACCTTTTGAAATAATTGTTGACCGCGTGCGTGGGCCAATATGGACCATTTTTGTCCCGGTATCTGCTTGTTGCTTTTTCCCAGCAACTGCTACTGAGTAAAACTCGCCAACGGAATCTGCACCCTTTAAGACACAACTTGGATATTTCCAGGTAATGGCGGAGCCTGTTTCCAATTGTGTCCAACTGATCTTGGCTCGATCACCACGGCATTCACCGCGCTTGGTGACAAAGTTATAGATTCCACCTTTGCCTTCATCGTCGCCAGCAAACCAATTCTGTACAGTTGAGTATTTGATCTCGGCATCGGTTTCAGCAACCAGTTCAACGACCGCTGCGTGTAATTGATTCTCGTCGCGTTGCGGTGCTGTGCATCCTTCAAGATATGACACATATGAACCCTCCTCAGCGACAATCAGTGTGCGTTCAAACTGCCCTGTGTTTTGCTGATTAATTCGGAAGTAGGTCGAGAGCTCCATCGGACACCGAACACCCTTCGGGATGTAAACGAACGAACCATCGGAGAATACTGCCGAGTTGAGAGCACCGTAGTAGTTGTCGTTTTGGGGAACGACCGAGCCGAGGAACTTTTTCACAAGCTCAGGGTGGGAATGAACGGCTTCTGATAACGGGCAAAACACAACGCCCGCTTCATGCAGCTTTTCTTTAAAGGTTGTTACCACGCTGACCGAATCGAAAACCGCGTCTACAGCGACGCCTGCGAGCATCTTTTGTTCTTCAAGCGGTATTCCGAGTTTATTGTATGTTTCGATCAATGCAGGGTCGACTTCGTCTAGACTTTTCGGTCCATCGCCTTGCTTTTTCGGCGCAGAGAAATAGCTGATTGCTTGGAAATCAATCCGTGGATAGTCAAGGTGCGCCCACTCAGGTGGTGTCATCTCAAGCCATTTGGCATAAGCCTCCAGCCGCCATTCCAACAACCACTCAGGCTCACCTTTGCGGGTCGAGATTTCACGAATGACATCCTCATTCAAACCCGGCGGTAGTGTGTCGGATTCAATGTCAGTGACGAACCCATATTTATAGTCTTGGTCGACTAGTTGATCGATCTCTTGTTGACTCATCAGTACACCTCCAAAGTCTCGATGCGGCGACCGGATCGCGCATAGAGCGTGTGTGGGCTGATCAGGTCTTCTAACGTTGTTTTTGTCAGAATGTGATCCACCTGATCACCTAATTCCCGCCACCGTGACATCACTGAACAGTGGTCGGTGAGCCGGCACAGCGTTTCATCTGTTCCGCACTCAGTTATCGCCGTCGGTCCCTCGATGGCCTCAATAATGACTTTGACCGGGATTTGCGATGGTGCTCTCGCTAAGCTGTATCCGCCTCGAGCACCTTGCGTTGATGTCAGCACACCGCCTTTAACCAAGAGTTTGAGCAACTTAATGCATGTTGGTTTCGGGACGGATGACTCGTCAGACAACTGCCCTGCTGACCATAGAATATCAGGATGCCTCGCCATCTGAGCTAAAATCACTGAGGCATAGTCAGTTAGTTTTGACAGTCGTACCATCGGCGCACTACAAATTAATTCCCGTTACGCATTATATAGGACTGATTAGGTCCTATATCAACCGTTTATGTGGATTTCGCGACCAATTGTGCCGCTTCTGCTTTCAGCCGTTGCAGCATCGAGGCAAGCCCATTGGCCCGTGTTGGCGATAAATGCTGAGACAAACCAATCGCTTCGACGAATTCAGGCTCTGTTTTGATGATGTCTTCCGCGGATGCATTGGAATACAGACGGACGACCAGCGCAATCAAACCCGAGACAATCGCAGCATCTGAATTCGCACGAACGGACACCTGGGATGCCTCACCGTCGACAACCATCCAAACCTGCGATTGGCAGCCCCGGACTAAGTTGGTTTGGTTTTTTTCTGATTCTTCGAGCGGTTCAAGATCTTTGCCGAGATCAATCAAATATTGATATTTGTCCATCCATGAATCAAAAAACTGAAACTCGTCAATGATTTCTTGCTGTCTTTTACTCAATTGCATGTGCGGTCTCACTTCAAAAGGTCACGACAGGGTATACTCCGTCGCAAATTTACGAAACTGACAGGTTGTTATGTCCGACGCTTATTCAATCCAAGTCACATCTGAAACTTTTGAGACAGATGTTCTCCAAAAATCACAGGAAACCCCTGTTCTCGTCGATTTTTACGCGGAGTGGTGTGGCCCGTGTAAAACGCTGGGTCCAATGCTTGAACGACTAGCTGATGAATACGCCGGTGCCTTCATCTTAGCAAAAGTCGATGCGGATGCCGAGCAAATGCTTGTGGCAGGAATGGGTGTGCGTTCGTTACCGACTGTCGTTCTTTTTAAAAACGGCCAGCCAGCTGATCATTTTATGGGAGCGCTGCCAGAAGGGGAAATTCGTGCCATTTTAGACAAGCATGTTGAGCGAGTCGAAGCATCTCCGCTCGAACGTGCCGCTGAGCTTGTCGCATTGGGTCAATATGATGAAGCGATTGCCTTGTACCAGCTGATTACCGCCGATGATCCAGAAAACTATGATGTGTATCTTGATATGGCACAGGCACTACTTAAAAAAGGCGATCTAGATAGTGCTGAAGCAATCGTTGAGCGTCTCCCAGATACGCATCGGATGGATCCGAGAGCGAAGTCAATTGCTGCGGGTAAGGCATTTCAGGATCTATTAGCCGGCGCTCCTGATCGCGCAACTTGTGAATCTCGCATCGCGGCGAGTGACGAGGACAGTGAGGCCCGTTATTTCTTAGCTGTACACTTAATGGTTTCCGATGACGTCGAGTCAGCGATAACGCATTTATTAACCATCATTCGGACGGATCGCCAATATAACGACGATGCCGCGCGTTTGTTATTGATTCAGATTTTTGATCGGTTGGGTAATGACGATCCGCGCGCCCGAACAGGCCGCAGACAACTTGCGACTTTGTTAATGGTGTAACCGTGAGCGAAAAGCCAACGAATTTTATTCGGACAAAGATCGCCGACCAAATTAAACAAGGTCAACTAACGGAAGTCGTCACGCGTTTTCCACCGGAGCCCAATGGGTATTTGCATGTTGGTCATGCGAAGAGTGTCTGCCTCAATTTTGGATTGGCTGAGGAGTTTGGTGGGCGTTGTTATCTGCGGTTTGATGACACCAACCCCGAGAAAGAATCTCAGGAATATATTGATGCAATTGAAGCAGATTTGCGTTGGCTTGGGTTTGAGTGGTCAGCACTCTGTCATACAGCCGACTATTTTCAGCAGCTGTTTGATTGGGCATTGCATTTAATCCGAAATGGAGATGCCTACGTCGATGAGCAGTCAGCGGAAGCAATGCGAGCCAACCGGGGAACATTGACGGAGCCTGGAATCGATAGCCCTCATCGTGATCGCTCGCCCGAAGAAAACGAAGCGCTATTTCTTAAAATGCGTGATGGCGAGTTACCTGAAGGGGCGGCTGTTCTTCGAGCGAAGATTTCGATGTCGGCCCCGAATTTGAATCTTCGTGATCCGGCGTTATATCGCATTCGGCATCTATCGCATCCACGGGCTGGTGATCAGTGGTGTATTTATCCCACCTATGATTATGCCCACGGTCAAAGTGATGCAATCGAAGGAATCACGCACTCGTTATGCACGCTTGAGTTTGAGGATCATAGACCACTGTACGAGTGGCTGTTGAAAAAACTGCCAGTCCCTCATCGACCGAAACAAACTGAATTCAGTCGCCTTGAACTTGAGGGGACTGTCACCAGTAAGCGCAAGTTGAATGCTCTGGTTGAGGGCGGTTATGTATCCGGATGGGATGATCCGCGGATGCCGACAATCGCTGGGATGCGTCGTCGAGGTTACTCTCCCGAGGGAATTCGCTTCTTCTGCGAACGCATTGGTGTGACTCGAAAGCCCAACACTATCGAACTGCAGATTCTTGAAGGTTCGATCCGTGATGACCTCGAACGGCGTGCGCACAGAGCGATGGCTGTGTTAAATCCGCTGAAGGTCGTGGTGACGAACTGGGATCAAGCCCCTTTGGAGCTGGACGTTCCCTGGCACCCCAAGCACTCTGAATTAGGATCTCGCACCATGCTTTTTGGTCGCGAGCTTTTGATCGATCGGTCTGATTTTGAACTTGACCCACCAGATGGGTTCTTCCGATTATTTCCAGGCGGTAGCGTTCGTTTGAAGTATGGATTCATTGTCGATTTCGTGGACGTTGTACTTGATGCTGAAGGGCAAGTATTTGAAGTCCACGTGCGATACGATCCAGTAACCCGTTCAGGCCAGGATCAATCAGGCCGGAAGGTCAAGGGCACTATCCATTGGGTCCATGAAGCATCCGCGAGGGAAGTCGATGTGCGTTTGTATGATCGATTGTTCACAGTACCGGATCCTGGAAACTATGAAGATCCTGCATCAGTAATGAATCCAGAATCATTGATTGAGGGCCAAGCTTTGGTTGAGCCTGCACTCGGAACACTGATGGCTGATGCCTATTTCCAATTCGAGCGTGTTGGCTTCTTTATACAAGATTCTGAGAGTTCTGATGACCGAATCGTTTATAACCGTTCTGTGACATTGAAAGACGCGTGGGCCAAGAAAAAGTAACGCTGCCACCGACGGAGATCGTCGATCCGGCTGGTCGAGAGTTTGATCGACTACCGGTTGCCCCGCAATTAGAGCGTTTGTTGGCGTCGCAGGCTCACGCCATTGAGGCTGTCCAGAAAATCACCGATCAATTGGCTGCTGCAGTCGAGGCTGCGACCGACCGTCTTCGTGCGAGTGAAGGCCGACTAGTGTATGCCGGTGCAGGCTGTTCGATTCGGATTGGTGTCCAGGATGGTGTCGAACTGGTCCCAACATTTGGATGGCCTCTGAATCGTCTTACTTATTTGATTGCAGGGGGGGTGAAGGCGCTTGCTGAATCGGTCGAAGGTGCCGAGGATGATGCCGATGATGCGGTTGTCCAAGTCGAACAACAGCGTCTCACCGCCTCAGATGTGATCATTGGTATTACAGCTTCGGGGAATACGCCATTCACCTGTCAAGTTCTTGCAGCAGCCAAAGAGCAAGGTGCTTTGACCGTCGGCGTCAGTTCAAATCCGGCCGGTCGACTGGTGGCGATCGCGGAGCATGGTCTGGTCACTGAAACCGGTGCTGAAGTTCTTGCAGGTTCCACTCGGTTGGGTGCTGGTACGGCGCAAAAAGCATTACTGAATGCATTTTCCACAGCGCTCATGACCCAGCTTGGGCGTGTGCTTGGTAATGAGATGCTCTGTGTGCAGGCAACGAATGCGAAACTGAAAGACCGCCAGGCGCGAATCTTGGCAGGCCAAATCGAGGGGTTTGACGAGTCACGTGCATATCAGTTGTTGCGTGAACTGAATTGGGATTTACGGGCAGGCTTATTAGTTGCGTCGGGGTGGGATCGACAGGATGCTCAAGAAGGTCTCACGGATGAGCGTCCTTTTCGTGAGCTGCTACGCTCCGGCTGATTGGGTGTTACCGTTAGTCTCGCATGCCGGGTCGAGTGTACACATCGCCTCATAATGTGAGAGGAAAATCTGCCCTGTCAGGTGTGCTTTGAAACCGACTCGGTTCAGGCGATCCATCACAGGCCCTTTGACCTCTGATAAGTGAAATTTGATGTTCTGAGAATGCAGTCTTTCATTAATCGATTCGAGCACTTCAAGACCTGACGCATCAATTTCGTTGATAGCGTGACAGAGCAACACCAAATCGGTCAGGTGTTCGTTTTTGCTGAGTAACTCATTGATGGCATCTTCGAAGATATGGCCGTTTAAAAAATACAGCATTTCATCCAAGCGGATGGCTAGAATCTTTTCACTTTTCAGGACGTCATGGCGGCTCACATTTCGAAAATGCTGGGTGCCAGGGATCTGACCGATGACAGCGAAGTGTGGACGCGCAATTTTCGCTAACAAAAAGCAAATGGAAACGACAATTCCGGCCACGATTCCGGCTTCGATTCCGATCCCGAGGACCACGGCGATCGTTGTTAACATCGCCCAAAAATCGGGTTTAGAAAAGACCCAAATGCGATGGATCGCTTTCAAATCCACAAGAGACAGGACTGCCACAATGACTGTCGCAGCCAACACAGCTTTGGGAAGATATTCAAACAGGGGAGTCAAGAATAAGGCAGTCATGGTAATCATGATTGCAGTGATGACACCAGCAAATGGTGTTTTTGCACCGGCCTCAAAGTTCACGACTGAGCGGCTAAACCCACCAGTGACGGGGAATCCTCCCCCAAAACCACTGGCAATATTTGCTGCTCCCAATCCGATCAACTCTTGGTTCGGCTGGATTCTTTCGCGGCGGCGGGCAGCGAGCGTATGGCCAACGCTGACTGTCTCAACGAAGCCAACGATCGAAATCAGAAATGCTGCAGGAAGGAGTTCTTTGGTAAGGGTTAAATCAAGCTCTGGCAATGAAGGTACCGGCAGTCCAACAGGGATCACGCCAACGATTGAGACACCAGCGTGATGGAGCGCAAAAAAGCTGACAATTGTCGTTGAAACAATCACGGCCATTACCGGTCCAGCTTTAGCCACAGTCCCGGCAACGGCGGCGGTCATTCCGATTTTTATCAATCGAGGTTTGAGCCCACTGCGGACCCAAAACAGAAAGATTATCGAGGAAACACCGATGATTAACGTCGGTAAATTGGTTTCATTCAAATATGTTGTTAGGTTAAGCAGAATGGATGGCATATCGTGACCGTACACTGGGATGCCCAAGATATGCTTGAATTGACTGACTGCGATCAAGATCGCTGAAGCACTGATAAAGCCCGAGATCACCGGGTGCGAGAGAAGATTGACAAGAAATCCTGCGCGAGCAAATCCGAGTCCCATGAGAATCGCGCCTGATAGCAGGCTCAACAAAATTGCTGCACCCAGGTATTCCGGTGAGCCTGGTGTAGCGATTGGACCAATTGCTGCCGCGGTCATCAATGAAATGACAGCGACAGGTCCAACAGCAAGGGTCATGCTTGAGCCGAGGAGTGCGTAAGCGAATAAAGGCAGGATTGACGCATACAGACCAACTTCTGGTGGTAATCCAGCAAGCATGGCGTATGCGAGTGACTGAGGAATCAGCATGATGGTGACGATGACAGCTGCAATTACATCGTCACTCAGTTTCGAGCGATTGTAGGCCTTAGCCCACTGAAATAGTGGTGGTCTTAGCACGCTCGGATGTCACGAGTCATCCTCGTCCTTTGAGTATGAGGTTGAAGTCCATTGAATTGGCGTTTCTGACAATGAAAGCGTGCAATTCAGACCGAGGCGCGGTCGGATATATCGTGTTACTTGGTCGCATGAGTCTCGCGCCATATCCATAATTCCCTTACTGCACTCGATCTTTTCAGTCGTGCCGACGGTCGGTCTACAGATCGCCTATGACAATCGATGAGCGATGTCGACGACGGTCAAGCCCGTTTTGTCCACTGTCTCGATGAGCGTATTGACATCTTGTTTTCCGGCTTCAGACAGCGCCCATAACTTGGCACAACGCGCTCCGGAACGGCAATAAGTCAAAACAGGCCTTGGTACTTCAGACAGCAGTGCAGCATGTTGTGCAACATCAGTGTCTGTCATGTTTGCACCATTGACTGGCAGATAACGGAACTCGAGGCCAAGCGCGTTCGCTTTCTGTGCCATTGAATCGGCGTCTGCATGCGGTTCACCCTCTTCATCAGGGCGGTTACAAATCACGGCGTTAAAACCAGCTTCTTTCACCGCTTCCAAATCATCCACGGTGAGTTGGTCAGCGACAGACAGTTCAGTTGTCAGTTGACGAATAATCATAGTGCCTCCTTAGACGACATCGAGCGGGATTTTCAAATAGCGTACGCCATTCTCTTCAGCAGGCGGTAATTCTCCAGCTCGCATATTGACCTGCACCGATGGCAGGATCAGTGAAGGCATACTCAGTGATTGATCTTTCGCTCTGCGCATTGCGACAAATTCATCTTCTGAAATGCCATCATGGACGTGAAAATTGAAAGCTTTTTGCTTGCCAACAGTTGTTTCGTACCGCATCTCACGACCATTGGGCATGTAGTCATGGCACATGAACATTCGTGTCTCCGGTGGGAGTGCCAACAGTTTTTGGATGCTCTGATAAAGAACACGCGCATCGCCGCCTGGAAAATCACAACGCGCCGTTCCAGAATCCGGCATAAACATCGTATCACCAACAAAAAGTGCATCACCGATGTGGTAGGTCACACAAGCCGGAGTATGCCCTGGAGTATGTATTGCTTTCGCTGTGAGTCCGCCGATCGAGAAGGAATCGCCGTCGACGAATAAATGATCAAACTGGGACCCATCACGACAGAATTCAGGCTCGACATTGAATAGAGTGCCAAAAATTTGTTGCACATCGGTGATGTGGGCACCAATACCGATCTTACCTCCGAGATGTTTGTGTAAATAAGGAGCAGCTGAAAAATGGTCAGCATGAACATGGGTTTCTAGGATCCATTCGACTGTTAGGTTTTCGTCCTTAACCATCGAGATGACGTGTTGCGCGCCATCTGTTTTTGTTCGGCCGCTTGCCCCCTCATAGTCAAGCACTGGATCGATAATCGCACAAGTAGACGAATTAGGGTCCTTGACGAGATAGGTCAACGTCCAGGTTTCGTGATCAAAGAATGCTCGGACATCAGGTGCCACGGTGGTCTCCTTTGCGGTAAAACGTTTGGTTATAAGGTTATACCACTTGCTCTGATGTTTCGATAGTATGAGTAATATCGTGACCTTGAGGTAAATCAATGATGACTGAATCTACTCCGATGCTGTTTGTGTCAGGAGGCATACTGATCGGGTTGTCTGCTGCAGCGGTGTTTATTTTTTTGGACGGATTCTCGGGATATCGGGAATTGTTGCCCGCACGCTAAATTTTTTTTCCAAGACTCGTGGCGGGCTTTCTTTTAAATCAGTTTGGTGGGATCGTCTGTGGTGCTCTCGATGGTGTCGCCATCGCCGCATGGATTTGAACCCATGGGTCTGATTCCGATGATAATTAGCGGCTGTTTGGTGGGCTACGGCACACGCGTTGGTTCAGGGTGTACCAGTGGCCATGGCATTTGCGGTATTTCAAGAATTTCAAAATGCTCGATCGTGGCGACCTGTAGTTTTATGGCGGCAGCAGTGATCACCGTCTTTGTTGTTCGTCATGTATTGGAAGGTGCGCTATGACACAGATGGTTGCCTTGCTAATCGGTGCGGTCTTTGGTGGTAGTTTGTACTTAGCCGGGATGACGAATGCGTCAAAGATCCTTAATTTTCTCGATATCGCAGGTACCTGGGATCCGAGCTTGATGTTTGTGATGGGTAGCGGGATTCCGGTTGCAGCGATCGGCTTTTTCATTCTGAAAAAGCGTGAAGAGCCCCTGATTTTTGACGGAGTTCAAGTGCCGACGCATGGTGTGATCGATCAGCCTTTAGTGATCGGTAGTATTTTGTTTGGTATTGGCTGGGGCGTTTCAGGTCTTGGTCCGGGCCCAGCGTTTGCGTCTGTCCTACTTGAATCTGCGATTATCATTTCGTATTTAATTGCTTTCGTTCTCGGTAGTCTTGCTTACGATCGAATCCAGCGGTAGCGTTTGATCTTTCTGACGACTCAAAGGTTCCTCCATTGGCGCTTGAATCTACCGAAGTTTTCGAACGGCTTCCTCTAAAAACATACACTGAAAAAGCGTACCTCGATTATTCGATGTACGTTATTCTGGACCGAGCTCTTCCTCATATCGGTGATGGATTGAAACCAGTTCAACGGCGCATTGTTTATGCGATGAGTGAACTGGGTTTATCCGCTCAATCCAAGCATAAGAAATCAGCACGAACGGTTGGTGATGTGCTCGGTAAGTTCCATCCGCACGGCGACTCCGCGTGCTATGAAGCCATGGTATTGTTGGCGCAGCCGTTCTCTACACGCTATCCACTCGTCGACGGTCAAGGTAACTGGGGTAGCCCGGATGATCCGAAAAGTTTCGCTGCAATGCGCTACACCGAGGCACGTCTGACACCCATTGCGAAAATCTTGCTCGACGAATTGGGTCAAGGGACGGTCAATTGGCAGCCGAATTTCGACGGTACCCTGAAAGAACCCAAGTTACTTCCAGCGCGTGTACCATCGATCCTCCTCAACGGAACCACGGGGATTGCAGTCGGTATGGCGACTGATATACCGCCCCATAATTTGCGTGAAGTTGTGAACGCTGCCGCGTATCTGCTGGATAATCCTGACGCTTTGATTGGCGATTTGATGCGATTCGTCCCGGCTCCAGATTACCCAACGACTGCAGAAATTATCTCTCCTCCTGCAGATTTGACGAAGATCTATGAGACCGGTAACGGATCGATTCGGGTGCGCGCTACCTATGTATCAGAAGATGGCGATATCGTGATTAATGCGTTACCACACCAAGCATCTCCGGCGCGTATTCTTGAACAAATTGCTGCGCAAATGCAGACCAAGAAATTACCAATGATTGTCGATTTGCGCGATGAGTCAGATCATGAAAACCCGATTCGTCTGGTTTTAACGCCGCGCTCAAACCGTGTGAATCCCGAAGAAGTCATGACGCACTTATTTGCGACCACGGATCTTGAGAAAACCTATCGTGTGAACTTAAACATGATCGGTGTTGACGGCCGTCCGCAGGCGAAATCACTGCGTTCAATTCTGAGCGAATGGCTTGATTGGCGTCGTCAGACGGTGACTCGACGATTAACCCATCGTCTCGATCAGGTGATGGACCGGCTTCATGTTTTAGAAGGGTATTTGGTCGGTTACCTGAATATCGACGAAGTGATTCGTATTATCCGTGAAGAGGATGAACCAAAACACGAACTCATGGTTCGATTTGGACTCAGTGACAACCAAGCGAATGCCATTCTTGATCTTCGGTTACGTCACCTGGCCAAGCTCGAAGAAGTGAAAATTCAAGCAGAGCGAAAAGAGCTTGAGAAAGAGCGCAAGTATTTGGAAGGTGTGCTCGGTTCTCGCACAAAAATGACGCGATTGATGCGAGATGAGCTCACACAAGATGCAGAGACCTATGGCGATGAGCGTCGTTCACCGATTGTCGTGAGGCAAGAAGCGCGTGCCCTTCGTGAGGATCAGTTAGTTGCCTCCGAGCCTGTGACCGTCGTGTTGAGTGATAATGGTTGGATTCGGTCTGCCAAAGGCCACGATATCGATCCTCGTGCCTTAACCTATAAATCTGGAGATCAATATCTGACTTCAGCACAGGGCCGCTCAAACCAGCCGCTCGTCGCATTTGACACAACAGGACGTGCGTATTCGGTGCAGACACATACACTGCCATCAGCACGTAGTCAGGGGGAGCCCTTGTCCGGTCGCATTGATCTCGCTGCCGGTGCAAAAGTGACCCAGCTAGCGCTTGCCGATGAAACAACCCAATGGGTGTTGGCGACTGACTATGGGTATGGATTTATTTGCAAACACGGTGATTTGCTTGGGCGAAACAAAGCCGGTAAATCGGTCGTGAACCTGGGTGAAGCCAAATTATTGCCGCCTGCTGTGATTGGTGATACCGAGTCATCGCGTATTGCTGTTGCAGTCTCGAGTGGGCACCTATTAGTTTTCGAAGCACATGAGTTGCCGGAACTTGCCAAAGGTAAAGGGAATAAATTGGTTCAAATACCACCTGCGCTTCTCAAGGAGGGGCACCGTGTCACTGCGATCACGGTCTTACCGCCACTTCGATCGCTTCGCGTCATTGCGGGTAAGCGGCATGTCACGTTGTCCCCATCAGATCTTGAGAACTTTGTTGGAGAGCGCGCACGTCGTGGGAAACTCCTGCCGCGCGGATTTCAACGAGTGGACGCACTTGAGGCGGAATCGTGAGACTTCTTTGGTTTGTCAGTGATGCGATCCATCGTGAGGCACTCGACGCAGCCTTGTGTGATGCGCATTTGAGTAATGACGAAAACCACCATCGTCGACCTCAGGATTTATTGGTTCCACCGACCTGTGATTGCATCGAAATGTTGATCGATACAATGGACGAAAGCCTCCTCGCAGCGCATGCTGACGAAGCCAATACTGATTATTTATTTGTTCGCGAGGAGCGCCCGAAACTCGCTTTATTCGACATGGATTCGACACTGATTCAGCAAGAAGTGATCGATCAACTTGCAGCTGCGTTCGGTTTAGGCGACCAGGTGTCGGCAATTACTGAACGCGCGATGCGTGGCGAGCTCGATTTTATCGAGAGTTTCACAGAGCGTCTGGGACTCTTGTCAGGGCTCGCCGAGTCAGAACTCGATGTTGTCTATCAAGGTCTCACGCTAATGCCTGGAGCAGAGATTTTGACCGCGAACTTGTCTGGTGCTGGGGTGCGTTTGGGTATCGTATCCGGAGGATTCTCCTATTTTGCCGACCAAATTGGCGATCGTCTCGGCATGGATTTTGTCTTATCCAATACGCTTGAGTGTCGAGATAACCAAGTTACAGGTCGTTTGATTCAACCGATCATTGACGGATCGATGAAGGTGCAAACGCTGAATACGGAAGCCCGCGCGCTGGGCATTGATTTGGTTGAGACCTTGGCAGTTGGCGATGGTGCCAACGACATACCGATGCTCACTGCGTCTGGAATCGGCGTTGCGCATCATGCGAAACCGAGGGTACGTGATGCGGCGAACCATTGTCTGAATCACCACGATTTGAGTGCTTTGTCTTATCTCGTCAAATTTTGATTGCCAGATGCGTCTTCTGGTCAGTGTTGGTAAACTCGCCGCTCTTTTACTGAATCTAAGGACGGAAGGTGATGCGACCCAGCTGGATATTGCCCGACGGTATGGAGGAATGCCTCCTCGATGAAGCGTGGGCGATCGAGGATGGCCGTCGTCGCTGCTTAGATCTTTTCCGCCAGTCTGATTTTGGCTTGATTATGCCGCCGATGGTTGAGTATCTAGATAGTCTGACCAGCGGCGTTGGCCAAGACTTATCTGATCAAATCATGGTGATTACGGACCGCGTATCAGGTCGCCTCATGGGTATCCGCCCAGATATGACACCACAGGCTGCACGAATCGATGCACACGCGTTGAATGAAGCAGGCACAACACGCTTGTGTTATTGCGGAAGCGTCCTTCGAGCGGTTGCATCAGGTGGTGATTCTAGCCGTTCGCCGCTTCAGCTTGGTGCAGAAATTTTTGGTAATCCTGATCTTTCTGCTGATATCGAAGTGGTGCAGCTGGCGCTTGATACAGTGCGGTTATTCACCGATGAGCCGTTGATGATGGATGTTGGCCATGCGGGCGCTTTGAAATCAGTTCTTGTTAAGCAGTCCGCGATGTTTCGAGCAAAGGCACTCGATGCACTTGCGCGTAAGGATTTGGACGTGTTGGCTACACTCGAACAGACTGTTCCTGAGATTGCCGTGTTCAAAGATGCGTACGGGGAATTAGATACCGTGATCCAGCGCAGTGAATCTGTCGAGCTTTTGAAGAAGGCGCGTGACGATATCACTGAGGTCAAACGTGGGCTCGATGCCGATCAAGTGTCTTGGTATTGCGACTTGGGTGAAACCCATGGATTGAATTATCACACCGGTCTCGTCTTCGGTATTTATTCACTACAACGCGATCAATTATTGGTTCGGGGTGGTCGTTACGATCACGTCGGAGAATCATTTGGTAGGGCGCGAGCTGCAACAGGCTTTAGCGCTGATTTGAAAACACTGGTTCGCCTTGCGAACTGAGTTAGGTTCATTACATATGCATCAGAGTTTAGTCATTCTCGGCAGCCAATGGGGCGATGAGGGGAAAGGGAAGATCGTCGACCTCCTGACGGAGAAAGTGGATTACGTTATTCGCTATCAAGGTGGCCACAATGCAGGTCATACATTGGTGGTTAATGGCCAGAAGACGGCTCTGCATTTGATTCCATCTGGGATTCTGCGCCCGCATGTACGTTGCGTGATTGGCAATGGCGTGGTGTTGTCGCCAGAAGCGCTTGTCAAAGAAATTAAGATGCTCGAAGAGCGCGGCCATTCGGTTGTTGATCGTTTGCACGTGTCAACCAATTGTCCTCTCATCATGCGTGTACATGTCGCGCTCGATCAGGCGCGTGAAGCGGCACGAGGCGATGCAAAGATCGGAACAACTGGTCGAGGAATCGGGCCGGCATACGAGGATAAAGTGTCGCGTCGCGGTCTACGAGTTGCCGATGCGACGGACCCTGCGCGGTTTGCTGAAAAAGTCCGTGAGCTGATGGAGTATCACAACTTCATCTTGACCAACCTGTATCAAGCTGAGCCCGTTGATGTTGAGGCGATGATTGAAGAGACGTTGGATGCGGTCAAGTACTTCAAGTCCGTGGTCTGTGACACCGTGGTTCTGGTTCACCGGAGCCGCCGCGAGGGCAAGATTATGTTGTTTGAAGGCGCCCAAGGAAGCCTACTGGATATCGACCATGGCACCTATCCGTTTGTCACAAGCTCGAACACGACAGCTGGTGGTGTCGCAACAGGCTCAGGTCTTGGACCACGCTATATCGATGCGATCTTAGGAATTACCAAAGCCTACGCAACCCGTGTGGGTTCCGGTCCAATGCCTACCGAATTATTTGACACTGTGGGTAAGCATTTGGCCGTACAGGGTCAAGAAGTGGGCACCACAACCGGTCGAGGTCGTCGCTGTGGATGGTTCGATGCGGTGGCGGTTCGGCATGCCATTGAAGTGAATTCGATTAGCGGAATTTGTTTGACCAAGCTGGATGTTCTCGACGGTTTGGAAGAAGTTAAATTGTGTGTTGGCTACGAACTTCCCAATGGCGAAGTGTTTGATTACTTGCCGAGCAGTGATGATTTTGCTGCAGCCAAGCCGATCTACGAAACCATGCCGGGATGGAGTGATACAACTTTTGGTATGACCTCGCTTGACCAAATGCCTCAGGCCGCGAAAGAATATGTGAATCGATTGGGTGAGTTGGTTGGTGCTCCGATTGACATCGTCAGTACAGGTCCTGATCGGGAACAAACGATCGTGATTTCTTCACCGTTTGGTGTAAACTAAACTCTACGGGTGAAATTCGCCCGTTATAAACAACAAAAATTAATAGATAGACCGTCGTGGGTGGAAACGCCCAACCTTAGGGACCGCGGAGGATGATTGGTCCCACGACCGTCCGGTATCGGGAGGTAACTATGTCAAAGGGGCATTCACTGCAAGACCCTTTCTTGAATATTCTTCGCAAGGAACGCGTTCCTGTTTCGATCTTTTTGGTCAACGGAATCAAGCTCCAGGGCCAGATTGAGTCATTCGATCAATTCGTTGTTCTTTTAAAGAACACCGTCAGCCAAATGGTTTATAAGCATGCGATCTCAACTGTGGTGCCTGCTCGCAATGTGAAGATACCGGCTGCAGGCATGGAAGACGACGACGGCGATAATCGGTACGATCTCGACAGCTAAAGAGGCTTAATCATTGCAATAGGGTGCAGGGTCGACTAGACTCCCGCGCCTTACTGTCTGTCGGACAGACAGTCTCCTTGCCATTCGGATGAGCCGGATGGCGAAACCCGTAGGGAGTCACAATGAACCATTACGAAATCGTTTTGCTGTTCCATCCGGATCAGTCAGAGCAGGTTCCAGCCATGATGGAGCGGTACACAAATGCCGTGACTGAAGGCAGTGGATCTGTGTATCGCTTTGAGGATTGGGGTCGTCGCCAGATGGCTTATTCGATCAATGATCTGCATAAAGCACACTATATTTTATGGAATATCGAGTGTTCTGTTGACGTTCTTGACGAACTCACAACAACTTTCCGTTTTAATGATGCTGTGTTGCGTAACATGGTGATCAAACGGAAGGATGCCGTCACCGATATCTCTCCGATTAAAGCTGCTGAGAGTCGTCAGGATCGCGATCGTTCAGAGCGTCGTCGTGACCGCGATGCCGAGCTATCAGAGGATACTGAGGTTGAAACCGCTGAAGCTGGCGAGATCGATGATGTTACCGATGCTGAAGAAGTAACTGAAGAGTAAGGGAGAGAGATATGTCACGTTTTTTCCGCCGTCGTAAATTCTGTCGTTTCTCTGCTGAAAATGTCGCAGAAATTGACTACAAAGATTTGGATACGTTGAAGCAGTACATTACCGAAACCGGTAAAATCGTACCGTCACGGATTACTGGAACCAGTGCAAAGTATCAGCGCCAGCTCGCTACAGCCATCAAGCGCGCGCGTTATTTGGCGTTGCTTCCATATACGGATTCGCACGATATCTAATTAACAGGGGATCCCATGGCACGGCTGGCGCATTATTTGATGGCGTCTGAGTGGCGGGCAGCATTGATCGCATCATTGCTGCTGTTTTTACCGCTGTTGTCGTGGGCGGGCGCTTCGGTGGTGGCGTTATATGCCCTCCGTCGTGGCCTCGAGCAATCCTTAATAGTGACCGCAGTCCCGATGCTTTCCGCACTTGTGATGGCATTTGGATTCGGTGATTCAGCCATGTTGCTGGTATTGGTGATTACAGTTGTTTTGGCAGCGGTACTTCACCGAACACTGAGTTGGCGCGCAGTCCTTGTCGTTGGATTGGGTATATCGCTTGGCTTGGTGGTTTTAGTGGGCGCTCTCTATGAGGAGACGCTGAAGGGCTTAGTTGTTGCGATCAAAGAAGTGGTCGTTCCACCGGCGCAGCTCGCCACCCTTGGGGTGGATGAGGCCACAGTGGATGCATGGATGGCATCACTCTCTGTTGGCGCACTGAGCTTTTTGCATATGGTCAGCGCCTTGTTTGCGCTCACATTTGCGCGAGCTTTACAAGCTCAAGCATACAACCCAGGTGGGTTTAAAGCTGAGTTTGAGGCGGTCATTTTGTCGCCGGTGTTTGCGGCTGGTTGTCTCGTTTTGGCAGCGACGGGGTTCTTGGTCGATCCATGGATGCTCCGGTTTTCTCCGTTGGGTGCGCTGCCATTGATGTTTGCCGGCATGGCATTGGTACATGGGCTGACGGGCATGAGAGAGTCGAAAGGACTGATCATCATGTTTTACACAGCATTGGTATTTTTTACGCCATACCTTTTATTGTTATTGGCGTTATTGGCGGTCATTGACGCATTCGTGGATTTTCGAACCCGCGCTCGTCAGGAACCTCCAGAAGATGAGGATGAATAAATGGAAGTAATCTTGCTTGAAAAAGTTGGCAAGCTCGGTGGTCTTGGTGACCGTGTCACTGTGAAAGGTGGTTACGCGCGTAACTTCCTGCTCCCACAAGGCCGTGCTGTTTTGGCAAATGAAGCAAACGTCGCTGAATTCGAAATGCGTCGCGCCGAGCTTGAGAAAGCTGCAAAAGAACAATTGGATGCAGCGACAGCGCGTGCTGAGGGTTTGAACGAGAAGGTCGTTGCGATCACAGCGAAAGCTGGTGACGAAGGTAAATTGTTTGGTTCAGTTGGTACGCGTGATATTGCTGAAGCTGCTGAGGCTGCCGGTTTGACATTGGATAAGAGTGAAGTGCGTCTTCCAGAGGGTCCATTGCGCACAACCGGTGAGCACGAAGTGCAGTGTCAAGTTCACGCAGAAGTATTCGCAACCATTACAGTTACGATTACCGGAGAGTAATTGATGGCATCGTTTTCAACCAACGAGTTCAAATCGGGCCTGAAAGTACTGATCGACGGTGATCCATGCACGATCGTTGAAAACGAGTTCGTTAAGCCAGGAAAAGGGCAGGCGTTTAACCGTGTCAAGATCAAGAACCTGAAGACAGGCCGTGTCGTCGAAAAGACTTTCAAGTCGGGAGACTCGGTTGAGGCGGCAGACGTGATTGATCTCGACATGGAGTACCTATACGCCGACGGTGAGTTCTATCACTTCATGATGACCGATGGTTCTTTTGAGCAGCACGCTGCCGATGCAAAGGCTGTCGGTGATGCATCGAAATGGCTTAAGGAGCAAGAGACATACATCATTACGCTCTTTAACGGGGCACCGTTAGCAGTCACTCCGCCTAATCACATTGAACTAGGAGTTGTTGAGACCGATCCAGGCCTGAAAGGTGATACAGCGCAAGGTGGCTCGAAGCCTGCAACACTTTCAACAGGCGCTGTTGTGAATGTGCCATTGTTCATCGAAATCGGTGAAGTGTTGCGTGTTGATACACGGACTGGCGATTACGTCTCACGCGCCACCAAAAAATGATGGGTCGGCCAACGGCCACAAAGACCATTCTCGAAGCCCGTGCCAGTTTACTGTCCGGGCTTCGTTTGTTTTTCGAGGCAAGACAATCACTGGAAGTCGATGTGCCAGCAATTGCTAAAGCCCCCGCATCTGACCCATGGCTTGATAGTTTTACAGTCAACGACCCTGCGGGATTGCACGTTGGCTATCTGCTCACCTCCCCGGAGACTTATCTCAAACGATTGTTATCGGAGTACCAATGTGCGATCCATGCGATTGGTAAAGCCTACCGCGCCAATGACGAGGGATCTGAGCACGCCATCGAGTTCACAATGCTCGAATGGTATCGGCCAACGAGTATTCGTCCGTTTCAAGCCATGGTGTCTGAGATCCAGGACCTAGTGGAAACCCTGACGGAATATGGTCGACCAGAAGTCATCGCATACAGCGATGTTTTTGAGGCAACCTACGGGTTGAATCCGCATCAAGCGACAACAGATGATCTTGCTCGATTTTCCAGTGATCTGTTGGGATCAAAAGCTGCAGCCTCTCTTGATCTTGATAGTCAACTCAACTTACTTTTCGCGACTGAAATCGAGCCACATCTCACCAATCATATTGTGATCGATTTTCCGGCGATCCAATCAGCACTGGCGCGCATCGAACGTGACGATATTGATTCTGTGGCAAAGCGTGCGGAGTTGTATATCGCTGGCCGTGAGATCGCAAATGGTTACCACGAGCTCACGGATGCGGTTGAGCAGGCTACTCGTTTTGATGAAGACAACCGACGCCGGGAATCATTGCATCGGCCGGTTGTGCCGAGAGATGACGCGTTACTTGATGCATTGACGTCTGGTTTACCGGAGAGCTACGGTGTCGCCTTAGGTGTTGATCGATTACTTCAAGTGATGACACAGTCAAAAACGCTCTCAGAGTGCATGACATTTACAGGACATTTATGAAAGACGCGTTGAATTTAATTTGGATTGATTTGGAAATGACAGGGCTTTCACCTGAACACGATCGAATCATCGAAATAGCGACCGTTGTGACCGATAAAGATCTGAATGTCCTTGGTGAAGGGCCCGTGTATGCAATCAGTCAACCGCAAGCGATGCTCGATGGTATGGACGAGTGGAATACTCGGCAGCATGGAAAATCAGGGCTCACCGAACGTGTGCAAAATTCCACCACAACGGAAGTCGAAGCAGAAACAAGGACCATTGAGTTTTTAAGTGAGTTTTTGGAACCACGTCAGTCGCCAATGTGCGGGAATTCGATCTGCCAAGATAGGCGCTTTTTGGCCCGTTATATGCCAAATCTTGAGGCATTCTTTCATTATCGGAATCTCGATGTATCGACATTTAAAGAGCTCGCGCGGCGCTGGAATCCGAAAGCATCTGAGGGGCTTGTGAAATCAGGTCAGCACCTTGCACTGACTGATATCCATGAGTCGATCGACGAGCTCAAGCATTATCGCACCCACTTTCTGAAGCTCGATTCCTGAGGCGGGATACAGCCCAATCGATATGCTCATCGAGCACAGCGCCATGCATGCCATGTTTGAGTTCTAGAATCTCAATGGTTTTCGCACGATGACTCGCGCTGTTGCCGAGTCCAATAGCGATATTTTCAAGAAACTTCACATACCCTGCGCGTCTTAGCGGATTTCCTTCAGTCTTCAGAAGAAATTCTTCTTCGGCCCATTGAAATAGATCGATCAGTGATTGGTTATCGAGCGCATGCCTTGATGCAAATACTGGATCGCCAACGGCTGCATATCGGTTCCATGGACAGACCAACTGACAGTCATCGCAACCAAACACACGATTACCCATGGGGGCTCTCAATTCTTCTGGAATGGGTCCTTTGTGCTCAATTGTTAAGTAACTAATACATTTGGTTGCATCGAGCTGGTAAGGCTCGGGAAACGCGTTGGTCGGACAAATATCAAGACAAGCGGTACAGGATCCGCACCGAGGTTGTTCAGTGGTTTGGGTGAGCGGCAGTGGGCAGTCTGTCAGAAGTTCGCCCAGGAAAAACCAACTGCCAGCATGACGCGATAATAATAATGTGTGCTTTCCGATCCATCCGAGGCCGGCTTTTTCAGCGAGGTGCTTTTCGAGGATGGGGGCTGAATCTGAAAAGACTCGAAATCCATGCGGTTGAATTTCCTCAGTCAGCCAGTCACCGAGGCGTCTCAAACGTTTTCGCATGAGCTTGTGATAATCGCGGCCAAGTGCATAGCGGGAAATATAGGCCTTATCGGCATCGTTCAGAACATCCAGACAGTTGGTGTTCTCAGGCAAATAGTCGAGTCGAACGGAGATCACGCTTTGTGTACCTTCAACGAGGCGGGTGGGATCTTTTCTGAGTTCTAAATGTTGCTCAAACCATTCCATGGATCCGTGAAATCCAGATTCGAGCCAGGCGTCTAAAAAAGGAACATGTTCCGACACATTAGGATCAGTGATCCCAAGCGACGTGAAGCCGAGCTCACGCGCTTTGGCTTCAAGTTTTGCCAGAACTTCATCAGATTGGTGCCATGATTTGCTCATGACCGGTACACTAACAGAGTAAACGTCAATCGGAATCCTCGATGCGCATAGAATTGACCGATGAAGTGATGACTAGGAAGCTCGGAAAGGCACTCGCAAAAAGTTGCCCGCAATCTCCTTTTCTTGTCACGCTGACTGGCAACTTGGGCGCGGGCAAGAGTCATTTAGCGCGCGCGTTTCTGAAGAAGCTTGGAGTGACTGACGCAATTCCTTCGCCGACTTATACCCTTTGTGAGACTTATCCCATCAATCAGAAATTAACCGTCTCACATCTCGATTTATACCGCCTTGAGGATCCCGAGGAACTCGAGTTGATGGGTTTTCGCGATATGTTAGATGGCCAGGGTCTGCTGATCGAATGGCCAGAACGCGCAGGCCCGTTATTGCCAACTCCTGACCTAGATGTCCATTTGATTTGGCATGATGAAGGACGGATGTGCGCAGTATCTGCGAATTCTAAAAAGGGTGAACGTTGGTTGTCTGCGTTAAAGGTTCCTCAACCCGAATGATTCGATTTTTCATCACCTGCATTGCTTGTCTTATCGCTCCATTCGCTCAGGCGGTTGATCTTCAATCCGTTCGCTCATCTGCTGATCAAGACAGTTCTCGGGTGGTGCTCGAATTTTCTGGTAAGCCACAATTTTCGCATTTCAATCTCAATAACCCCAGTCGGTTGGTACTGGATATCAGGAATTTGACCGCGAAAACGCTGTCACCACTTGATTCGATTGATGACTCACGCATCCAGCGGATCCGCAGTTCAATCCGAGGCAATGGCCGGCGTTTAGTGTTCGATTTAAGTGGCGAGTATCGGTCTCACGTGTTTACGTTGGGTCCTAAAGGACCTTATCCGCATCGTTTGGTAGTTGATGTGGTTGGTTACGTTGCTGGCGAAAAAGCATCGTCCCGATCAGCTCCACCCAATGAAACAGCAGAACCCCTAGTTGAGAAGCGCGATATCGTGGTTGCTATTGATCCTGGTCACGGCGGTAAAGATCCGGGTGCATCGTCGTATGGGGTGGTTGAGAAGCAGATTGTTTTACAGATCGCTAAGCGACTAGCCAAGCGATTTCAGAGCGAGCCTGGGTATCGCGCCGTCTTGACCCGTGAGGATGATCGATATATTCCACTGAAAGATCGGCCACGAATAGCCCGAGAAGCAGGTGCTGATTTCTTTATTTCGATTCATGCAGACAGTTTTCCTAAAAATCGCAATGTGCGGGGTACAGGCGTCTACGCGCTGTCATTGAGGGGCGCGAATTCTGAATTATCACGGTGGTTACAGAATACTGAAAATGCAGATGACCTTGCCGGTGGGGTGGATTTGGGTGATGTCGACAACGACACACGTCAAGTGTTGCTGAATATGTCAATGGAGTCAGCCATTCGCATTTCAAAGCAAGCTGGTGAAGGTGTGTTAAGCGATTTAAAAGATGCGGGTCGAGTGCATAAAAAGCGTTTGGGCTTGGCTAATTTTGTGGTGCTTCGAAGCCCTGACATTCCATCGCTGCTGATTGAGACAGGTTTTCTGTCAAATCGGTCCGATGCGAAGCGTTTGTCGATTTCTCGTGAGCAAGAAAAGATTGCTGCAGCAATCTTTGAAGGAATTAAGCGATATTTCGAAAAGAGTCCACCGGCAAACACCTTCGTTGCTTGGCGCAAACAAAATGCCGATCAACGGATGATCATTGAGGTGAAACGCGGTGACACGTTATCAGAAATCGCCGCGCGGTACGGCTTATCCCTGCAGGCATTAAAAGAACTCAATGGGCTGGAAACGAACGTGATTCATTTAGGCCAAAAGCTAGAGGTCCCGGGTTCCTCGCGGTAGCATGACGTCATGAAGTCAATGGCATTCCATATCCGTAATCTCCCATTTGCTGGCACCGTCACCCGTTGGCACTCCGTGAATTGTCACCGTTATCCATCAGTTCCTGTGCATTCGTGTTTGGTCGCTCTGTACGTGCGGGAAATTGTATCTCGAGTATATCCAAGTCTTTCTGCTAAAGATCAGGTGCTTTTGCATGAATTGGCTTTGATGCACGACTTGTCCGAAGTGGTCACGGGGGACATGCCTTCACCAATTAAGCGGCAGTTAAAAATAGTTTTTCCGCTGGGTGAATCACCAATTGATCGGCTTGAAGCATCGATTTGTCCCGACGCTGCTTCGCGCGAACATCTGGTAAAATCTGGATGCCCTCATATTTATTTCTGTATGAAGCTATCCGATATTTTGGATGCGATGGTGGTGATTAAGCTGGAGGGAAAGGGTCCTGTGGCGAAGCGTATTGAACAAGAGCGTACCAAGGCGTTTGATGCGCTTCTTGATCGGGCGCAATCGGAGTGTCCAGACGGGAAGTGGTCACGCGCCCATGAAGTTCGAGAGGCAGTGATGAGTCTCACACACGTGCAGATTGATGAAATCTAACCCGTCAATCCACATTCTTTCGCCGCGTCTTGCAAACCAGATTGCTGCGGGCGAGGTTGTCGAGCGACCAGCCAGCGTCGTGAAAGAGCTGATTGAAAATGCGCTAGATGCTGGATCAACACAAATTGACATTGAATGTGAAGCGGGTGGTATCGGCCGGATACGAATTCGAGACAATGGGTCAGGCATTCGAGCCGAGGAGTTGCCGCTCGCACTATCACGACACGCAACCAGTAAAATCTTCGATCTTGATGATCTTGAAGCGGTCGGTACGCTTGGATTCCGAGGTGAAGCGCTTGCCTCGATTGCCTCAGTCTCTCGGCTTGATCTGTTATCAGCGGTCGAGGGTGAGTCTGGTTCAAAGGTATCTGTTGAAGGTCGAGAGATGGAGCCATTGATTGAGGTTTCAGCACATCCGAGAGGGACGACAGTTGATGTGCGTGATCTATTTTTCAATACGCCTGCGCGTCGTAAATTCCTCAAAACTGAAAAGACCGAATTTGGTCATATTGACACCGTGGTGAGCCGGCAAGTACTCAGCCGATTTGATGTGGGGTTTCGTCTCGTATATCAAGGACGTGTGACGCGTCAGCTACCACCTGCGCTCAGCGAAAATGCGCAGTCAGAAAGGGTGGCCAATTTATTGGGTCGTGGTTTTATAGACGCGGCATTGCCTGTTGATTCAACTGCCATCGGGCTAAGGCTTAAGGGCTGGGCTTGTCGAGCAACCTTCAACCGAGCTCAGGCAGATTGTCAGTATGTATTCGTCAACGGTCGGATTGTTCGGGATAAGTTACTGTCACATGCGCTCAGACAAGCTTATCGAGATGTATTATTTCACGGACGGCATCCGTGTTACCTGCTCTATCTCGAGCTAGATCCAGCACAAGTCGATGTCAACGTACATCCAACGAAGCATGAAGTTCGTTTCAGGGATTCCCGTTTAATTTATGACTTTCTACGTCGCTCTGTTCTGCGAGTCCTCGCTGACGACCGACCAGATCAGGTACTTGAGCAGGATCGATCCTCGCGAGAGACATCAACTGATCAACAGTCCGTTGCCTCGCATTATCAAACTGATATTCGATTCCGTGAACATACTGATACATCCAACGGGTTTGACATGTTGTCGCGGGTGACAAAACCCAGTCAGTCAATTGCGCCAACTGAAGATTCAGGTGAAGCTGATATTCCACCGATGGGCTATGCGTTGGCGCAATTACATGGCGTTTACATATTATCCCAAACCCGTGACGGTATGATCATTGTAGATATGCACGCTGCCCATGAACGGATTACCTATGAGGCTCTCAAGCAGGCTTTGGACGATCGGGGTCTTGTTAGTCAGCCGTTACTCATTCCCATTACTGTTCATGTGAGTCAACGAGAAGCGTCACTGGTTGAAGAGGCACATGATTTATTTGAACAATTTGGGCTCGGTGTCCAGCGTGTCGGACCAGAAACGATTCGGATTGAGCACGTTCCGGCAATTCTCAGACAAGCGAGCCATGAATATTTAGTGCGCGACGTTTTGAGCGATCTGGCTGAGGTGGGAACCAGTGGGCGGATTGTAGAGGCTCGCGATAATTTACTGGCCACCATGGCCTGTCATGGTTCTGTAAGGGCGAATCGGCAACTGACGATCTCGGAGATGAATGCATTGCTTAGAGATGTCGAGCGAACACAGCGTTCAGGCCAATGCAACCATGGCCGCCCGACGTGGACAGCCTTAACCATGCATGATTTAGACAGATTATTCTTGCGTGGGCGTTAGATTAATTGCCGGTTGCTAGGATTCGAATGACGCCCTTTGGCTTCGAGTTTACGTTTTGAATCAAGGACGTTGGCTGACTATACAGCGTTGTCTCCGAACCAAAATTATCAACCACAACTGCCCTGACTCGAATCAAACTGCCTACATGTGCT
>CAJWFL010000002.1:0-43721 GCA_913031455.1 uncultured Gammaproteobacteria bacterium
TGTTGGCGCATCAAATGCCAATCGTGAGCGAATTGCTGCGCAATCAATTGATACATTACTCGAGATTCGACACCAAGATGTTTTCCGAGTAGATCATCACATTCATTTGCGTTGTGAGTGTTCGTGCGAGGGAACTAGCGCATATTTTGAACCTTGGGCTGGAGTGGATGGGATCGACCTTGTTTCACTGATGGATCACGCACCAGGGCAGCGTCAGTTCGCATCGATTGAAAAATACATCGAATACTACAAAAAGAAATACGGCTACACGGATGAGGCGCTGAAGCAAGTGATGGATGATCACTTCAAGGCCTCAGAGGCGTTTTCAGATCCGAATCGAGAGGCGATCTCAGCGCTCTGTACTGAACATGACATTGCCCTCGCATCGCACGACGATGCAACACTGGCTCATGTCCTTGAGTCAGAGAGTCTTGGGTGTTCTCTGGCAGAGTTTCCGACCACAGTTGAGGCGGGAGAAGCTTGTCATGAGCGGGACCTCCTAGTCATGATGGGGGCGCCCAATGTGATTCGAGGGGGATCGCATTCGGGAAATGTTGCAGCCAAAGACTTTGCATCACGCGGATGGCTTGATGTGCTGTCGTCAGATTATTATCCAACGGCACTGTTACCAGCCGCTGTGAAGTTGACGGATCCAGAAATCGGAATGTCCTTAGGTGATGCGATAGCAACTATCACAGAAAATCCAGCCAAGGCCGCGTACTTCCATGACAGAGGCCATTTAGCTGAGGGTTTGCGTGGGGATGTGGTTTTATTTTCACTGGATCAACATGGGGTTCGCGTATCTGAAACCTATGTTCAAGGTCATCGGGTGTTCTGATGACCGCAGCACTCTTTTACCTGTGTGCACCATCGGGGGCTGGCAAAAATGCGTTGCTGTCAGCACTCAATGAGTTTGAATCAGCGCCTTATGTGGCGGTTCGCACCATTACGCGACCCGCGGATATCACAGAAGCATCCGAGCCAGTCACGGATTATGTATTTGCGCAATTCAAAGAGGCGGGATTGTTTGCCCTAGAATGGTCAGCAAATGGCTTTCACTATGGGATTCGGACAAGTGAGATTGCGTGCTCCGATTCAGTCATTATTAACGGCTCTAGAGCCTATTGGCCCGAAGCAAAACGCCGATTTCCTGGTATGTCCCTAGTTACAATCGAAGTTCCTGAGCTTATCTTGAAAGAACGTTTACTTGCTCGAGAGCGCGAGTCAGAATTTGAGATCATTGCGCGGTTGAAGCGAAATCGCGAATTATCGAAAGAGCTTCAAAAAGAAACACCATTTTGTGCACTGATCAATGATCGATCACCCCGAGATATGGCCGTAGATTTTATGGAGAGACTCGAATGTATATCCGGCTAACTGGTACAGGGAATGCACCACAAATCCCGGTGTATGGATGCTCTTGCAAAAGCTGTTCGCGCGCTCGTGTTGATGAAAATTACAGACGACGTCCAGCATCCGCCGACATTCAAACGTCCACTGGTCGATTTTTGTTAGATGCGGGTCGAACTGATCTTGCTGATTGGGTCGACCCCAAGACTCTAAAAGGTATCATTCTGACGCATTACCACATGGACCACGTCGCTGGTTTGTTTCACTTGCGGTGGGGCGTGGCTGGATCAATTCCCGTGTTCGGACCATCAGATCCCAATGGATGTGATGATTTATACACGCATCCCGGCTGTCTTGATTTTAGCAACACGCTTGAACCATATCGTGAACATCGCCTCTGTGAGGAAATGACAATTACTCCGGTCCCCATTAAGCATTCGAAAATGACTTTTGGGTACATAATTAAGGGACGCCGAGAGGTGGTTGTCTATTTGAGTGACTGCGATGGTATTGGGCCTGAAAGTGCGTCAATGATCCGTGAATCAATGCCAAAAGTAGTCATCGTTGACTGCAGTTTCCCGCCTGAGGTCGGCCGAAATCATTTGAGTTTAGATCGAGCGCTGCCATTACTCGATGAACTCGGTGCACACTGGCTCTATCTGACGCATATCGGACACGATCTTGAAAACTACTTGATGTCGCATCCATTGCCTGAGGATAGCCGAATTCTTGTCGCCAGAGATGGGCTCACGCTGAACATCGACTAAAGCCCGATTCCTCGTAACACAACTGTCATTAGTTGTTCATCGAACCGTCTTCAGTGGTTCATACACTATAAAAAACAGCAGAGGAATACGTGCAGTATGTCGATGGCAGAACTTAATCGTAGCCAAGGCTTCTCGGTTCGTTTAGCAAGCACTCAGGAAGAAGTTGAAAAGACGCAACGCCTTCGTTACGACGTATTTGCTCGAGAAATGGGTGCTCAAGTCCACACTACGAAGCCAGGTGTCGAATCGGATGATTTTGACCCTCATTGCGATCATTTGTTGGTCGAGGAACTTCAAACTGGTCGCATCGTCGCATCAACCCGACTCTTGAGAAAAGATGCTGCGAAGACAATTGGGCGTTTTTACTCGGAGTCTGAATTTTCAGCCAGCTTCATTGGTGGCTTGGATGGTGAGGTGGTCGAATTAGGCCGTACCTGTGTTCACGTCGATTTCCGTTCGGGCGGCGGCATCATGCTGCTATGGAGCGGTATCGCTCAACTGATGAAACGCTGGGATATCGATTATTTATTAGGCTGCGCAAGTGTACCGTGCCGTGATGATGGGCGGCTTGTGCAAACGTTGATGAATGGCTTGAGAGCAAAGCATCTGAGTCCTGAATGTCTGCGTGCAGAACCACGTGTACCAGTTTCAGCGTTATCTGGTCAGGAAGTCGATGGTGCAATCATGCCACCGCTTCTGAAAGCCTATTTGCGCCTTGGTGCTTGGGTGTGTGGAGAGCCAAGCTTGGATGATGAGTTTGGTGTTGCGGATTTGATGGTGCTTTTGGATATGCGTGAATTAAACCATCGGTATTTCAGACATTTCCTTGGTCGTGAGTCGAAAGCCGCTTATCAAGTCGGCAAGCCACAAGAGGTTGCAATCACGGCATGAAATTTGTTCGTATCCTCCTTCACATGCTCCGCGGTCTGTGGATATTAAAGCGACTCGAGAAGTGTAACGATCCTCGCTTGACGCGTCGCAAAGTGCAGTTATGGCATCGAAAAGCGTTGCACCTCTTCGGCCTTGAAAGAGTCCTCGTTGGCGATATTCCAACAGGACCTTGTTTGATTGTGTCGAACCATTTGTCTTGGATCGATATCCTGATGATTGGCTCTATGATGAATGTTCGCTTCCTGTCAAAGGCAGAGGTCGCAAGTTGGCCAATCGTTGGGAAATTAGCCAAAGGTGCTGGGACATTGTTTATTCACCGTGGTGATCGACAATCTGCTGAGATCGCGTTGAATGATATTGAAATTGCGTTGAAACAAGGTGATCAGGTTGTGGTTTTCCCAGAAGGAACATCCACTCGTGGACCGATGCCGATTAAATTTCGGAGCCGCTTGATTGAAGCTGCCCGTCGGGCGGGTGTTCCTATTGTGCCGATGGCGCTCAGCTACCATGGACCCGGTAAAGCGTTTGCCTCATATGCGGGCGATGATGATTTTGTGTCACACATGACGTGGTTATGTCAGGCGCCATTTATTCGTGGACGAGTTGCAATTGGTTCGGCTATTGCTCCGACCGACGTGGCAGCTGTAATTGCGCGTGAGGCACAATCGAATGTCGAATCAATGCTCGAACTTGTTGTGTGTAACGACCGTCAATCGATCGCGACGACTCAAAAGATTGATCTAGCGACCACGTCGAACTGAGATTTGACCAACCGCCTCGCCGCGGGCCGTTGCGATCACAGGTTGGCTGGAAGCCTTTGGTAGACGGTTGACTAAGTCTTCCTCACCAATTGCCCGGAGTAACTCAACGACAAGCGCCTCTTGTCCTCGCAGTGAGCCATCTTCGCATTTCAGTGCAAACCCGATTTCGCGATCGGCAATGGCTCCAAGATAGACGCCTTCGGCACCCATCTTGACTTGTAAGCGTCCTTGTCCTGCCTCGAGAAGTTGGGTATCTAATCGATCTGAGCCGGCAACCATGAACGGTGCACTCGCTTGTGCGATACGTAGTCTGCGCGCGGCTGCGTTGAATTCGTCGGAAAACCGCTCAGCGCCAAGCTTTGCGAATCCCAGTGCCATGATATCCAGTGGCAGTGCATAGGTTGGTACAGAACAGCCATCAGACGCGTAATCGAGTGCATTTGCATCGATCCCAAAAATCAGGCTCATATGCTCTCTGATCTTGGCTTGAAGCGGGTGGTCGTATGCAGTGTACCCATTAGTTTGCCAGCCAACGTGTTGACAGACCGATAACATGCCTGTGTGTTTCCCAGAGCAACAGTGATGGAGTTGCGTTGCCGTGACATGATCATGAGTCAACTTTAAGCGGACAGGTTCAGTAAATGGGAGCGTGATACCGCACTCTAGAGCATCGACATCGAGATTCAGCTGAGTCAGCCATTGATTCACCAGAGTGACATGTTCGTGTTCGCCGTTATGGGATGCGCAGGCGATTGCCAGGTGCTCGTCAGATAGACAAAGCGCATCGGCCGCTCCACTCAAAACCAGTTCAAGCGCCTGGATCCATTTAGCCGCAGAGCGCGGGAAGGTCTCACGTTTGAGGTCACCAAAAGCCAGTATGGTTTCCCCATCTGCATTGACGACAATGCCGTGACCGAGAGATGAGCTTTCAACGCGTTGCCCGCGTGATATTTCGACAATCCAAGGATCCATGTTCACACCATCATTGACTGAGTGACAAGAATTGCCGAATTGGTGTGGTTAACGCAAGCGGCTTTGTCGACTAAAACTGGGTCGCAAGAACTCCATCTGATCTGCTCGAATTCGATGTGAGTTGATCAGCGCCAAATACTCTGCGTGATTTGGCGTGTACGGCAATGCCAGCAATTCCATATTTGTTTCATCAAGCAATTTATTGCCTTTGAACTGATTGCAGCGACGGCACGCAGATACGACATTCATCCAAGTGTCTTCCCCGCCTTTCGAAATGGGAACGACATGATCTCGCGTGAGGTTACGATCTTCGTTTGGTTTACCGCAATAAAGGCATAGGTGTTGGTCGCGGCGGAACAGGGAGGTGTTGGTCAGGTTTGGGATCCGGCTTGCGAGATCAAACACTCGACCTTCACAAGCCATGATCGAGTGCAGGACAAGTGTCGACTGCATACCTGTCAGTCTCGATCGTCCACCTCTGACGGTCATACACGGAGAGCCGAGCGTCCAGGCGACCATCCCGCGCGCCTGCAGGGTCACAGCATCTTCCCAGTTCAACCATTCGACTGGGGAGCCAGCAATATTTAAACGCAGGATCCTTTCGTGCATGGGCGCTCCTTTGCTTAAAAGCTACATGTTTTTTATGACAATTCAACCCTCATTGAGAGATCAATTGCTCGAATGTCTTTAGTCAGTGTACCAAGGGAAATTCGATCAACACCAGTTGTGCCAATTGCACTGAGATTCTCTTCAGTGATACCACCGGACGCCTCTAACTCAATATGCTGAAGTCCAGCATTCGCCCGTTGCTGAACGGCTTCTTTTAGTGCGTTGATGTCAAAATCATCAAGCATGATGATGTCCGGTTGAGCGTTGAATGCTTCCTCGAGTTCCACAAAGGTTTCGACCTCGTCCTGGACTTTGATCGTTGGATGCATCTGACGCGCTGCTTGGATAGCTTGGGTGATGCTTCCAGCCGACGCGATATGATTCTCTTTGATTAATATTTGATCAAATAAACCAATCCTGTGATTGTCGCCACCACCGACTTTGACTGCATATTTTTGTGCATCACACAGACCAGGAATGGTCTTACGTGTATGGAAAATCCGAGCTGGACTTCCCTAGACAAGCATCGCTAAGTCTCGTGTTCGCGAGGCAACTTCAGAGAGCATTTGGATGAAATTGAGGGCCGTGCGTTCGCCAGATTCCCAGCGCCCGGGCAGGCCCTGTGAATCTGGCGAGCTGAGTACGCCTCAATATGATCGCCTTCATTAACTAGCCAATCGATACTAATTCGGGAGTCGAGTTGTCTGAAGACCTCCTCCGCATAAGGGATTCCAGCGATCACCATAGGATCTCATGTCAGCAGTGATGCTTGTCCATCAGCGTCTGCTGGAATGGGATCCGCGGTCACGTCATCGGTCCGGATATCTTCGTCAAGCGCACGGCGCACACCGGTCGCAACAGTTGTTGGAACTTGAATCATTAGGGCATTCCGAGTGGGCGGCCACCATCGAGCGGAAGAATTGACCCTGTGGTGAAGCGATTCGATTGGAGATAGCAAATGGCTTCGATCGCGACATCAAATCCAGGGACGATTTTTAACGCGCTTTTAGCAACCGTACGCTCGCGATATGCCGCGTCATCTTCATCACGAAATTCAAGTAGCGCCGGACATAATGCATTGACTCGAATATCCGGTGCATATTTTTTTGCCTGGCTTTTGGTGAGATTCAGCATCGCACTCTTGGAGGCCGCGTAGGCCATATGTTGATCGCTCCCGCGGTTGGCGACATGATCAGAGAGATGGATCACCGAAGGATTATCTGAACCAAGCAGCGCCGGTGCCAGTATTTCTGTCAGTACCATCGGAGCGCCGACATGAACGCGCATCATCAGAGCGAGATGATCGAGATTCTGACGTCCACCAGGATCTGTGAACCAACTCGATGCGTTATGTACGATCGAATAGAGAACTGGACATTTGTCTTGCAGCTCTTGAGCCGCTGCATAGACCCCGTCATCGGTGGAGAAATCGGCTTGTACACAGAGAGCTCCTTGATCAGTCAGTTGCTCGACTTGTGGTCGTGGACTCCGATACGTGATCACAACTGATTGCCCGTGATTTAAATAATAGTTGGCAAGTGCAAAGCCTAAGCGTGTTGCGCCACCAGTGATAAGTATTGGGTCAGTCATGCTGTGAGATTATCCGGTCGAATAGGATCCTCCATTTGAAAGAAGGCGTGCGACAGTTGCAAAGGGGACGGCCAATAATTTCGCTCTTGACGCCAATGCAGTTCTGCTTCTTTACATAATGCGTCGAATGCTTGGTTGTATGGATGATGGGGATCCATTGGATCCCCATCATTAAGTTGATCAAGTCCAAGTTCGTGTTGGCGACGCGTAAACCAGGCTAACAACACCTGATATTCACGAGCGTGGCGAGCCACATTCTCAGGCTCGGTAACAATTGTGTACATCAGAGCGCGTTCATTTTTGGACCCAGTGGAATCCTCCGTACAGAGTCAGTCATCCAACTGTCCTGATAGTCGCCGCCACTTTGTTTTGAAAGAGACCAAAGATAGCCCGCGACCTCACCATTGGAACCGACAATCATAATAGGAATCGATGCGATATTGTTTCCGGCAAACTCGGGTTCCCCCAGTGTGCGATGGGTGTGATTGATCAGTGGGGCATATGCGGGTTGCTCAACAATTGCTTTGAAATGCCAAAATGGACCCGTCGATCGCTTATTCGAGGGGCTTGCGAATTCAAATGCCTGTTGTAGCCCGGCATCAGGGCTCGGACTATCATTATTTGCCATGCTTCCGAGCACAATTTCGACGACGTCTTTGGGGGACAACTCAGGAGACGGAGTCTTGTCGTAGCCAAATGCGAATGACGTCACTCCAAGGGATAAAACGATTAGCCACCGCATAAGATACCTCCTCTTTTTATAGGGACATGGGGATTAATTTGTTGGAGGCAATACATCGTTGTTGACGATTGCAAAACAGCGCGCATCTTTCGGCTGAAAGCGAGGGCCTCCTGAAAACGCAGTAAATGCAGGAAGGAGCAAAAGCCGTTGATGTTTGATGGCGAAGCAGGGACAACTCAGACGGTCAGATGCCGCTTTGAACTCAACTTGTGGATGGATGTGACCGGCAATGCGATAGGCCGAGTCATCATCAGGGTGGTGAGCTAATTCAATTCCACGCCAAAGGGTTGGCTCGGGATGAATTAAAAATCCTAGGGCGCGAGCGAAGGATTCGGCTTGTCTATCGTGATTACCGAGAATGACGTTGAGCTGGATTTGCAATGGGTCGAGCACGTCATGCCAGCGATCCATTTGAGCATTCGTGATTGATTGTGGCTGATGAAATAAATCGCCGAGCACCCAAACGGTCGTCGCCTGTGTGTCTTTGATTGCTCGGATCAGTCGATCCAAATCAGACACTTCGCTGGCTTCAGGAATCGGGATTCCAGCCTGTCTGAAGTGTGCGCCTTTTCCAAGATGCAGATCACTCAAAAATAACGTGTCACTTGTTTTGTGCCAAAGCGTGCGATCGGCTCGCGCGATGAACTCCAAACCACCAAATTCAAGATGCTGCATCGAAACTCCGAGTGAACCGCTCCAGCCGTGTGGCAATCGTCTCGGTCGATAGCCTCGAACTCAATCGATCGATCACAAGTGGTAGAGCGAGTGGTGAAGGTTGTGCGATCTGTTTGATTCGGATCGGTTGTTTTTCGAGCACGCATAGCGTTTCTGAAAGCCTCTCAACATCGAATTCATCCCGCAATACATCATCTTTGGCTTGTCGGAGTAATACGTGTTCGGGATCGTATTGACACAATACGTCATATAACAAACCGGCAGAAGTTTGCAGCATCCGTACGGATTTCTGACGGCCCGGATAACCTTCAAAAATCAATCCGGAGATACGGGCGGTTGCGCGGAATTGACGTCGGATCAGTTCTGACAAGTTCAGTGCTTGCTCAAGATCTTGGTCGATATTGTCGTGTTGAACAATCGATGACCATCGATCAGTGCAGATCTCAAGCGGCTGAGGCTCGGGACTCAGAAGCTCGATGCCATAGTCATTCACGGTTACCGTTAATGTTGCAGGGGTTAATTTCGCGATTCTGCTGGCAATCAGCGGTCCGAGCGCTTGATGAACGAGCCAACCAGCGAACGGATAAATACACAAGTGGTAGCCGTCGCGTGACTTAAATCGCTCGGCAATCGCAACATCGGGTTTCGGACAGCGGCTGATCTGAGCTTGAATAGTTGCCGTATGTTGCAGCGCTTCGGCCAACCAGTGTCCATTTTGGATTCGAGTCGATAACGGCGTGGTTCTCTCAAAATCGGACACAATCCGAGTGGCGAGCGTTTCAGAGAGTGGCAGCCGACCTCCTGTCCAGCGAGGGACCTCACTGGCTTTGCGGGAGCCAGCTGGTTTGACAACCAGTTCACCATCCGAAAAGCGAACCATTTCCAGGCGCTTACCTGAAAATCGGAAGACTTCGCCTGGTTGAAGTCGGCCTGCAAATGATTCTTCGACCTCCCCCAGACTTCCACCTCGTCGCATTTTGACCCGCACGTGTGCATGCGCCACAATGGTTCCAATACTCAGCCGATGCCGTCTGGCAGCTTGGTTGGAGGCGAGTATAAATCTTCCGTCGTCGCGTTCTACGAGTCGACGGTATTCTGGGTATTCTTTGAGTGAATCTGATCCTCGAAGAAGTACCGTCAAGAGTCGATCAAACAGATCTCGTGTGAGATGTCGATAAGCCCAGGATTTCGTAATTTCCTGAAATATCTCATCCGGATGCCAAGGGGCCTGCAATGCCATCGTGACAAGATGTTGGATTAACACATCGAGAGAATGTTCGGGTGGTCGAATCGGTTCGAGCGCGCCAGTATCGAGGGCATCAGCAAGTGCTGCATATTCATTCAAGTGCAGACGATTGGTCGGCACGAGGATTACGTCAGTTCCTTCTCCAGGCCGATGACTTGCGCGACCTGCGCGTTGAATTAAACGGCTGACTGAATGCGGTGAACCGATCTGAATAATTTGCTCAATCGCCTGAAAATCCACGCCGAGATCCAGTGCGCTGGTCGCGACAACACAGTCAATGGAGCCCGTTTTCAATTGGGTTTCAACGTCCCGGCGGATGGAGCTTGCAAGTGATCCGTGATGCAGCGCAATGGATAAATCCATTCGCACGATACTGAGGGCTTGGAACCATTGTTCTGCTTGATTACGTGTATTGGTGAACAACAGTGTCGTTCGACCTTGAGTCAGTGTCTGACTGACTGGTTTTAGCAGGCTGAGACCCAGATGACCGGCCCACGGGAGTCTGGTATCCGCGGTCGTTTCGGCAATTGTGAGCGTCACTGTTCGATCAATATCCGCTTGCGTGAGCCGCCCTGTCCATCCGTGAGGAAGCAATACCTGAAGTGCCACTTTGGGATCTTTCAGTGTTGCAGAAACTCCTGTAATTGTGACCCATCCGCTTAACTTCACGAGACGCTGTAAACAGAGACTCATTTGGACGCCGCGTTTTGTCGCCATGAGGTCATGCCATTCATCGACAACGATTGATTCTAGCTGTGCAAATAAGTCCAGTGATTTCGGGGATGATAAGATGACTGAGAGCGACTCTGGCGTAGTCATCAATACCTGTGGATGCGCTCTGAATAGGCTCGCGCGATCTTTAGCAGACGTGTCACCATTGCGTGCCAAGACCCGAATTTCGGTACCTGCCAGCGGATCTTTGATCGCTAATTCGAGATCTTTGGTCATCGCCCGTAGCGGTGTCACGTAGAGAAGCCGAAGTCCTTTGGAGTCGGGCGCTGCCAATAGGCGATCAATCATCGCACCGGTTGCAGCGAGGGTTTTACCGGAGCCGGTTGGGCATTGGATCAGTTGATGTATGCCTGCTGCGGATTGTGTCCAGGCTTCAATTTGGAATGGGAATGGTTGAAACCCTTTCGTTTCAAAGTAGCGCTTGATGTGTTCAAACGGCATGAGGGTTGCTCATCAATGCTTCGAAATGCGTCAAGTGATCAGCATCCTTGGGCCCAATATCTTGCCGCCAGCGTAATATCCTTGGAAATCTCAGCGCGATACCGCTTTTGTGCCGGGTTGAACGCGCGATCCCCTCGAACCCAATCTCAAACACGTGAAATGCTTCGACTTGTCGTACCGGACCAAATTTTTGTAGCGTGTGTTTTCGAATCCATCGGTCCATGTCCTTTAACTCGGCGTCCGTCAGGCCTGAGTAAGCTTTAGCCACAGGAACCAGTTCGTTATCCTGATTCCAGCAGGCCAGGGTATAGTCGCTGTGAAGGCTTGCTCTGCGTCCATGTCCTGCTTGGGCATAAATCAACACGCAGTCTGCGGTCATTGGGTCAAGTTTCCATTTCCACCAATGCCCTGCTTTTCGACCAGCGACATAGCAACTTTGCTTGCATTTGATCATGACTCCTTCGGCGCCTTTCTCTCGAGCTTCCTGGCGCATGGCGTGAATGCTTTTAGAGCACATCGGATGCATTGTCAGACTTTGACTTACCGTGATTTTGCTTAAAGCAGCTTTGCGAGCGATTAGTGGATGACCTCGCAGATCCTCACCGTCGAGTCTTAAGAGATCATAGGCTTTAAAAAATGCCGGGTGAGTTTTGAGTAGGGTTTGCGTGATGCGTTTCCGATTCAATCGTGTTTGGAGATCGTTGAAGGTTTGCAGGTGTTCGGTGGTCCCCGCGAGAATTTCGCCATCGAGAATCATTTGTGAAGGCAGTGTCGTTGCGACTTCGACGATGTCTGGAAATTGCTCAGTGATATCCTGGTCACCACGTGACCAGAGTCTGATGGTTTCATGCGTTTTGATTAATTGGGCGCGGATCCCATCCCACTTATATTCCACTAACACGTCTGTTGGGTTAAGCGCAGATATCTCAGACTCAGATATGGGATTGGCAAGAAGGAATGGCAGCGGTTTTGCATCAAGTTCATCCTGAGTAACAGGTGCTTTGAGTCGGTCCAACCAATCTGGATCAGGAGGGAAGTCACCCATCAACCGTTCCTCGATGACTGCACGATCCATGTTAATGGCACGCGCAATTGCTTCATGGACCAATCCTTTACTCACACCGACTCTAAAGCCTCCTGACGAGAGTTTTAAAAACAGAAAAGCTTCATCTCGTGACAGGGTATTGAGCAATGAAGGAAGCTCCGAAATCAGTACCTCCGGTTTCTGCTGAGATAATGCATGTTGGCGCTGTCGCCATTGGTCAAGAATCGGTTGAGCTGTTTGCGAGACCGCATCTTGTTTGGTAAACAGGATTGCCAGGGTCTCCGACAGATCACCAACCGCTGCGTAGCATTCGTCAAACAACCAGCTCTCGTCAGCAAACGCCTGATATGCCGCTTGCTTGAGCAGGCTTGGTTTCAGTTGCTTGCGATCACGGCGACCTGTGAGCGCCTCGACAGCAAGTGCGCTTTCAAGCGGATCAGCTGTCTGGATAAATTCAACGAGTCCATTCCGTTTAGCATTGGTTGACTGACTGGTGTCCAGAATCTGAAACAGCTGGACGAAATTCATTGATCGGCACCTTGTTCGATTCCGAATGCCGTTTCTAAGCGATCAGCTGCGACTCCCATGTGGTCGTTCAAATAGCGGGTGAGCACGCGTGTTTCACCATGTGTTGCATAAATCTGTCTGGCTTCACTCTGTTGGATCGTCTGAATCAAGCTCTGCCAGTCTGCATGATCACTGACAACAAAACCGTGACTTATGGCCGATCTTCGGCGGACACCACGGACTTGCATCCATCCGGATGCTATGGCGAGTTCGGTCGGATGAAAACGTTTCAGAAACGATGATCCAGCCACCTGGGGGGGTGCAATGATAAGGTCAGTCGAAACACCTTTGCCGGATTCGCTTGTGCGCTGCCAGGGACACAGCGCAACGCCCTGTTTCTCATATTCGAGGTTTAAATTTGCAACAGCACCATGGACCTGGACGGATCGATCAGACCGCTGTCGAATTTCTGCCATGATCCGCTGTGCTTTACCAAGCGAATAGCACAACAGAACAGGGGTTCTTTGATTTCGAATATGATGGTCCCACCAGCGAAACATGTGTTCCATCACTTGATCCATCGAAGGCCAGCGATAAATCGGTAGTGCGAACGTCGCCTCTGTAATGAGGACATCGCAGTGAATCGGCTCAAATCTCTGGCATGTTGGGTCCGGGTCACGTTTGTAGTCGCCGGTAATTACCCACACAGAATCGCCATCGTCAATGCGAATCTGAGCTGAACCCAGAACATGGCCCGCTGGATGAAAACTGATTTGCACATCACCAAGCACGAAAGGTTCACCGTATAGGTGGGCATCAATCATCTGCGGACCCAGGCGCTTCTCGAGCAATCCCTCACCTCCAAGGGCACAGTGATAGTGCTTTGATCCAGCGCGCGCATGGTCAGCGTGAGCATGCGTGATTAGAGCACAGTCGACCGGACGCCAAGGATCGATATGCGCCCGCGCTTTTGGGCAGTACAGTCCTTGAGGTGTCCTGATGATCAAGGGGTCACGGTGGCGGCTTTTTTTCGATACCATGGTGTCTTTATTACGTGATGAAGCGAAATTACGCCCCATGTTCAGACCATTCCATGTCGTCTTTGTCGTCCTAGTAACTCTCAGTATTACTGAGATTGCCTGTGCACGCGAGAAAACTGGGTTGGTTTTATCCGGTGGGGGTGCGCGTGGGTTTGCGCATGTCGCTGTTCTCGAAGCATTGGAAGCCAATCAGGTCCGAATTGACTACATCGCTGGAACATCGATGGGAGCAGTCATTGGTGCGCTGTATGCATCAGGCTTAACTGCATCAGAGGTTCGCGACAAACTGCTGTCGGTGGACTGGGATTCCACGTTGCGTGATGTGACTGATCGAAATGAGCGAAGTTTTCGAAATAAAAGTTTTGAAGGCCGTAATTTCTTGGGTCTCGACTTGGGTGTTGCCCCGGATGATGTACGATTGCCTTTGGCGGCGCTTCGCGGTCAAAAACTGGCACTTGCGCTCAATTCGCTGACCCTTGAGACAGCGACTGTGACTGATTTTGATTCCTTTGCGATTCCATTTCGAGCGATGGCGACAGACTTGGCGACGGGGGATGCTGTGGTATTGGATCGAGGGTCGCTCGCGACCGCACTTCGAGCGTCCATGGCTGTACCAGTCGTTTATTCGCCTGTCGAAATCGATGGTCGACTCTACGTGGATGGAGGTGTGGCCAATAACCTCCCAGTGGATGTTGCTCGTGATATGGGTGCAGATCGTGTAATTGTGGTTGATACTTCGTCACTACGATACTCAACCAATGAGTTGACCTCAGTTGTGACGGTGGTTGATCAGTTGACTAACCTGCTTACCCGCCGAAACACCGAGGCACAACTCGAAAACTTGACCGATCAAGATGTACTGATTGAGGTTTTTCCTGAGGGTATCGCAACAGCTGATTTCAATAAGGCTGAGGATGCGCTGGCCATCGGTCGAAAGTCACTCGCAGCGGTACCTGATGTGTTTGCTGCATTTCGAGATGACACAGCGTCCTACCGAGCATGGAATGCAAAACGCCTGAATCGCAGTGAGCCGCCAACGCTTGCCTTTGTTGAAGTGATCAGTGATGCACCAAGAACTTCGAGCAAAACCATTGCCAATCGATTAACAGTTCGGCCGGGCCAGCCGCTGGATAATGAGCGACTGAAATCGGATCTCGGAAAGATCTACGCACTTGAAACAATTGACCAGGTTGAGGTTTCGGTTGTTGAGAAAGACGATCAGGTTGGATTGTCTTTGGAAACTAAAGAAAAAGCTTGGGGACCTGATTATTTAGATCTCGGATTTACGCTTGAAGACAGTTTGGATGGACGTGCCTCGTATAATTTGAACGGTGTAATTCGTGCAACCAATATTAATCCGCTCGGCGGTGAATGGCGGACTGAATTGACCCTTGGCGACAAGACGCGCGTCACGTCTGAACTGTATCAGCCGATTGATTATGGTTCGGATTGGTTCGCTTCAGCGATCGTCGGGTTCGTTCGTGAAGATCGTGCATTGTATGAAGAGGGGACTCTAACATCGACCTACTCGACAGAGACACGTGAGTACGGTTTTGATGCAGGGTATTCACTCGATACTCGCGGCGAATTCCGAGTGGGCTTCCGTCAGGCCGATATCAAAAACAATAAATTGTTAGGCTCTGATTCATTAAGTACCAAAGTGGATGATTCGCGTTATTTCGCCCGCGCAGGCTTCGATACATTGGATTCGCTTGGATTTCCGACTGAAGGAATACGGGTGCTTGGTGAGTATTCGATTTACGACGCCAAACTTGGTGCGACCCGTCAGTACGATGGTGTGACACTCGATATCTTGTATCCGTTCTATCACAGCAATGGGACGACTCTGGTTGGGCAAGGGTATTTCGGGTACTTGTTTGAGACCGCGGTCACAGACGTAACACCACGTTACAGTTTAGGTGGTTTCACTCGATTATCTGGATATAGCCCGGATGAGATTTCAGGTCGTCATGCTGGGCTTCTCTCGTTTATGGGATATCAGCGCTTGAATGAGCGTGCAGTGTTTCCAATTGATCAACCATTGTTCATCGGATTTTCATTAGAAGCAGGTAATGTCTTCCAAGACCGTGATGAAATCCGTTGGGGGAACACATTGTCTGGTGGATCATTATTTATCGGAGCTGATACAGCAGTAGGTCCAGGCTATCTTTCGTTTGGGCGAACAGAAGGTGGTCGTCAGTCGGTGACATTATCAGTTGGTCGACCATTTGCGGAGCATGACTGATGCGATTTGAGCGACGGTTACATGCGGCAAAGCCTGCGGAGGAAGTGCTCCGTTTGATTGCCGATTTTCGCAATCTGAAATCTTGGGATGATTCAGTTGAATCTGTAAAGCCTCGTCATGAGGTCTTCTCTGAAGGTGCTGAATACGACGTGCGCGTGCTGTTCAGCGGTAATCCGATTGATATGGTGTATACCGTTAGTGTGTATGAGCCTGGAGTAAGAGCGGTGTTAACCGGCGTTGCTCCAAAGGCGACTGCAGTCGATATTATTGAAGTGACCAAAACTGAAGAGGGCACAGCAATTGATTACACGGCTGAGATTCAGCTGGCCTTCCCGTTAAATTTGCTCGACCCAATCTTGGCAATTGGATTTAAGAAAACTGTCGATCACGCGGTCGAGGGCTTAGGCCGATTTTTGTCCGCGTAACACAGCCTTGGCGATCAGTTTGCTGAACCAACTGTCAGGTAATATTTTTCTAAGAAAGAGTAGCGACCCGCTGTGCTTGCCAGCATTGTAGCGAAGCTGGTCTTTTCCATCGAACAGTGCGCTGACAATGATCTTGGCGACGTCTTCCGGCGGTGTTGCTGATGTGCCTTCTTTCATCGACTTCGCAAGCCAAGCTAATACTTTTTCATGGTGGAGACTTGTCTCTCCTGACATCTGCATCCCATGAGTTGCAAATTGCGTCTGCGTAAATCCGGGTTCGATGATTTTGATTCGGATCGCTGAATCGAGGCACTCGTACCATAGCGCTTCGTAAGATGCTTCAAGGGCATGCTTGCTGGCGTTGTAGTACCCAAAGTAGGGAAAAGCCATACGGCCACCGATGGATGTATTCACCATCAGGACTCCCTGGCTGTGCTGTCTGAAGTGCTTCATCGCTTTTTGGGTAATCGCCATGGTGCCAAAATAATTGGCTTCAAACTGCTGCCGGATGGCTTCTGTTGAAGCGGATTCGATGGGTGCAATCAGGCCGAAACCTGCGTTATTAAAAACAGCATCGATGGGTTTGTCCCAGGCGGCGCTATCGCAGAAGGTCTGCACGCTCTCGGCTTCGCTGAGATCCAGGGTAAACCACTCAATTGAGTTCTCTTTCGGCTGAGGGTGTCGAGATGTGCTAATTACCTCATGCCCCAAATCGAGAAGCTGTCTGATTACAGCGTGTCCGATACCTGCTGTGCCACCCGTGACGAGTATCCGAGCCATTTAAATTCCGCAGTGGCCGAGGCCACGCTTATCGAGGTAATGTTGGTGATAGTCTTCAGCGATCCAGAATGAATCTGCTGACTCGATGGTCGTGGCAATGGATTGACTGTAGTCGCCGGATTGGTTGAGTTGATTGATCATCTGTTGCGCTTCAACCCGTTGCGTGTCGGTTTGTGGAAAAATTGCAGTTCGATATTGGGTACCGACATCGGGTCCTTGCCGATTCACTTGCGTTGGGTCATGCCATTCAAAAAAGCGCGACATGAGGGTTGAGAAGTCAATTTGTGTTGGATCATATTCAATTTCGACAACTTCTGCATGACCAGTCTGACCCGTGCAAACGGACCTGTAATCGGGGGATTGCAGTGTACCACCCATGTATCCAACCGCTGTCTTGGTTACTCCTGTTAGTTTGGAAAAGCGCTGCTGGACACCCCAGAAGCACCCGGCTGCGAAATAGGCTTTGGCCATAAAGTCACCTCAATTACCACGACTGACAGACAAATCCGCAAGCTCGATGAGCCCATCTTTAAACGACGAGTCAGGCAGTATTCGAAGTGCCTGCTTGGCTTTTTCGACAGCGGATAATGCGCATTCCCTCGTATAGATAAGTCCGCTTGTTCTGGTTACAATTGCAGCCACGTCGGAAAATCGATCACGATCGCCAAAAGTAATTGCTTGCGTAATGAGATCGGACTCCTCTTTGGAGGCCTCTTTCAGTGCTCTGATTAATGGAAGCGTACATTTTCCATCAGCAAGATCATCACCCAAATTCTTGCCGAGATCGTTTGAGTCGCCAGCATAGTCGAGGTAATCATCGATTAGCTGAAATGCGAATCCAAGTTCTAGCCCATAGGTTTTGAGTGCGCCGATCACTTCATCCGGCTGATCCGTTGCAAGACCCGCACAGGCCGCAGCTGCCTCAAAAAGTACAGCAGTTTTCCGTGTGATGACTTGATTATATTCAGCTTCAGAGACGTCCGCACGATGCTGATTTTTAAGTTGCCATACCTCGCCTTCAGAAATTTGGTTGGTCGTATCGGCGAGGAGTTTGAGGACGTCGAGCCGTCCAACTGAAACCATCATCTGGAACGCGCGCGAGTACACAAAGTCGCCGACCAAAATACTGGCGCTGTTACCAAACGTCGCGTTTGCGCTGGGTTGCCCGCGCCGCGCGTCTGAGCTATCGACAACATCGTCGTGGAATAGTGTCGCGGTATGGAGACATTCAATCGAGGCTGCGAGCGGAATGTGATGATCATTTTGGGTGTTGAGTGCTCGTGCCATCATTAAAGTCACAAGAGGCCGAACCCGTTTTCCACCTGACTGAATCAAATATTGGCTCACCTGTTCAATGAGATCGATGTCAGATCCGAGTTGAGAAATCAGTAAGTTATTTAATGCATCAAAATCTGGTCGGATCAGATCAATGAGTTGGTCAGCAGTCGGCATGAATTCGTCCGGTATCAATCGAGGCTGTATTCTAACGATTATTCGGATGAGAAAAAGAGAAATTAAAACTTGTCATCTGCTAAGGAACTCCATATTATTACGCGCCTTTCGGGTGGCACAAACCATCGAGATTTGAAGACGGAGTGAGAACATGTACGCGGTCATTGAAACAGGCGGCAAACAGCATCGCGTTGTCGAGGGCGAGCTTATCAAGGTCGAAAAAATCGAAGCCGAGACCGGTTCGACCATCGATTTTGATCGTGTACTGATGGTCGGAGAAGGTGAATCAATCAAAGTCGGCACACCGGTCGTAGACGGTGCAAAAGTGTCAGCGGAGGTGGTTCAGCATGGCCGTGGTGACAAAGTCACAATCGTGAAGTTCAAGCGTCGCAAGCACCACATGAAGCGCCAGGGACACCGTCAGTGGTTTACTGAAATTAAGATCACAGCGATCAACGGTTAAGGTAGGAGACAAAAATGGCTCACAAGAAAGCTGGTGGTAGTACCCGTAACGGACGCGATTCAGAGAGTAAACGCCTTGGTGTGAAGAAGTTCGGTGGTCAACAAGTGTTGGCTGGTAACATTCTTGTGCGCCAGCGTGGAACACAGTTCCACCCGGGAGTGAACGTCGGATGTGGCACGGACTACACGCTCTTCGCAAAAGCGGATGGCGAAGTGAAGTTTGAAGTGAAGGGGCCACACAAGCGCCGCTTTGTCAGTGTCGTGCCTTCTGCTTAAGTAAGCGCATCACTGATCAAAAAGCCCCGCTTGTGCGGGGCTTTTGCGTTTTGGACGACCCATGAAATTTGTAGATGAAGCGTTAATCACAGTCGAAGCTGGAAAGGGCGGAGCAGGATGCCTCAGCTTCCGTCGTGAAAAATACATTCCGAAAGGCGGACCAGATGGTGGTGACGGTGGCCACGGTGGTTCTGTCATCCTTCTGGCTGACGAGAATCTGAATACGCTTATTGATTATCGCTTTCAGCCACGCTATCGCGCTGACAACGGCCGCCCGGGTGCAGGCCGTAATAAAACAGGTGCAGGTGGCAGTGATCTCGTTTTAAAAGTTCCGGTTGGGACGACAGTCTACAATGATGAAACTAATACACTGATCGGTGAGGTTGTTGCAGATGGCGACATGATGATGGTGGCTGAGGGTGGCCATGGCGGTTTGGGTAATACGCGATTTAAATCCTCAACCAACCGAGCCCCTCGTCGAACCACGCCCGGGAACCCAGGCGAGGCGTTTAAACTGCGACTTGAGCTACGATTGCTGGCTGATGTTGGATTGGTTGGTCTACCAAACGCAGGTAAATCAACGCTAATTAGTCGGTTGTCTGCCGCGAAACCGAAAATTGCAGACTATCCATTCACGACACTCGCACCACAGCTGGGTGTTGTGTCGCGGGCGCCACATCGCAATTTTGTCATTGCAGATGTTCCTGGATTAATTTCTGGCGCTGCGGACGGTGCTGGTCTCGGTACGCGATTTTTAAAACACCTCACCAGAACGCGGATTTTATTGCACTTAGTGGATGTCGCCCCGGTTGATGGGAAGGATCCGGTGGAAGTTGTCGAAATGATCGCCGATGAGCTCGAGCAATTTAGTCCATCGCTCGCGGCTCGAGAACGCTGGTTGGTTCTGAATAAAGTCGATTTGGTGGATGCCGACGACCGTGACGAGTTGGTTGCGGCATTGAAAGATGCTTTCAATTGGCCACATCCTGTGCATTTAATTTCTGGCGTCACAGGCGAAGGATGTGAGCTGCTCGCTTATCACTTGATGAGTCGTCTTGAAGAATTAGCGATCGAGCGGCGTGAAGATTCTGATGCCGAGCAAGCCGAGCGTACCTGGCTGGATCAAATCGCAGAAGAAGCTCATGAGCGGATTGCTCTGCTTCGAGAAACACGACGTATGCGAAAAGGAGTCGACGCGGAAGATGAAGACAACGATGATGACGACGATGATCACGAGATGGAGGTCATTGTAGTTCGTGACTGAACGCAGCAAACTCAAATCCGGTAGGCGCTGGGTCATTAAAATCGGTAGCGCTTTATTGACCAATGATGGCCAGGGCCTTGATGTTTCGAGAATGCAGGCGTGGGTCCAACAAATGTCTGCGTTGATCGATGACGGTGTTGAATTGTGTTTGGTCTCGTCTGGGGCGATCGCGGTCGGACTGAAGACGCTTAAGATCAATCAGCGCCCGCAAGAGCTCCCCATGTTACAGGCGGCGGCTGCGATCGGGCAGATGGGTTTGGTTCAGGTCTGGCAGAGCTGTTTTTCAGCCTGTGGTCGCGAGACAGCGCAAGTATTACTAACCCACGAAGAACTTACTGACCGTAAGCGGTATCTCAATGCAAGAGATACGCTGAAAACGTTAAGTCAATTCGGTGTGATTCCAGTCGTGAACGAAAATGATACGGTTGCGACTGATGAAATTCGATTCGGCGATAATGACTCGCTTGGTGCTCTAGCGACCAACCTTCTCGAAGCAGATGTGTTAATCATCCTGACCGATCAAGATGGGTTCTTTGATAAAGACCCGCGCTTCCATTCGGACGTGCAGTTGATTCCAGAAGCGCGCGCCTTGGACGATCGTCTGTTGGGTATGGCTGGAGTAGATGGGGGTGCGTTGGGTCGTGGAGGCATGTACACCAAAATCATGGCTGCTCAGCAAGCCGCTCGTTCAGGTGCGATGACTGTGATCGCTAATGGTCGGATCGAGGGTGTGCTTGAGCAATTACGTGCTGGTGAGTCGGTCGGCTCATTGTTGTATCCAGATTTAAAACCGCAGGCTGCACGAAAGCGTTGGCTGGCGTCACATAAACAAACGCGAGGCGTTCTTGTGATTGATGCTGGGGCAGCGGACGCTCTGAAAGCAAAGGGTCGAAGCTTGTTGCCTGTGGGTGTGACCGAAGTGAGAGGTGTGTTTGATCGCGGCGATATCGTCGCAATCGAGACCACAGATGGCGATCGACTCGCGACCGGCTTGGTCAATTATGGATCAACCCAAGCGCTCGAAATGTTTGGAAAAACAACTAAGCAACTGAATGAAAATCAGTTGCTCACGGAAGGTGATGCATTAGTGCACCGAGACAATATGGCGCTAATCTGATTCAGCGCCGATGTCGGCATTAAGACGCGATTGCCTTAATCTTTGCGTTCAGACGACTCTTGATGCGAGCACACTTGTTCTTTTTGTAAATGCCTTTGGTCACCATGCTATCAAGAATTGGTGTAGTTTCACGGAAAGCATGCGTCGCAGCTTGTTGTTCACCGGCCGCAATTGCTGCCAGTGTTTTCTTAGCATATGTACGAGCCCGTGAACGCAGGCTGGCGTTATGATTACGACGGACATTCGCCTGCTTCGCGCGCTTACGCGCTTGGGGACTATTTGCCACTGGGGTTGCTCCCTTAGACTAAATTTCAAACGAGTTGAAATAACTGAAATTTAAAGCGCAGTAAGGTACCGAATATGGAGTCAGAGGTCAAGGAAAGTAAAGCGTGACGACAGAAAAGATGGTTCGGTCTGGAATAACAGTCGGCGGTTGGACGCTCGGTTCGCGCGTGCTCGGGTTGGTACGAGATATCGTTTTAGCGAACTCGGTCGGTGCTTCTGCTGGCGCTGACGCGTTTTTTGTTGCATTTAAGATCCCAAATTTTCTTCGTCGTCTTTTTGGTGAAGGTGCTTTTGCACTGGCGTTTGTTCCTGTGTTTTCAGAAACACGCGAAAAAGACGGTGAGGCATCAGTCAAACGCTTGATTGATCAGGTCGCCGGGCGCTTTGGCCTTATCCTGGTGGCGATCAGCATCCTCGGTGTGCTTCTGGCACCTTGGATTGCGATGTTGTTTGCACCTGGATTTTCTGATGATCCAGGGAAGCTCGCGCTGACTGCTGATCTTTTACGCTGGACGTTCCCTTATCTCGGATTTATTTGCTTTGTCGCCTTTGCTGGCGGCATCCTAAATAGTATTGGTCGATTTGCTGTACCGGCAGCTACCCCTATTTTTTTAAATCTGTCGCTGATTGGGAGTGCACTGTTTTTGGTACCGCTGGTTTCACCATCGGTCATGGGGCTTGCGATCGGTGTTGCGATCGCTGGTTTGATTCAGCTTCTCATCCAGATACCGCCACTGATAGCAGCAGGGTTACTGCCGAAACCGTCCTTGCAAGCGGATCATCCGGGTATTTCAAAAATCTTGAAGTTGATGGTGCCAGCGCTGTTTGGTGTTTCCGTGAGTCAGATCAATTTGTTGCTTGATACGGTGTTGGCATCGTTGTTGGTCTCTGGATCGGTCTCTTGGCTTTACTACTCAGACCGCCTGATGGAGCTACCGCTTGGTGTCATTGCGATCGCTGTCTCCACCGTCATTCTTCCGAAGCTGTCACGTGAGTTTGCGCAAGATGACCTCAATGCATCACGGCAAACGCAAAGCTGGGCCATTTGGGTGGTTCTGGTCTTGGGGCTTCCGTGCGCAGCAGCACTCGTTGTATTTGGCGAGCTCATTTTGTCGACCTTGTTCCAATATGGTGCGATGACTGTCACAGATATCGAAGCATCTGCACTGTCATTGATGGCCTATGCTGCAGGCCTGCCGGCATTCATGATGATTAAGGTGCTAGCGCCCCATTACTTTGCGCACCAAGATACTAAGACGCCAGTGAACATCGGGGTAATTGCTATGATTGCAAATATGGGTTTCAACCTGATTCTTGTATGGTCGTTAGATCATGTGGGCTTGGCGCTTGCAACATCCCTCTCTGCCTGGGTGAATGCGATGTTGTTACTGCGTGGTCTGCACCAGCGTGGCTGGTATGAAATTCGGGGCCTCCCGTGGAAATCTGCGCTTCAAGTTGGACTTGCATTGTTGCTGATGGTTCAGGTGGGTTGGTGGGCACCGACGGCTGCTGTACTTTCCGATCACTCGATCATGGAACGGATTGGATGGACCGCACTTCTGCTGATTGTTTCTGGACTTTTGTATCTGGTGACTCTGAGGCTGACAGGGATCCGGTATACTTCGTTGCTTGTCCCACCATCAGCCCGTTAACGTGATGCAGTTTGTTTTTGGTCGACATGCAGAGTTTCGGTCACCACATGTGTTAACCATCGGTAATTTCGATGGGGTGCATGTGGGGCATCAGTGTATCATTCATCAAGCCCAGCAGGTTGCCAAACAGTTACAACTTCCGCTGACCGTCTTGTTGTTTGAGCCACAGCCAAAGGAATACTTTGCAGATCGTATTGGCGAGGAGGCACCCGCACGATTGATGAATCTCAAATCCAAAGTGGCTGCCTTGAGTGCCTTGGGTGTTGATTGCACCTGGTGTCTCAAATTTTCCGATATTCGCCCGATGTCGGCAGAAGCGTTTGTGAGTCAGCTGGTTGCTGGTAAGCAAGTGAGACATCTCGTTGTCGGTGATGATTTTCGGTTTGGCTGTGACCGCCACGGTGACTTCAACTACCTCATTGCTGCGGGTGAGCGCTCTGGTTTTACGGTTGAGCAGTCGGATACTCACCGAGTGTGTGACGAGCGGGTTTCGTCGTCACGGATACGGGATTTGTTGAAGACCCATGATTTCGATGGCGCATTGCAATTACTTGGTCGACAGTATGCGCTGTGTGGACGGGTGTGTTACGGACAACAACTAGGGCGGAAAATTGGATTCCCGACTGCTAACATAGCGCTCTCCAATTCACCGCCGCTGCATGGCGTGTTTGGTTGCACGGTTGAGCTTCCAGAAGGACGGGTCGTCACTGGGGTCGCCAACATAGGTTCACGCCCAACCGTCTCTGGCCAAAAGGTCAGCTTGGAAGTGCATTTGCACGAGTTTACTGGGGAGTTGTATGGTCGCATCCTGATCGTGACTCCACGGGTATTTATTCGCGCTGAACAAAAATTCGAAAGCATCGATGCGTTGACCGCACAAATTCAGGTTGATAACGCAAAGGCTTTGGAATTACTGAGCGTATTAACTGGATCTGAAACTGAATGACTGATTACAAACAGACACTGAATCTTCCTGACACTGAGTTTCCAATGCGCGGAAACTTGGCGAAACGTGAGCCTGATATGATTGCGTCATGGATTGCGGATGATTGGTATCAGCAGATCCGTGACGCGCAGACGAATCGAGAAAAGACCTTTATTTTGCATGATGGCCCTCCGTACGCAAATGGCGATATTCATATCGGTCACGCGGTGAATAAAGTGCTGAAAGATATTATTGTCAAAGCCAAAGGACTGGCGGGATATAATTCACCCTATGTTCCAGGCTGGGATTGTCACGGGTTGCCCATCGAACACAAGGTCGAAACGACGATTGGTAAAATCGGGGATCAATATCAATCCGCGAGTGAGTTCAGAAATGCCTGTCGAGACTACGCAGCTTCTCAAATCGAGCGACAGAAGGTCGACTTTCAGCGTCTTGGTATCTTGGGTGATTGGGATAATCCCTACCTGACGATGAATTACAACGTTGAGGCAGATATCGTTCGATCCTTGGGACAAATTATCAACAACGGTCATTTCCATCAAGGCGCAAAGCCTGTGTATTGGTGTATGGATTGCGAAAGTGCGTTGGCTGAAGCTGAGGTCGAGTACCAGGATCGTGAGACGTGGACCGTTGATGTCGCCTTCCCAATTCAAAACACCAATCAAATCGAAAGTGTCTTTGGCGTGTCATCAGATGTCGCCTCAAACGCCTCGATGGCGATTTGGACAACCACGCCCTGGACCCTTCCAGCGAACCAATTTGTCGCAGTCAACGCTGAGCTCCCATATGTGCTCGCACGGTTTGAAAAGGATGGCACAAGCTGGAGCCTGGTTTTGGCCGAGGGACGTCTGGAGGCGTTGTCAGAGCGTTACGGCATCGATGAATGTACAATCCTCGGTCACACCACGGGCATCGCATTAGCTGGAATTCAATGTGAAGCGCCATGGGATGAGCGGATTGTTCCTGTGATTACCGGCGAGCATGTGACGCTCGAAGCAGGTACAGGTGCTGTTCACTCGGCGCCTGCCTATGGTCTTGAAGATTTTAATGCAGCCAAAGCACTCGATATTGAATTATTGACACCGGTTCGTGATGACGGGACGTTTGCTGATTCAGTGTCTGTCGTCGCAGGCCTGCATGTTGAAAAAGCCGGACCAGTGATTGCAGAGTACCTTGCAGACAGGGGACGTTTGGTTCATCAAGCAAAGCTTGAACACTCCTATCCACATTGTTGGCGGCATAAAACACCAGTGATTTATCGAGCGACCCCCCAATGGTTCATTCGTATGCAAGGTGAGGGGCTCCTGGAAACGGCTCGAGAAGCAGTCGATTCAAAAATCTCATTCACACCGAATTGGGGTAAGAACCGCCTCGCTGCGATGCTTCAGGATCGGCCTGACTGGTGTATTTCACGGCAACGCAATTGGGGTGTCCCAATCACTGTATTCGTGCATAAAGAGACGAGTCAGTTGCATCCTGACACAGAAGCACTGTTTGAAAAAATCGCGGTCAAAATTGAACAAGGCGGGATTAATGCTTGGTTTGATCTCGAACCGAGCGAGTTACTTGGTGACGATGCTGCGGATTACCGTAAGGTCACGGACGTGCTGGATGTTTGGTTTGATTCCGGAACAACCCATGCATCAGTGCTCGGGCGTCGTGATGGTCTTCGCTTCCCTGCAGATTTATATCTTGAAGGGTCTGACCAGCACAGGGGCTGGTTCCAGTCATCGCTTCTGACCTCTGTAGCGATTCATGGTCGCGCGCCTTACGAGGGATTGCTAACTCATGGGTTTACTGTGGATCAAGACGGTCGAAAAATGTCGAAGTCGCTTGGTAATGTGATTCCACCACAAGATGTGATGAATACCTTGGGTGCTGATATTTTGCGGTTGTGGATTGCGTCAACTGACTTCACAAAAGAAATGACAGTCAGTCATGAGATTCTCAACCGAACATCAGATACCTATCGCCGTATCCGTAACACATCGCGATTCTTGTTGGCGAATATGGCTGCCTTCAATCCAGAAATTGATCAGGTCGCCATGGATGATTTGGTGTCACTGGATGCTGAAATGATCCGCCGTACGGCAGCGCTTTCGGAAAAGATTATGACTCACTACGAGCGTTATGAATTTTCTGAAGTGACTCAAGCATTACACCACTTCTGTGTGGATGATCTCGGCGGGTTTTATCTCGATATCATCAAAGATCGCCAATACACACTTAAAGCAGGTAGCCATGCCCGGAGAAGTTGTCAGATGGCGATGTACTGGATTACCGATGCGCTTGTTCGTTGGATGGCGCCGATCTTATCGTTTACAGCGCAAGAAATTTGGGAAGTTATGCCTGGGACTCGGCCACATCGATTTGTGTTTGCGATGACTGAGGCTGAGCTTCCTCAAGCAAGTGGTCGTGCAACGGTGGATTGGTCGTTGATCCAGTCAGCCAAAGAGTTGGTCAATCAGGCGATTGAAGCGGCCCGAAATGATGGGTTGGTGAAGGGTTCGTTATCGGCTGAGGTCGCGTTGTATGCTGAAGGCCCCGTGTTTGATGCCCTGGCTACCTTGGGTGACGAATTACGATTTGTTATGATTACATCCGAAGCGACCTTACACCAATTGTCGGATGCACCCAGTCAAGCAGCCTCTGATCCTGCACTCTCGCAATTGTCGGTTGTTGTATCTGCGACTTCATCGGAGAAATGTGAGCGCTGTTGGCATCACCGCCCGGATGTCGGCACTGTGAATGAGCATCCAACCTTGTGCGCGCGTTGTGTCGACAACGTTGAAGGTTTAGGCGAAGAGAGAACATTTGCATGAGGCTTGATTTTGCACTGGTGAGTGGGACGATTTTCCTGGTCGACCAGTGCACCAAGCTACTTGCATCGACCTACCTGAATTATGCCGAGCCGGTGAGCTTGCTCCCGTTTTTTTCTCTCACGCTTTTACACAATACCGGCGCTGCGTTTAGCTTTTTGGCAGATGCAGGTGGGTGGCAACAGTGGTTGTTTCTGGTTTTGGCGGTGGGTGTGTCTGCATATTCACTGTGGTCGTTGCGCGATCCAGAGTTATGTCAATGGATGCAAGCAGGCTTCGTGCTCTTGATTCCTGGCGCGATTGGAAACGCGATTGATCGTGTGGCCTTTGGCTATGTGGTGGATTTTTTGCACTTTCATTGGGGACATTGGTCGTTCCCGGCCTTTAATGTTGCCGACACAAGCATTACGTTAGCAGCAGGCTGTTTATTAATCGGATGGTATTTAGATGCTCGACATCGGCCCAAATTGCAAAGTTGAACTGCATTTCTCTCTGAAACTCGCAGATACCGGCGAACTCGTGGATTCAACATTTGAAAAAAAGCCCGCTGAACTGGTGATTGGCGATGGTAGTTTACCTGCCGCTTTCGAAGCGGTGATTCATGGCATGAGAGCAGGTGAGCGGAAAATCGAACGGATTGAACCCAAAGACGGGTTTGGTCAGCATAATCCATCCAATGTGCAGCGAATTCCGAAAGATCAGTTCGACCCATCTGTTGAATTATCGGAAGGTCTGGTGGTGAGTTTTCAGGATAAGGCCAAATCCGAGTTGCCCGGTGTCGTCTCGACAATCGATGACACGATGGTGACTGTTGACTTTAATCACCCGCTCGCAGGTCTTGATCTTGAGTTTGAGGTCGAGGTTTTGTCCGTTGTTCCATCGGAGACACACTGATGCACGTGACGCTTGCGAATCCTCGTGGTTTTTGCGCTGGTGTTGATCGGGCGATCGACATCGTGAATCGAGCGCTCGAGGTTTTTGGTATGCCGGTCTATGTTCGTCATGAAGTGGTCCACAACAAAACGGTTGTTGACGACTTAAAGGCTCGGGGTGCCATTTTTGTGGATGAACTCGATGAAGTCCCGGATGACACCATTGTCATTTTCTCGGCCCATGGGGTGTCCCGTGCGGTCCAAGACGAGGCTGCGCGGCGTCAACTAAAAGTATTTGACGCAACCTGTCCTTTGGTAACCAAAGTGCATATGGAAGTGATCAAATTCTCCAAAGAAGGGCGAGAGTGCATCTTGATTGGTCACGCAGGGCATCCAGAGGTTGAAGGGACGATGGGTCAGTTTGATACCTCAAATGGTGGAACGATCAAACTGGTCGAGGATGAAGATGGTGCGCGGACAGTTCAGATCAATGACCCGACCACTGCATCATTCGTGACACAAACGACACTTTCTATGGATGATACCGCGAAGATCATTGATATCTTGCGCGAGCGGTTTCCAGAGATTCAAGGACCGCGGAAAGACGATATCTGTTACGCCACTCAAAACCGTCAGGATGCCGTCAAGCGTTTGGCGGTTGCACACGATCTTGTCTTAGTGGTTGGTTCCCCGAACTCATCGAATTCCAACCGTCTGAGAGAGCTTGCAGTGCGTTTGGGCTCGCAGTCCTATCTCATTGATGGTCCCGAACAGATTGATCGGGCTTGGGTTCAGGCAGCCAATGCCATTGCAGTCACAGCGGGCGCATCAGCACCTGAAAATATCGTACGTGCAGTGTGCGCGCGATTGGAAGAACTGGGCGCTGAGACAATCTCGCAGGAGCGCGGTGTTGACGAATCAATTCAATTTTCATTACCGAAGGAATTGAGGCTTCACTCGGTCGACTAGCACCGAAGTTCAATCGTCTCCTTGTTTCGTTTTGCTCTGCTGTACTACCCAGACGGAGGTGGTATGCGCGGATTTGCTTTGTCTGAGAGCTTGATGGCTCTTTCCATCGTCAGTCTTTTATTCGTTGTGATGTTGAGTCGAGGACCTGATCTAGAGACTCACGAGTGATGCGAGTTTTTCCGAGACTTGATGTACTACCCAGCTAATTCACGATTTTTCCGCACAGTCGAACTTGGGCTGGGTTCACGGATCCATCTGAATAAGCCTCCAGCTGATTTCCCGAAAACGACCTTATTTGCATTGGTCGTTGGGTAATCGGCATTTGGATGACCTGAGTGGTCTTTGTGGTGATCGCCATCGCCTTCAACGCTCGGATTGTTGCTCTCAGCATCGCAGTCTCTTGTTTTGATGATGCGCTATCCAGTGGCGTGGACCAGGTCGCGATCATTTGCGATGTGAGGATCATGCTGATCGAGAGAGCAGCGAGTAATGAAATCATTTGCATTAGTAGAGTGTAGTTCGTTCTGACGAAATCGTTTGTGCATGCGATAATTCAGGCATGGTGCAAACAACGATTTCCCCGTGTGACGTATTGATCATTGGCGCAGGTGTCATGGGTACGCTGTCTGCTTTGGAATTGGCTGAAGCAGGTCAGGATGTTGTGATACTTGATAAAGGTCAGGCAGGACTCGAGGCCTCCTGGGCTGGTGGGGGAATTATTTCACCCCTCTATCCATGGCGTTATTCCCCACCAATTACCGCGTTAGCGACTTGGTCTCAGAACACCTTTCCTGATTTGATTGCGCAGCTCCGCGATTCCACAGGGATTGACCCAGAACTCCTGGCAAACGGGATGTTGGTGACAGCAACCAACGAACGCGAGCAGGCGCTCGCTTGGGGTACGGGTGTGTCGCGTGCGGTTATCGAAATTACGGATGATGAGGCCCAAGCGTTAGAACCTCAGGTCGTTCTTGATGAAACTCCTCTATGGATGCCTCGTGTATCGAGTGTGCGTAATCCACGCATGGGGCAGGCACTGAGACAGATGTGTCTCAATCATCCGCATATTCAACTCTGTGAACATCATGAAGCACAGGTGTCCGGCTCTCTGTCATCGCCTGTGGTCTCAAGTCATGGTCAGCGAGTTGTGGCGGATCGAATTTTACTCACAACGGGCGCGTGGACCGGGGATCTGCTGTCAGGATTGAATCTCAGGTGTCCGATCAAGCCGATGAAAGGCCAAATGCTGTTGTTTAGCCCATGTCGACTTGTCAATCGTGTGGTTTTAGCCAAGGGTCGCTATGCGATTCCTAGGGCAGACGGACGGATTATCTTTGGCTCGACGCTTGAGGATGTGGGTTTTCGAAGAACGCCGGATCGTGATGCGTTCGAATCACTGTATGCATCAGCGCTCGCTATGATTCCTGCACTCAAAGACGTTGACTTGGAAGCCCAGTGGGCTGGCTTTCGACCAGGCTCGACTGAGGGAATGCCGTGGATCGGTGCAGTGTCAGAGAAGTTGTGGGTAAATTCGGGACACTTTAGAAATGGTGTAGTCTTGAGTCCTGCATCCAGCCGACTATTATGTGACCTGATGTTGGATCGAACGCCGATCGTTGACCCTTTACCCTATCAACCCCGGAACACACTATGACGCGGACTTCTTGTATTCGACTGCTCCAAATGGATGCTATTGTTGGTGACTTTGACGCGAACCTGCAAAAACTTACTGACGCCGCCGAGACTGCGCGTCAAGATGGTGTGTCAGTTTTGATCGCACCCGAACTCGCGCTGACCGGCTATCCACCGGAGGATCTGTTATTGCGTCCCGCATTGATCGATAAATTGAATGCATCTGAATCTCGATTGTGCGAGATCAGCCGGGGTTTGACGCTAATGGTCGGCGCGCCGAGCGAGCTCGTACGTGAATCGAGTGCTTGGGATCTTGGTAACAATAGTGCGCGTCCCGCTTCACTCTGGAATAGCCTGATCGTTTACACCGATGGGGTCCGAGTGACGACCTATCACAAACAATCACTGCCCAACTATCAGGTTTTCGATGAGCGTCGCTATTTTGCGGCTGGTTCTGAGCCTCAGATATGCGATGTTGATGGGATGCGGATTGGTCTTCTGGTGTGCGAAGACGTTTGGGTTCCAGAGATTGTGGAAGCAACTTGCAAGCTTGGCGTTGATTGTATCGTTGTCGTGAATGCATCACCTTTTGCAGAAAATAAAGTGGTTGAGCGGCACGAACACCTGAAACATCGTGCACGTATGAATCGGGTACCAATCGCCTATGTGAATTTGGTCGGTGGGCAAGATGAGCTCATTTTCGATGGTGGTTCCTTTGCCGTGAATCGAGAAGGACAGATTATTGCTCAGGCTAATTTTTTCACTGATGACGTGCTGGATCTCGTCTGGGATGGGTCAGATTTCACAGGGCAACGTTTGGAAAGCGTGCCATCGTCTGATTGGATGCTGTATCAAGCACTTGTGACTGGGGTCCGTGATTACTTCCAGAAGACAGGCTTCAAAAAAGCGGTTCTTGGATTATCCGGAGGAATCGACTCAGCATTGACGCTAGCGGTCGCCGCAGATGCACTCGGTGCAGAAAACGTTCACGCGGTGATGATGCCGTATGTGTACACCGCTGATATCAGTGTGACGGATGCAGAGCGACAGGCTCAAATCTTGGGATGCGAATTCTCAATTGTTTCCATTGAACCAATGGTCCGCGAATTCATGCAGACGTTAACGCCCTTTTTTAGAGGACACCCAGTCGATACAACAGAAGAAAATTTACAAAGTCGCTGCCGGGGCGTGCTACTGATGGCGCTCTCGAACAAAACTGGCGCTTTAGTTTTAACAACCGGTAACAAGAGTGAAATGGCTGTCGGCTACGCGACGCTTTATGGCGATATGGCTGGTGGGTATGCGGTTTTAAAAGATGTTTGGAAAACCCGGGTCTATGATCTTGCAAGATTTGTGAATCGAGATCGTGAAGTGATTCCCGAGCGCGTGATTGTTCGACCACCGTCTGCTGAGTTGGCTCCTGGCCAAGAAGATTCGGATAGCCTGCCACCCTATAATCGCCTCGATACTATGTTGTCGCTATATATCGAATCGGATCTATCGCCTCAGGAAATTATTGGATCGGGATTTGATTCCACTGAGGTGAAGCGTATGTGTCGCCTTGTCGATATCAATGAATACAAGCGTCGACAGTCTGCCGTTGGACCGCGCGTGACCGTTCGGGGATTTGGTCGCGACCGGAGATACCCAATCGCGAACCGTTGGTCTTTCTAGAAGAAAACCTCGTCGACAACCCGAGGTGCGTCAACGGCAGGGGCGTCCTCTGCAGGGCGGAGCGTTGCCTGTGGACGACGACTTGTATCCAGACGGCGTGACTGACTGAAGGCCGCAAGCCGGTCTGCGAGGTCGCCACCACCACCCATAAATCCGAGTGTCAGGATGCTGGTGAGCGTTTCACCTTCTTCGTATAACACCCCTGCCGCAAGCCGCTGATTACCACGCTCACCTGCGACGTATTCAGGATAATTTTCAGAGAGTACAAACAAGGCATCCTGTGATTCGAGTGGGAGACCCAGCGCCTCAAATGCGAGGTGCATAACGATCAAAGCATCGATCACTGCTGGGGTTGATGGATAGCCCTCGACCACTTGACGTGCACGGTTGGCAGCCGCTAAGTAAGCGCCTTTTCTGATGTAGTAGCGTGTCACATTGACTTCATATTCGGCGAGCTGATTACGAACATAAATCAGGCGGAGTGTGGCATCCTCTTTGTATTCACTGTCTGGATAGCGTTCAAGCAATTGTTTGAAATCATCGATGGCAGCGCGTGCACCACCGATATCTCGCCCTGTCTCATCACCTGGTAGGTAACGCGATACCATCGAGTCATTGGACGCGTAAGAGGATAAGCCTTTCATGTACTGCGCATAGTCTGCTTCGGGATGATCTGGATTGAGGCGGATAAATCGATCTGCAGTGAGTCGAGCCAGCTCATACTTCGATGATTTGAAATAGGCGTAGATCAGATCCAATTGCGTTCCGTCCGCGTATTGGCCGAATGGGAAGCGACGATCAAGTTCCTCAAGTGAGGTGATCGCTTCAAGATATCGGCTACCATCCATGTGTCCCTGTGCTTCTTCCCAAAGCTGCCGCTCGCTTTTCAGGTTGGCTTCTGGATCGAACAGCGAACAGGCGGTAAGTACAACAGAAATGAGCAGGAAGCTAAGTGTCCGGGTTATCATGGAATTCCTTGTTTCGATGAATCGACAAATGACTGATCGGCAATATACCAAAACCCATATTCAAGCACAGATTCAGGTTCCTTTGGAGGAATCTGGCTCTCGGATCGATCAGGTTCTGGCTCGCTTGATGCCAGATTACTCACGCGCCCGACTGACACAATGGCTGACTGACGGGCAGATTTTAGTCGATGGTGCTCGATTAAAGCCAAAAAATAAGGTGCTTGGCGGCGAACAAATCGTGATCGATGCAGAACTTGAGACGCAAATTGATTGGTCGGCCGAAGACATACCTCTTGATCTCGTTCATGTCGACAATAACCTGATCATAGTGAATAAACCGGCTGGTCTCGTTGTCCACCCAGGGTATGGAAATTTGTCGGGTACGCTGGTGAATGCATTATTATCTCGGTTTCCTGAGCTTGAGGAAATTCCGAGAGCAGGCATTGTGCATCGTCTTGACAAAGACACCAGTGGTGTTTTGGCGGTGGCGCGTTCATTAAAAGCACAGGCCAATCTGGTGAAGCAACTGAAGGATCGATCGATGAGCCGTCAATATGCCGCGCTTGTTTACGGGCACCCGAACAAAGAAGGTACGATCGATGCCGCAATGGATCGGCATCGGCTTCAACGGACGAAAATGGCTGTGGTGTATTCGGGTAAGCCGGCGATCACACATTACCGACTGTCTGAGACGACAGCACATTGTGCTTGGCTTGATGTGAAGTTGGAAACGGGTCGAACGCATCAGATCCGGGTTCATCTGACACATATTGGTCATCCGTTGGTCGGTGATCCCGTCTACCGCCAAGGCCGCCCAGGTCTTGGATATGCAACGCAAGAAGCTCGAGCATTAATTGATGCATTTCCAAGACAAGCTCTGCATGCGAAGACCCTTGGTTTGATTCATCCGATGCGCGGTCAACATGTCAAGTTTGAGGTGCCACTTGCATCTGATTTGCACGGATTGTCTGTCGCTCTGAGGCGCGTGGATGTCTGATCCTTGGCTTGAGATTGACTGCGGACCAAACGTTCTCGCTTTACAGACGATCTGTCATCCCGAGCCAAGCCTCCATGGGTCGTTTAATCTGGGATTGCATGTTGGTGACGATGCGGGTTCTGTTGTCACCAATCGCTCCCGTTTGGCTCAGCGATTGGGTCGTGAGGTGTATTTTCCTGAGCAGGTTCACGGAATCGACGTCATCTGTGTCGATCAGGAGTCTCCAGTGATTGCTGCTGATGCAGTGGTGACAGATCAGTTGCACTGTCCAATTGGCATTTTGACAGCGGACTGTCTTCCGGTTTTGTTTGCAAGCCAATATCTGATCGGTGCGGCCCATGCCGGTTGGCGAGGACTCGTCTCTGGGGTACTTGAACGAACACTTCAAGAATTTACCGATCCTCCCAAGGTGCGCGTGTGGCTCGGGCCGTGTATCGGTCGAGATGTATTCGAAGTTGGACCTGAAGTTGTGGACGCTTTTGTGTCTAAAAATGCATGCTGGAGCCGTTATTTCAAATCGGTCAGCGATTCTGATCGCTCGATGGCCGACCTCCAGGGCATCGCTTGTGATCTCCTTGAAAACCTCGGTGTTGAGATTATTCAAAGGTTGGATGCGTGCACATACAGCGACTCGACGCGGTGGTATTCCTATCGTCGCTCAGGTGTGACTGGGCGAATGGCAAGCTGTATTATGCGCACTGAATAACCTGTGGATAACTTGTAATTTGTAGTCGTCGCCCCTACCGAATACTGCACATTGTTTTAGATAAGGGATTACCTAATGCGAATGGATCGTTTAACGAATCATCTCATGCAAGCGCTTCAGGATGCGCAAAGTCTCGTCCTAAGTCTTGATCATAATGAGATGTCACCATGGCATCTTTTGAAAGCGTTGCTCACCCAAAGCGGTGGTTTGGCACGTTCCCTAGTCCTATCTGCCGGTGGTCAGTTTGATCAGCTGCTCGCTGAAGTCGACCACACTTTAGATGGGTTGGCACGGGTTACCAACCACGATGGTGAGATCCGAATGAGTCAGGACCTGACTCGTCAGTTTAATTTGGCTGAGAAGCAGTCAATGGCGCAGAAAGACGCCTATCTCTCTTCAGAAACTGTTTTGGCTGTGATGTCGAAAGACAAGACCACAAAAGCTGCTTTTCAGGCGGCTTCAGTGAATGAAGATCACTTTGCCGATGCTATCGAGAAACTCCGTGGAGGCGAGTCAGTGCAAACCGAAAATGATGAAGAAAATCGTGGTGCTCTTGATAAGTATTGCCTTGATCTGACTGCACGAGCGTCAGACGGCAAACTGGATCCGGTGATTGGGCGTGACGAGGAAATTCGGCGTGCCGTCCAAGTATTACAGCGTCGCACAAAGAATAACCCTGTGTTAATCGGTGAACCTGGTGTCGGTAAGACGGCGATTGTTGAGGGTCTAGCGGCTCGGATTGTCAATGGTGAAGTGCCCGAGGGATTGAAAGGGAAGCGCGTGTTATCGCTTGATCTGGGGTCGCTGATTGCAGGTGCGAAATTCCGTGGTGAATTCGAAGAGCGATTAAAGGCTGTATTGAAAGAACTGGCGCAGCAAGAAGGGCAAATCATTTTATTTATCGATGAAATCCACACCATGGTGGGAGCGGGTAAGTCCGAGGGAGCGATGGATGCAGGCAATATGCTGAAGCCTGCACTTGCTCGTGGAGAACTGCATTGCGTGGGCGCAACAACACTTGATGAATATCGCCAGTATTTTGAAAAAGATGCGGCGCTCGAGCGTCGCTTCCAGAAAGTGTTGGTGGGTGAGCCGACAGAAACCGATACGATTGCAATCCTTCGTGGATTGAAGCCGAAATACGAAGTGCATCATGGGGTTGAGATTTCTGACTCAGCCATCATCGCGGCGGCTAAATTATCAAGCCGCTATATCACCGACAGACAGCTGCCTGATAAGGCGATTGATCTGATGGATGAGGCAGCCAGCCGCATCCGTTTGGAAATGGATTCAAAGCCTGAAGAGTTGGATCGTTTAGATCGTCGATTGATTCAATTAAAAATCGAACGTGAGGCACTGAAAAAGGAGAAGGATGAGGCGAGTAAGGCACGTCTGATTGAGCTTGAAGAAACGATTGCCGAAGTCGCCAAAGAAGCCAGCGCACTTGAGGAGGTGTGGGTGTCAGAAAAAGCGCAAACGCATGGTGTACAAGCCATCAAAGAAGAGCTTGATCGCGCTGAAATTGATTTAGAGCAGGCACGACGTGCAGGCGATTTGGCTCGGATGAGTGAAATTCAATATGGGGTGATCCCGTCCCTCGAAAAGCGAATGGCTGATGCTCAAGAGGCTAACGAGTCTGATGAAGGAAAGCTGGTCCGCTCTCGTGTTACTGAGGAGGAAATCGCTGAGGTTGTGAGTCGTTGGACTGGTATTCCTGTTGCGAAGATGCTCGAAGGTGAGAAAGACAAACTCCTTCAAATGGAGGATGCATTGCATGCTCGAGTGGTTGGCCAAGACACCGCAGTGACTGCAGTTGCCAATGCGGTACGTCGTTCGCGATCTGGTTTATCGGATCCAAAGCGACCCAATGGTTCGTTTTTATTTCTAGGTCCAACCGGGGTTGGTAAAACCGAACTGTGTAAAAGTTTGGCTGAATTTTTGTTTGAGTCGGAAGATGCCATGGTTCGGATTGATATGTCCGAATTCATGGAGAAACATTCAGTCGCCCGCCTGGTGGGCGCACCACCAGGCTATGTCGGATATGAACAGGGCGGTTATTTGACTGAAGCAGTCCGTCGCCGTCCGTATGCAGTGGTGCTATTGGATGAAGTCGAAAAAGCGCATCCCGACGTATTTAATATTCTGTTGCAAGTACTCGATGACGGGCGTCTCACTGACGGTCAGGGTCGTACGGTTGATTTTTCGAATTCGGTTGTGGTCATGACGTCGAATTTGGGGTCTGACTTAATCCAGAGCATGGTTGGTGAGTCGCACCAAACCATTCGCGATACTGTAATGGGTGTCGTAGGCACGCATTTCCGGCCTGAGTTTATCAATCGAATCGACGATGCGGTGGTTTTCCACGCACTTGGCCGAGAGCATATTCGCGGGATCTTAGACGTTCAGTTGTCTTATTTACGCGCTCGGCTCGACGAGCTGGAATTTGGATTTGAACTGACCGATGAAGTCGCCGAAAAACTGTGTGAGGCAGGTTACGATCCGGTCTATGGTGCGCGACCCTTGAAACGAGCGATCCAGTTTCATCTTGAAAATCCGCTTGCCGAAGCATTGCTGAAAGGTCAGTTTGCGCCGGGTGCAACCATTCAAGCAGTCCTCACATCTGCCGGCGAGATTACCTTTCAGACCTAAAATACAGCGGCCCTCAGTTGACAGGCCTTTTATGGGTGTCACAATTGTCGATTTACCTTAACTATTAACTCGGAGAGGGTCGGAAGTGGAATTGCTTTCTGGCGGTGAAATGATCATGCGCGCGCTGAAAGAGGAAGGGGTCAAAATGATTTTTGGCTACCCCGGCGGCGCGGTTCTACACATTTATGACGCCCTGTATCAGCAAGATGCAGTTGAACACATTTTGGTACGCCACGAGCAGGCCGCAGTCCACGCTGCGGACGGGTTCGCGCGTTCAACTGGCGAGGTGGGTGTCAGCCTTGTGACCTCGGGTCCTGGGGCGACAAATGCCATTACGGGCATTGCGACCGCCTATATGGATTCGATTCCGTTGGTTGTGATTTCCGGGAACGTGCCAAGTCATTTGATGGGCACCGATGCTTTCCAAGAGACGGATATGATCGGTTGTTGTCGCCCGATCGTGAAGCATTCGTTCCTCGTGCGTTCGATTGAAGAAATCCCGAGCGTGATGAAAAAAGCGTTTCATATCGCAAAGAGCGGTCGTCCGGGTCCCGTGGTCGTTGATGTGCCAAAAGACATGACAGCACCGACCGAAAAACGTCCTTTTGAATACCCAGAAACAGTCAACATGCGTTCTTACACACCGGCGCTAAAAGGGCATGCTGGTCAAATTCGTAAAGCGCTCGATCTTCTCGTCGAAGCGAAACGTCCCATGATTTATGCCGGCGGCGGCGTGGTTTTGGGTGATGCAGCCGAGGAACTCACGGCGATCGCAAAGCGTCTCGGTTATCCGGTGACCAATACGTTGATGGGTTTGGGTGCATTTCCTGGATCGGATGATCAGTTCATCGGCATGTTGGGTATGCACGGTTTTTACGAAGCAAATCAAGCGATGCATCAAGCCGATGTGATCTTTGCTGTGGGTGCTCGGTTTGATGACCGCGTGACGAATAACCCGAAAAAATTCTGCCCGAATGCCCGGATCGTGCACATTGATATTGACCCTGCCTCGATTCAAAAAACAGTTCGGCATATCGAAGTTCCGTTGGTTGGTCCTGTGAAGTCTGTGTTGGCCGATATGGTGGAAATGCTGAATCAGATGGATGTCGAGCCTGACTCGGATGCGTTAAGTGCCTGGTGGGAAACCATCAATGGCTGGCGCGAGAAGCATGGCCTCTGGACTGGTGATCGTTTCACGCGCCGCGACAAGATCATGCCTCAAGATGTGATTCGGACGTTGTATGACGTGACCAACGGCGAAGCGTTCATTTGCTCGGACGTTGGACAACATCAAATGTTTGCAGCGCAATACTATAAGTACGACCAACCACGACAGTGGATCAATTCTGGTGGACTCGGAACGATGGGATTCGGTTTGCCGGCTGCGATGGGTGTTCAGCTTGCACATCCGGACCGGCAGGTTGCTGTTGTCACGGGCGAGGGCTCGATTCAGATGTGTATCGAAGAACTGTCAACTTGTACGCAATACAACATGCCTGTGAAGATCATTAACCTGAACAATGCTGCTTTAGGTATGGTCAAGCAATGGCAGGATATGCAGTACGGCGGTCGTTACGCGGCCTCAACCTATGCGGATTCGCTGCCAGATTTCGTAAAGCTCGCCGAAGCCTATGGTCACGTGGGAATGATCGTCACCGATCCATCAGAGCTGAAAGCAAAAATGGAAGAGTGTTTCGCGATGAAGGATCGCGTGGTGTTTATGGATATCTATATTGATCCGGATGAGCATGTCTACCCAATGCAGATACCAACTGGCTCAATGAAGGATATGATTTTGAGTAAGACGGAGCGTACGAAGTGAGACACATAATTTCGGCTCTGATGGAAAATGAGCCAGGTGGGTTGTCTCGTGTCGTCGGACTATTTTCACAACGCGGATACAACATCGAATCGCTCACTGTCGCGCCGACAGAAGATCCCACGTTGTCGCGGCTGACAGTCACCACGATCGGTGACGATACTGTGATTGAACAGATTACAAAGCAGTTGAATAAGCTGATCGATGTAGTGAAATTGGTGGATCTTACCGAGGGCGAACACATCGAGCGCGAGTTGATGCTGATCAAAATCAAAGCCACCGGGGCTCAGCGCGCTGAGGTGAAGCGGACCTGTGATATCTTCCGCGGCCAAATTGTTGACGTCACCCCGGCAATGTATACCGTCCAGCTCACCGGAACGAGCGATAAATTAGATGCACTCATAGACGCGATTGGTGCTTCGGCCATTTTGGAAGTGGTGCGAAGTGGTGTCAGTGGTATTGCGCGCGGAGAACGCGTGTTGTCTGTGTAGGCCGCCAAAAAATTAACGAGAGGAAAACATTTCATGCAGATTTATTACGACAAAGATTGTGACTTATCGATCATTCAATCGAAAAAGGTATCGGTAATCGGTTATGGATCGCAGGGCCACGCTCAGGCGTGCAACCTGAAAGACTCGGGTGTTGATGTGACTGTCGGTCTTCGCACTGGTTCGTCTTCGGTCGCTAAAGCCGAAGCACATGGTCTGAAAGTGTTGCCAGTGAATGAAGCCGTTGCGCAAGCTGATCTTGTCATGATTCTGACGCCTGATGAGTTTCATGGGGATATTTACAAGTCGGAAATCGAACCAAACATCAAGCAAGGTGCGACGCTCGCGTTCTCACATGGCTTCTCAATTCACTACAACCAAGTGGTTCCACGTGCCGATCTGGACGTGATTATGATCGCACCGAAGGCACCAGGTCATACGGTACGCAGTGAGTATGTCCGTGGTGGTGGCGTTCCTGATTTGGTTGCAATTCATCAGGATGCATCTGGTAACGCCAAGAATGTCGCCATGTCTTATGCTTCAGGCGTTGGTGGCGGACGCACGGGTATCATTGAAACCACATTTAAGGATGAAACAGAGACTGACTTGTTTGGTGAGCAGGCCGTGCTGTGTGGTGGTTGTGTTGAGCTTGTCAAAGCGGGTTTTGAAACCTTGGTCGATGCGGGCTATGCGCCGGAAATGGCGTATTTTGAGTGCCTTCACGAATTGAAATTGATTGTTGATTTGATGTACGAGGGTGGTATCGCCAACATGAACTACTCAATCTCAAACAACGCAGAGTTTGGTGAATACGTCACTGGTCCTGAAGTGATCAACGAAGACTCTCGATATGCGATGCGTGAAGCATTGCGTCGGATTCAGGCTGGCGAGTACGCCAAGATGTTTATCACCGAAGGTCAAACAAACTACCCATCGATGACAGCACGTCGTCGTAACAATGCAGCACATCCGATTGAGCAGGTCGGTGCTGACTTGCGTGCGATGATGCCCTGGATTGCAGCCAATAAACTGGTTGATAAAGACAAGAACTAATTGAGGGCGGGCCCTCGGGCCCGCTTGTCATGATGACTCAGTCAAAAGGTATTTACCTCCTCCCTAACATCCTGACGACTGCAGCACTGCTGGCAGGATTCTTTTCAGTTATCACCGCAACGCGAGCGGTCTATGAGGGGGAGAGGCTGTTTGAGACTGCTGCAATTGCGATTCTTGTCTCAGGGCTTTTTGATGGTCTTGATGGCCGTGTTGCCCGGCTGACCAATACCCAAAGTGAATTTGGTGCGCAATATGATTCGTTGAGTGACGTCGTTGCTTTCGGTGTTGCGCCGGCTGTTTTGGTATTTAGTTGGTCTTTATCGGCACTTGGCAAACTTGGGTGGGTCGCGGCCTTCATCTACGTCGCGGGCACCGCGTTACGACTTGCCCGGTTTAATATCCAGCGTGAAATTATTGATTCCAATGATTTTATTGGCTTAGCGTGTCCTGCTGCAGCCTATTTCTTAGCATCTGCTGTTTGGACGCTGGTGGATTCAAGTATCCAAGGTGAGACAGTCGCATTATCGATGGTGATATTGACCGCAATCTGTGGTCTTCTGATGGTATCATCTGTTTCTTATCCCTCATTTAAGAATTCTGACTTGAAGGCACGTGTGCCGCTGCTTGCGATCATGGCCGCTGCGTTGATATTTGCTTTTGTCTCTCTTGATCCACCTCGGGTTCTATTGTTATTAACGAGTCTTTATATTTTGAGTGGTCCAGTCCTTTGGTTGAAGAATCGCTTGGATGGGAAAAAACGTGCGCCGAAAGAAGAAGAGTAAACGCGGGATCATTGATGAAGACATCCCGACGTTGTCAGAAAATGAGGCGAGGCGCCAGGTAATCTATGGTGCGATTGGTTTTATCATCAGTTGTGTATTGGTGGTGCTGTTCCGACCAGGGACTGATCACCTCATTGAAACGATCGTTTTGATCGGTATCGTGGCCTCAAGCACTTTTGGTGGTATGAAGTTAGCCAGTTGGTTGGAGTCAAAACAATACAATCTCAAAGGATAAGCAATGCAAAAAGGGTATTGGATTAGTTGTTACCGCGAAATTTATGATGCGGACAAGCTGGCTGCTTATGCGGAACTCGCGAAGCCGGCGGTTGAGAGCCAGGGTGGACGCTTCCTTGTTCGCAGCGCTGCTGTCTATGCAGCTGGTTCAGGTGTGATGGAGCGTACAGTGATTGTTGAATGGCCGACGTTGATTGATGCGCAAAATGCCTATGATTCGGATGCGTATCAAGCTGCATTGGATGCGTTGGCAGACGGCGTTGATCGGGATTTTCGTATTGTTGAGGGTGCTTAGCGTCAATAGTCGCGCTCAATGAGCGCGATTGAAAAAACTTTCTTGCAGAATGCCGCTTTCATTGGCATCCTCAAACCATGATCACGCTATTCGCCAAAAACATTCTTCTATTTGGCCGTCGACTGCCCTGATGGGCGGTTCGGTTTGTCTCGTATTCGATTTCTTTTTGTATTCAGTTGTATGTATTGCCAGACGGTTTTAACCCGTTGGAGAAATGAAGATGGCGAAAGATCAGTTAATCATTTTTGACACAACATTGCGTGATGGAGAGCAGAGTCCAGGCGCCTCAATGACCCGTGATGAAAAAGTCCGCATTGCCAAAGCACTCGAGCGTCTTCGCGTTGATGTGATTGAAGCCGGTTTTGCTGTAGCGAGCCCTGGTGATTTTGAGGCCGTCAAAGCGGTTGCCTCGGCCATTCAAGAGTCGACAGTCTGCAGCTTGTCACGCGCACTTGACAGAGACATTGAAATCGCAGCAGAAGCGATCGCACCAGCACCCCGGCGTCGGATTCATACATTCATTGCAACCAGCCCGATTCATATGAAGCACAAGCTCAAGCTAGAGCCTGAGCGGGTGATTGAACAGGCGGTCTACGCAGTGAAAAAAGCGCGTCAGTATACAGACGACGTCGAGTTTTCCGCAGAAGATGCGGGCCGCTCAGATATCGACTTTCTCGCTCGAGTTTTCGAAGCTGCGATCGATGCTGGTGCGAGTACATGTAATTTCCCGGACACCGTTGGGTACAACCTTCCATTCCAAATCGAAGAGACTGTTCGGACACTGCTATCGAAAATACCGAATGCTGATAAAGCAATCTTTTCAGTGCACTGTCATAACGACCTCGGAGTCGCTGTTGCGAATTCACTCGCGGCTGTCCGTGCCGGATGTCGTCAAATTGAGTGTACTATCAATGGCCTTGGCGAGCGTGCAGGAAATACGTCGCTTGAAGAAGTCGTGATGGCCGTCAAGACACGATCTGATATTGTCGATGTTGAAACACATATTGATACACAGCATATTGTTCCCACATCGCGATTGGTCTCCTCGATTACGGGATTTCCAGTCCAGCCAAATAAGGCAATTGTTGGTGCCAATGCGTTCGCGCATGAGTCAGGCATCCACCAGGACGGTGTGTTGAAGCATCGCGAAACCTACGAAATCATGCGTGCTGAAGATGTTGGCTGGAATACCAACAAAATGGTCTTGGGTAAACATTCGGGACGTGCTGCTTTCAAATCTCGACTTGATGAACTTGGGATTATTCTGGCCGATGACCAAGCCTTGAATGAGGCCTTTGCACGCTTCAAGGACCTGGCTGACCGAAAACATGAAATCTTTGACGAAGACCTGCAAGCGTTGATGAATGCCCAGAAAATGGAGGCTGACAGTGCGCGCTACGATCTTGCAGATCTGGCTGTGACATCAAAAATGGGAGTGGCTCCAACAGCCCACCTCAAGTTACGGGTCGACGGTTCTGAGGTTGATGCCTCT
>CAJWFL010000003.1:0-42193 GCA_913031455.1 uncultured Gammaproteobacteria bacterium
CGCTGTACGGTTTCTGCTTTAGCGCTAATCGTCTTCATGTTTGTCTTCTGCCTTGAGCGGCGTTCAAAATTCAAATAGGCGCGGAGTATAGTGATGGACGACTCTTTGCGCAACAGTCTTTTATCAATCCGGTCGATGTGGTCGCTCGAGATATTCAACGGATTGCATCTCCAACAAACGTGAGCAACACCGCTCCATCTCAAATGCCAAGCGTCCAGACACATACAGTCTGTCCATCGATACATCAGCACCCACAATTAAATTCACCGAACGATCGTAAAATTCGTCCACTAGATGCAAAAATCTGCGGGTCGAATCATCGCCAGCAATACTCAGATTCGGTAACCCGGTCACAACCACTGTGTGGTAAATCTTCGCAATCTCAATATAGTCAGGAGCAGCACGACCCGCACCGCAAATCACATCAAAATCGAACCAGACCACATCCTCAGCCACGAAACGTACGGCCAGTTGACGCCGATTGATCTTCACAAACGCGCCTTCGCTTTTTGTCGCCTCAGGCGCCAGTGCTAGAACCGACGCCCAAATGGCATCAATCGCGTGACTATCGCATGGCGCACAGTACAGCTTGGCATGCTCAAGCGTTCGCAAGCGATAGTCAGTTCCCGAATCTAGATTGTAAACTTGGCAGTTCTTCTGAATAAGCGCAATCGCAGGCAAAAAGCGGTCCCTTTGCAAACCGTCTCTATACAAGTCATCCGGTACAATATTACTGGTCGTCACGAGTGACACTCCGCGCCTGAATAGTCCGTCAAAGAGTGTACCCAGCACCATCGCATCCGTGATGTCTGACACGAAGCACTCATCCAGGCACAGCACCTTCGCTTGACGCGCGAATTCATCAGCAATTACTTCGAGTGGATTCTCCGTTCCCTGTAAAGCAGTCAGCCGCTCATGTACTTGATTCATGAATCGATGGAAATGCAAACGCATTGCAGTGCCCTTAGGCAAAGAATCAACAAACAAATCCATCAAGAACGTTTTTCCTCGACCGACACCGCCCCAAATGTATAAACCTCGCTCTGGTCGATCCCATGACTGACGACGCAATAAGCCTTTCCGACCGCCGGACCAGTGCTTTTTTAACCCGAGCTTGACCGCTAACTGATCGAGTAATGTAAGAGTGGCTCGTTGATTCTTATCTAGGCTGATCTGCCCGACTTCGATAAGTCCATCATAAGCATGTGATGCAGGGATCCGCCTCATACAATGCCCCGCTCGAGATAGTGAGATGAAATCACCTCCTTCAAACGAGTCAGCTCGCCATGAAAGAAGTGACCTCCTGTCGTCGAATGGATCAGTTGTGCATGAACACCGATTGCATAGGCGCGTATCGCTTGGGGATCGACGACGTCGTCATCTTCGTTGTAAATCACCGTTCTTGGAACATTACCGAGCGCCGAGTGCTCGATCGGAAAGTTTTCAACTGCAGGGGCCACCTGAATGAGATCAATGACCTCAACATCTAGGCCTTCTGTGCGAATCATCTGAATGAGTCGCGCCGCAATCGATCCACCAAATGAAAATCCTGCCAGACACAATTTCGAGACACCATGACGGACCATCAACGAGGCAACATGAAAGGCATCCATCAATTCACCCTCGCCATAATCCCAAACACCCTCGCTACGACCTGCGCCACGAAAATTAAAGGCAACAGCAGGTAACCCTGCATCGCGGGCGACACGAGCAATTGTGGTCACAACCTTGTTACCCATTGTTCCACCATGTGAGGGATGTGGATGCAGGATCAAAAGTGCTTGCTCTGGCATTGGTTGAAACAGGTCGCACAATAATGACGCAGTCTCAATAAAACCGACCGGACCATCGATAAAGTGGATAACTGGCGTATTCATGAATCTCCTCAAGAATACGAAGTCTAACGACTCGCTGAAACAACGCAAACTCCGTACACTAGACAAAAATGGAGATGACATTGTGGAATTAAATGCCTTCACTTTAGGAGTTATTGCTCTCGCGTTTATCACGGGTGGTCTGATTGGTTGGTTTTCACGCCCGCCAAAAACTGTGACTGTTGCACCGCCAGATCTTGAGCGCGAGAAAACCCTCGCTGAAGCCAGACATGAGAGTCTGATGGATGATATCGACAAGCATCTCAATGCCACCAAGGATGCACTCGTTGAACTTGCTGATCGGCAGCAACAACTCGCCGCAGAATTACGCGATGAACAAACGCCCGTTGAAGTGGAGCCAGAAACCAGTGACCAAGATGCGGTTCTCCCACCGCGCGACTATGCAGATGCGCGAGGACAACTTCAATAGTTAAGCGGGGTTATGGTCGTCGAAAAAAGCGATCTCGAGCCCCATGGTTTGATTGATTTTAGAGCCCAGCGCCTGCACGCCATACCGTTCCGTTGCATGATGCCCGGCTGCAATATAGTGCACTCCAAGCTCACGCGCTTCATGCGTTGTTCGCTCAGAGATCTCACCTGATAAATAAATGTCTGCGCCGTAGCGTTGGGCTTTGGTAATGTAATCCTGAGCACCACCGGTACAGACAATCATGTGCTCGAGACGATCTTTTGCCCGTGGAGACTGGATGACCGTCGGTGTACGATTTAATCGGGATGCGATCCGATCTGCCAATTGATCGAGCGTCAACTGACCGTCAAGCACAACTGACCATAGAAGCCCTCCCTCTCCGTCAATCGGAGATCCGTCCGGTAAATCCAGCTGATCGAGCAATGTTTTGTTATTCCCAAATTCAGGATGGCAATCAAGTGGTAAATGATAGGCAATCAACGACATTTGATTCTCGAGCAAAGCTCGAATTCGACGACCTTTAATTCCGGTCAATGTGTCTAATTCATTTTTCCAAAAATATCCGTGATGCACCAGTAGAGCATCGGCACCCCACCCCACCGCTTGCTCGATCACATCTGCCGATGCGGTCACACCGAGAGCGAGTTTATGAATAGCATCGCGGCCCTCAACTTGCAGACCGTTGGGCGCATAATCTTTAAATGAATCCGCTTGCATCCAATCATCGAGCGTTTGGATCAGTGTGTGTAAACTAGTCGTCATATCGTCTCTCTTTCAGGACAATCCATGCTACAACAAATTTCGCGAATTCTCTGGCCTGTCATCACGGGTATTTTAATTGCTCTTTTAGTGATCCGTGAATTTCCTGAGCTCACTGGTCGAACGGGTGGTGTCGAGCTCAACATCATTGATAACAGTGCACTGGTTAGCCAGATCCCAGCCGAGGGCCCTGCGAGCTACGCTTCCGCGGTTGGGCGAGCGGCACCAGCGGTCGTTAATATTTATACAACAACCACTGTTGAAACTCGTGCCCATCCACTGGCGCGAGATCCACTCTTCCGAAATTTCTTCAATTTACCGAGTGAACCGCACCGTAAGCGGATGGAATCAAGTCTCGGCTCCGGAGTTGTTGTTTCTGGGAACGGTTACATTCTGACTAACCATCACGTCATTGCGGGCGCTGACGACATTGTTGTGGAATTGAAAGACGGACGGGTTTCTCAAGCCTCTGTTGTGGGAACCGATCCAGACACGGATATCGCAGTGTTGAAGATTGAAATGACCAATCTTCCAAAATTGATCCTGACAACGTCACCGGGTCGAGTCGGAGATCTGGTCTTCGCAATTGGTAACCCTTTTGGCGTCGGGCAGACCGTGACAATGGGAATTCTGAGCGCAACCGGCCGCAACCAGGTTGGTGTCACCAATTACGAGAATTTTATTCAAACTGATGCTGCCATCAATCCGGGTAATTCTGGTGGCGCATTAATCAATGTCCGCGGTGAATTGATTGGCATTAATACAGCGATATTCACGCGGAGTGGTGGATCCAATGGAATCGGGTTTGCCATCCCCGCGTCCATTGCCACCGACATCATGCAAGAGCTGATCGATCATGGGCAGGTCATCCGTGGCTGGATTGGTGTTGAGACACAACCATTGACAGATGACTTAGCGAGATCGTTCGGCGTCGGTAAAGATACTGGTGTTCTCATCTCAGGGGTCTATCGGCGCGGCCCTGCCGCGAACGCCGATATTTTACCGGGGGATATTTTGACGCATATGAATGGTCAAAAAATCACAGACGGGCGACTGGCAATGAACCAAGTTGCAGATTTTGAGCCAGGCACGCAAATCCCTATCAAGCTACTCCGTGAGGGTCAAACGATCGACCGCATGATCACGGTCGGCCAGCGTCCCAATTCAGCGAGCAACTAATTGATCAAGCGCTGACAACAGCGCATCAGACTCTTCGGGAGTGCCGACGGTCAAGCGGAGCGTATTGGTCAACCGCGGGTGTGATCCATCCAGGCATTTCACCAGCACTTGGTGCTGTTTCAACCCCTCGAACAGATCACGAGCCGCGTGCACCCCGCAGTCCATCACCACAAAATTGGCCTCCGAGTGCCACACTGAATATCCTCGCTCACTCAATAGCGTCGACAGCCGTGATCGCTCTTTTCGAATGAGCCCGCTTTGTTCTTCAAGTATCGATGCATGCTCAAGTGCGAACTGGACAGCGGTTTGTGACATCACATTAATGTTGTAGGGCAATCTATTTTTGTCGAACTCAACAATCCAATCTGGATGTCCGATCAACATGCCAAAACGACTTCCTGCCAATCCAACTTTTGATAATGTCCGCATCACCACAACATTCGGGTATCGCTCCGCCCAATCCAAATAGTCGGCATCAGTAAATGCGGTATAGGCCTCGTCGATGACAATCAGCGCCTGCGTTGACTCCACTATCTGTGCAAGCCGATCTTTGGAAAATAAATTACTGGTTGGATTATTCGGTTGTGGAACGAAGATCAGGGCAGGATCCGCCTCCATGAGACCGTCCATCCATGCGTCGACATCAATATCGAACTCAGAATCCAGTGGTAATGCCCGAAATGGAACCGAATACTGATTAGCAAGTACCTGGAACATCACAAAACTCGGATCTGGGGCACAGACGCTGCGGCCTGTACCAATGAGGTTGGAAATCAACAGGCCAATAATTTCATCCGAACCGTTCCCAAATAACGGGTCGAGGGTATCTGGAATTTGCATCCATTGCGCAAGTGGAGCTCTAATCGAATCTGCATGTGGGTCCGGATACCGATTCAACGCGCAGTCAGCCAACCGAGTGGCGAGTTCATCACGGAGCGATTGTGGCCATCGATACGGATTTTCCATCGCATCCAGCTTGACCATCCCAGTGGCATCAGGGATCTGGTACGCAGCTCCCTGCCGCACCCGCTCCGGTATCAATGCCTGGATCAGCTCTTCACGCGTCACGACGGTACTCGGCTGAACGTGCGTGCGCGGTCAGACTTTCCGAATGTGCCAGAGTCGATGCGACACCAGCGATTGTTTTTGAACCATCAGCCGTACAGTGGATAACCGATGAGCGCTTAATAAAATCATAAACACCGAGGGGTGATGCAAATCGCGCTGTCCCTGAGGTCGGTAATACATGATTTGGACCTGCGCAGTAATCACCCAAGGCTTCAGGCGTATGACGTCCCATAAAGATTGCACCAGCATGATCAATCTCAGGCAACATGGATTCTGGATCATCCACACACAACTCGAGATGCTCTGGTGCCACAAGGTTGATGACAGTGAGCGCGTCTGACCGATCCGATGCTTCGATAAATACACAGCGGTTGTTGATTGACTGTTCAATAATCGATGCGCGCTCGAGTGTCGGCAATAAACGATTCATTGACTCCAGCACTGCTTGCGCAAATAAAGGATCGCAGTGGACAAAGATTGGCTGTGCGTCTTCGTCATGCTCAGCCTGGCTGAAGAGATCCATGGCCACCCAATCTGGATCCATGGGTGGCTCAACATAGACGAGAATTTCCGATGGCCCGGCGATCATATCAATCCCCACCTTGCCGAAGACTTGCCGTTTTGCAGTCGCCACCCAGGCATTACCCGGTCCAACGATCTTATCAACTGGTAAAACACTCGCTGTTCCGTAAGCAAGAGCTGCAACAGCCTGCGCCCCGCCGACAGTCACAACACGGTCAACTTTCGCCAGATAAGCGGCGGCTAATACCACCGGATTGAGCTCGCCTGTTGGTGCCGGGACAACCATTTGCACCATTGAAACCCCTGCGACTTTTGCAGGAATTGCATTCATCAGAACAGATGATGGATAGGTCGCCTTGCCGCCTGGTACGTAAAGTCCAACTCGACTCATGGGCCTGACTTCCTGACCCAGGATAATGCCATCACCTTGGTTGGGAAGGCGCCAACTCGATTCTTTTTGCGCTTCATGGAACGCCCAAATCCGATCCCGCGCTGTCGTCAGCGCCGTTTTCAAATCCGGAGATAAGCCATGGAAAGCGGCCTCGAGGTCTGATTCATCTAAAACAAGATCAGATGCCATCTTTACTGGATTCTGATCCAACTCACGAGTCAAACGCACCAGGGCCTCGTCACCTTCAGTCCGCACCGCTTGAATGATCTCGGCAACGCGAGTCTGGCGACTCAGATCACTCACAGACTCCCAAGCAGTGAGCTCTGTTAAGCGCTCATCGAAATTGGCATCTCGTGTCGCTAGCTTGACAGGCTTAAGTTGCATGCTGTGTTTTTACCCATTCATTCAATTGTTCAATTATGGGAGAGATATATTGGTGGCGGGTCTTCATTGCAACCCGTGAAACCACCAACCGAGCACTGGAATGTGCAATCAAATCCCGTGCTTCGAGTCCATTCGCCTTCAATGTATTTCCGGTATCCACAACGTCAACAATGACATCAGCTAAGCCCACGATCGGGGCCAATTCCATCGCTCCATACAGCTTAATCGGATCAATTTGACGACCTTGCGATGCGAAATACTGACGCGCAACATTCACGTATTTGGTCGCAACCCGAATTCGACCAGTTGCGGGAAATTCAGATCCCTTCTTAGTAGCAGTCATCAGCCGGCACTTCGATAGTTGCAGATCGACAAGCTCGCATAGCATGTCAGACCCATACTCCAGTAACGTGTCTTTGCCGGCAATACCGAGGTGGGCACCACCGCGTTCAACGTAGGGAGGGACATCGCTTGCGCGGAGCACTAGCAACCGAACATCGGGACGATTGGTTTCAAACATCAGCTTTCGACTGCCAGTCAAGGACTCACTCGGCTCGATACCAAGTGCGGCCAGCAAAGGGAGCGTTTCATCCAACAAGCGGCCTTTAGCTAATGCGAAGGTCAGCGGCTGACTCATACCCGGACTCGCTCAATGTCTGCACCTAAGCGTCGAAGTTTCTCTTCAATTCGCTCGTAACCACGATCGATGTGATACACCCGATCAACGACAGTTTCACCGTCTGCAACCAAGCCTGCGATCACCAGCGAGGCAGACGCACGGAGATCTGTACTCATCACCGGCGCACCTTTCAGTCGGTCGACACCTGTGGTGCTTGCAGTGGCCCCACGTAAATCAATCTGTGCGCCCATGCGTTGCATTTCAGGAATATGCATCATGCGATTTTCAAAGATGGTTTCAGTCACTCGGCCTGACCCTTGAGCCACCGAATTCAGAGCAACAAATTGCGCCTGCATGTCGGTTGCAAACCCTGGATACTCGACGGTCGTAATATCAACAGCAGTCGGACGGCGACCCTGCATATCCAGAGAAATAGTCGATTCAGTTCGATCAATCTGTGCACCGGCTTCTTCAAGCTTCAGAAGCGTTGCGTCCATATGCTTTGGCTCACACTCTGTGAGAGTACAGGATCCGCCAGTAGCAGCAGCCGCCACCAAAAATGTCCCAGCTTCGATGCGATCGGGGATGATTCTGTGGGTCCCGCCATGAAGTTGCTCGACCCCTTGAATACATAATGTATCCGTTCCAATACCTTCAATCTTCGCCCCGAGTGCAACCAAGCAATCAGCAAGATCAGTAACTTCAGGCTCACGTGCAGCGTTCTCAATAATCGTCTCGCCTTGAGCGAGTGCTGCAGCCATCAAGACATTTTCAGTACCTGTCACGGTAATTTTTTCGAACAGCACTTTCCCGCCAATCAATCCGCGCGGAGCGCGGCCTTTGATGTAGCCATCCGTCACTTCAAACTCAACTCCCAACCGTTCGAGAGCTTTGACATGTAAATTCACGGGACGCGCCCCGATAGCGCAGCCACCGGGGAGAGAGACTTCGGCTTCATGAGCCCTTGCCAGCAAAGGCCCTAAAACGACAATACTCGCTCGCATGGTACGCACGAGATCATAAGGGGCAACAACTGAATTCAATTGTGATGCATCGAGTTCAACTGAACCCGTATCATCAAGCAGAACCTCAACTCCCATCCGCCCAAGGAGTTGCAACATCGTCGTGACATCATTGAGGTGCGGTAGATTTTCAAAGCGCACTTTACCTGGGACCATCAATGCGGTCGCCAGGATCGGTAATGCCGCATTTTTCGCACCACTGACTTTGACGTCGCCACCGAGCTGACGCCCACCACGAATTAATAAACGATCCATCGTTAAATACCCAGTCCCTGGCGCTTACTTTTTTCTTCAGGTGTCAGAGCTGTGACTGTAATCGCATGCAAGGCCCCTTCGGCGATTTCATCGGCGATTAAACGCAAAACAGCCTGCTGTCGCTTAACCCGAGTCATTGACTCAAAATCTGCACTGACTGCTTCAATCTGAAAATTGCGTCCCTCGCCCTCGACGGCGAAGTTCCATTCGGTATTTTTCGATTCCAATAATGCGCGCACTTCAGTGGCCAGCATCCGATTCTCCTGTCTCAATACACATCACGCCACCAAGTTCAGCCAGCGTCTTAAAAGTGGGATTCAAACCAGTCACTGTCAACGACTGGTCCATCGCACGCGCAGATTTCCACCAATACACCATTACCGCCAGATGTGCGCTAGAAGCCTCTGTCCATACACTGACATCGATAGCCGTTTCTCCACGCCGAATCGCATCAACACCCAGCGTTTTGAGTTCAGCCCACGGCTTGGCATATGCACTTACATCAACAACGAGCACGGTTAGTTTGAGCTCACTGATTCGAATAACCAAGCGTCGATTGCGCCAGACACACTGCCAGTCGACTTCACAAGGTCTGCAAACTGATTACGCATGGTCAAACCGAGATTGATACCAGCAATGACGACATTCTCGACCAACCAACCTTTTCCTTCTTTATGACCAAGCGCGAACTGAATCGGTAATGCCTCACGACCTGGACTTTCCAATCGCGCCTCAACCACCGCTCGACCCGGCTTTAAGATCACACCCTCGTCGGGAAGCGTCAGTTTCTCACCACCATAAGCCGCAAGACCCCTTGCATAGGCATCTACAAGGCTTGTTTCCAATCGATCCGTGAATCGATCACGTTCTTCTTCGGTTGCCTTACGCGCGAATCGACCCATGACACGTAGGGCAACCGTCCGGTCATTGATAAGCGGCGCAAACTGTTCCGAAATCCGAGTCACAAGCTCCTCTTCGGTCAACTGGCCCGCTCGAAACTTTGATACATCGTCATAAAAGGTATCGCGTGCAATTTGAAGCGGCTCAACCACAGCCTTTGGATCACTATCACCAAACGCAGTGATTGAGAAAAGAAATGCTAAACAGCCGGCTAACAACGTTTTCATTTGTCGCTACTCATATTCAGTAAGAACTTACCGATCAGTTCCTCAAGAACGATCGTGGACTGTGTATCGTAAATCACATCACCTTCTTTGAGGTTGCTCGGATCACCACCAGTCGATAATCCAATGTATTTTTCACCCAAAAGTCCTGCTGTCAAAATCGATGCTGATGTATCTTCTGAGAATTGAGCGAAGTCTTGGCTGATTTCCATATCGACAATTGCCCCAGCCGTTGCGTCATCGTAATGGATACCAACCACACGACCGACAGTCACACCCGCCGCACTGACCTTCGCACGCGTCGTTAAGCCAGCCACATTATCGAACCGCGCGCTCAGTCGATAAGATCCAGAATCGCCCGTTTGCGTCAAACCGCTAACTTCAAGCGCTAAAAAGGCAAGGCAAAGTGCGCCCAATAAAACAAAAGCCCCGACACTCAATTCTAAACGACGCGAATACACTTACACCTCTCCAAACATCACTCCCGTCAGGAAAAAATCCAACCCAAGCACGGCCAACGAGGAATACACCACCGTTTTCGTTGTTGCGCGTGCGATTCCTTCTGATGTCGGAACCAAGTCATATCCCTGATACACCGCAATCCAAGTGACCACAACGGCGAACACCACCGATTTAATCATACCGTTGAACACATCATCAGAAAAATCCACTGAAGCCTGCATGTTAGCCCAGAATGATCCTGAATCCACTCCGAGCCAACTCACGCCCACAAGGGCACCGCCCAGGCAACCAACACTCACAAAAATAAGGGACAGTATTGGTAGGCTGATCACGCCTGCCCAAAATCTCGGAGCCACAACGCGTCGCAGCGGATCGACACCAATCATCTCAAGACTGGCGAGTTGCTCGGTGGCCTTCATCAATCCGATCTCAGCGGTCAGTGCTGAGCCCGCACGACCGGCAAAGAGAAGTGCTGTGACAACGGGCCCTAATTCTCGGGTTAATGACAAAGCGACCATTTGTCCAAGCGCTTGTTCGCTACCGTAATCCGTCAAAATCGTATAACCCTGCAATCCAAGGACCATCCCGATGAATAAACCGCTCACGATGATGATACTCAGTGATAACACACCAACCACATGAATTTGATCAATCGTCAAACGCCAGTGAACGCCGACATTTGATCGACCAAAAATGGCTTGCATTAGGATCAATGTCGCGCGGCCCAAATCAGAGAGCTGTGACAGTGTCGATCTGCCAACACCTGCAATCCAATTCATCATGACACTGAATCCTCAAGTGATGGCGCAGGAAAATGGAAACGTACTGGGCCGTCTGGACTCCCGTGAAGAAACTGCTGTACCAATTGATCGTCCGATGCCTGCATCACATCTGGTGAACCCTGAAATACGACTCGATTGTTTGCAATCATGATCACATGATCCGCAATCGACAGTGTCTCCTGCAAATCATGCGAGACCACCAACGAGGTCAAGCCAAGCGCCTGATTCAATTGTTTAACCAACGAGAGCAGAACACCAAGACCGATCGGGTCCTGCCCAACGAACGGCTCGTCGTACATTATCATTTCAGGATCCAGTGCGATTGCTCGTGCGAGAGCAACCCGCCGTTGCATCCCACCAGAGAGCTCTGACGGCATCAAGTCGACCGCACCGCGAAGACCAACGGCCTCCAACTTCATCAAAACCACTAAACGAATCAAATCGTCGTCAAGATCCGTGTGCACACGGAGTGGAAACGCGACATTTTCGAAAACACTCAATTCAGCAAACAGCGCACCCGACTGAAACAGCATTCCCATCCGTTTCCTCAAGTCGAACAGGGCTGCGCGTTTGAGCGACTGGACTGACAACCCATCAACACAGACGTCACCAGATTCAGGTTTGAGCTGCCCACCGATCAAGCGCAGCAATGTCGTTTTCCCGGTTCCAGAAGGACCAACGATCGCTGTGATTTTTCCTCGAGGGACTGAAGCCGTCAGACCATCGTAGATCACACGTTGGTCGCGACGAAAAACAACATCTCTAATCTCAACAAAGGCTTCTGTTGTCACAATCGATTGGTTTCACTTCATTCAAATAATCTGGCGCTGAGTGTAGCAGAGCTTCGTCACAACATGTTTAATGTCGCATTACGTTCGGGAGTCTTCACATGATTTGGGCCACGGTTGCCGTCGTTCTCGGTATCGCTCTGACCGTCATTAGCGCAGATAAATTTGTTGAGGGCGCAGCAAGCCTTGCTTCACGACTCGGCATGAGCCATTTTCTGATTGGACTCACTATTGTTTCCATTGGCACATCGGCACCCGAGCTACTGGTGTCCGCTGTCGCCGCCTTCGAGGGTAGTCCCGGGCTTGCGCTCGGGAACGCACTTGGCTCAAACATTACCAACATCGCACTGGTGCTTGGGGTCACAGCCTGTATATTCCCGCTAATTGTTCCAAGACTCTTAGTGCGACGTGAACTCCCGTTACTCATCTTTATCTGTCTCTGCGTCTATGCATTGGCAGCTCGAGGCACGTATGACTCATGGGCGGGAATGGCTCTGATAGCGACACTGCCCATTATGCTGTATCAGCTCATGAAAGACGAAGCGCAGATCACTGAAGAAACAGAAATTTCCGAGTTGTCGCTACCCATGTCCTTAATCCTGACCATTGGTGGGCTGTTGGTCTTGCTTGGTAGCTCTAAAGCGTTGGTCTGGGGAGCCACTGAAATCGCCCGTTTTTTTGGGATCTCTGAACTAATCATCGGGCTCACAATCGTTGCCATCGGAACGTCACTCCCTGAACTCGCAGCATCAATTGCGTCTGCCCTGAAAAACAAAACCGACATGGCACTAGGAACAGTCATTGGCTCAAATTTCTTCAATTTCTTAGGTGTTATCGGCATTGCTGCCATGATTTCACCCTTCGCAATCGAACCAGACGTGTTCACTCGAGACCTTCCCTGGACTCTCGGTCTGACCATCCTTTTATGGCTTCTCGCCCGCTATGGATCACAGGGAACGCTCAATCGATCACACGGAATCCTTTTGATTCTCCTGTACGTAGGCTATCTTTGGCATATTACTGCAACGATCGTGCCGAATTAATGAGCTTTATCGAATCCGCGAAACGTACCATCCGACTCGAATCCCAGGCGATCGCCCAGTTAGCCGAACAACTGAACCACGACTTCAGCAGTGCCTGTGAACTCTGTTTGCATTGCGAGGGCCGGATCGTCGTCACGGGGATGGGCAAGTCAGGTCATATCGCGAGTAAAATCGCCGCGACGCTTGCCTCAACTGGGACTCCAGCTTTCTTCATGCACCCAGCAGAAGCCTCACATGGTGATCTGGGGATGCTCACATCAAAAGATGTTGTACTCGCGTTATCGAACAGTGGGACCTCGGCCGAAATTGTTTTACTGCTACCACTGATGCAACGGCTAGGGACGCCATTGATCAGCCTAACCAGTGATGCAAATTCAACACTTGCTCGAGCATCCGATGCACATTTACTGGTCTCTGTCGCCGAGGAGGCCTGCCCACTGAATCTCGCACCAACCTCGAGTACAACAGCTGCGCTGGTGATGGGTGATGCGCTAGCGATTGCATTGCTCGAAGCGAAAGGGTTTTCACATGAAGATTTTGCATTCAGTCACCCAGGCGGCGCACTCGGACGCAAACTCTTACTGAAAGTAGATGATATCATGCATACCGGCAAGTCTCTCCCATCGGTCTCTGAAGCCGCAACTGTGTCAGAGGCACTGCTTGAAATGACCGCCAAACAGCTTGGCTTCACAACTGTTATAAGTGACGACGGTCATTTGATCGGAGTGTTTTCAGACGGTGACCTGCGCCGAGCCATTGAGACAGGACATGACCTCAGAGATCGACAGATTCGGGACCTGATGACGCAGGGTGGTGCGACGATCGAACGCGGAGCGTTGGCTGCGATGGCTGTGCGCATCATGCAGGACAGACGGATCAATGCGATTGTCGTGGTCGACAACGAATTACCGGTCGGTGTGCTCAATATGCATGACCTGCTGCAAGCAGGAGTTGTATGAGCGCGAAAACTGTACAGCTCATGGCATTCGATGTTGACGGAGTTTTTACAGACGGCACGCTCTATTACGGCATCGAGGGTGATGCTCTGAAAGCCTTTAACATCCTAGACGGACTTGGGTTGAATCTCCTGCAAAAAGCGGGCATCAAAACTGCAATCATCACTGGCCGGCAATCACCGATGGTTGAGCGACGCTTTTCAGAACTGGGGGTCGATTTCATCATCCAGGGTCGTGAAGACAAAGGACATGCACTTCAACACCTCGCAGACCAACTCTCGCTTCAGCATCAAGAGGTGGGGTATATGGGAGACGACTTCCCTGACCTGACAACACTCGATCGTGCTGATTTCTTTGCAACGGTGCCGAATGCACCTGCGCAAGTTCAACAGGCTGCGTCGTTCGTCACAGTGAAATCAGGAGGTCATGGTGCCGTGCGTGAGCTCTGTGAGTTCCTGCTCCAATCGCAAGGCGTCAATCCTCTGACGCTCTATCAAGGGAATCCATCGTGAGCAACTGGTGGCAACTATTCCTCAACTCACTGGGCTGGGGACGAGCAGCTGGAATCGCCCTTGGAATTGCATTTGTCGTGATTGGACTTTCCAAACCCATCACAAAAACAACGCTCGATCCGACGCTCAAAGAAATTGCCGATCTGCGCCCTGATGCATTCATGGAGGGAGTCCATCAACGCCAATTTGACGCTAACGGACAACTCGAGACAACGCTCGTCGCAACGAGCCTTCTCGATTTTGGTGATCGCGCAAATGCGGAACTTGTCGACCCTCAGCTTTGGCTCGAGCGCCCACCGGCAACTTGGTATATTGAAGGTGATCGAGGCGAATTAACTGCCGACCGAAATCGACTGCATCTCACAGATAACGTGATTGCAAATCGATTCGAAGACGGCAAAGACCCATGGCGCCTGAGTGGGAAAACGCTCAACTGGGATCAGACAACGGATCTTATGACATCCAAAACCACGACCAAATTGGTCCAAGGCGAATCAAAGAGCATTGGTGATGAACTCGTCATGAATCTCAACACCAATGAATACACCCTAGGAGAAAATGTGAGGACACAATGGCGAAGCGCTACTTCATCGCAATAATCTGGCTGATCGCACCCTCAGTTTTTGCACTTCCCGAAGATCGTGACCAACCGATTGAAATCGCTGCCGATAACGCGGTCATCAGCGAAAAACAGAATCAGGCGGAGTACACAGGCGCTGTTCTCGTTACGCAAGGCACACTGAAGCTCGAAGGTGAGCTCGTCAATCTGAAAACCAATGAAGCTGGTGAGGTCGAAATTTTTGTTTCCAAAGGACAGCCAGCACGCTTTGAAAACTTACGTCGAAAAACAGATAAAGAGCCAGTCCGCGGTCAAGCATTTACCATTGAATACTCATACGACACCGATCGAGTTATCTTGACTGGCGATGCAGAGATCACCACAGAAGATTCTGAATTTTCAGGCCCCGAAATCACATATGACCTCAACACCGGGGAAGTCACTGCATCCGGGAATCGCTCAAAACGTGTCAATATGACCATGCAACCGAAGAAGAAATGACAGATCTCATCGCTCGACATCTGAAGAAAGCCTACAAGGGACGAGAAGTTGTCTCTGATTTGTCGATGACTGTGAGCCCCGGTGAAATTGTGGGTCTGCTAGGCCCAAATGGCGCCGGTAAAACAACGAGTTTTTACATGATCGTTGGTCTGGTCACGCAAGACGTCGGTCAAATCTCGATTGGCAGTCAAGATATCACGCGCACACCCATGCATGGACGCGCGAAGGCAGGGCTTGGATACCTCCCTCAAGAGGCCTCAGTCTTCCGAAAACTCAGCGTGTCAGATAACTTGATGGCGATTCTCGAGTTACGTTCTGACTTATCGAAAAATGATCGGCAACAAGAGCGCGAGCGTCTGCTGGATGAATTTCACCTTGGGCATCTCTCATCGACCAAAGGAATGGCCCTGTCTGGCGGTGAGCGACGTCGCGTTGAAATCGCTCGGGCGCTGTGTTCGGCTCCCAAATTTATGCTGTTGGATGAACCATTTGCCGGCGTTGATCCGATCTCTGTGGCTGATATTCAAGACATTATTAAATACCTGGCTGAGCGAGGAATTGGTGTATTGATCACCGATCACAACGTGCGCGAAACGCTTGGTATTTGCCATCGTGGGTACATTGTCAACGAAGGTCGGGTACTCGCAGAAGGTCCACCGGCGAGCCTATTGGCGAACCAGGATGTGCGTAAAGTCTATCTTGGTGAACAATTTACGATGACGCTTCCCGAATGAAACAGGCGCTCCAGCTCAAATTAGGGCAAAACCTGACGATGACCCCACAATTGCAGCAGGCGATCAAACTGCTGCAGATGTCGACGCTCGACCTACAACAAGAAATCTCGCGTGCACTTGAAGAGAACCCCTTGCTTGAACGCGAGGATGAAATCGAGCAACCACTCGAGCCTTCTGATCATGCGATTCGCGAACAAGAGACTCCGCTCGAATCCGTTGAGGTTGCAGTCGAGACCGATTGGTCAGATACCAATCATTTTGACTTAAACCGGCCGATGACTCGAACAGCATCTGACGATGAATACGATAGTTTCGAAAATCGAACATCTGAGGCCCTCACACTTTCTGATCACTTGCTTTGGCAATTGAATCTGATGCCTTTGACCGAGCGCGACATGCTGATCGCGCGCGTTTTGATTGATTCAATCGATGCCGATGGATTCTTCGACGCCGACCTTGAAGAAATTACCGAGGCGTTGGGTGAGGAGCTCGAGGAGCTCGAACTGGACGAGGTTGAGTGTGTGCTTCATCAAATTCAACGACTGGATCCTGTCGGAGTCGGCGCCCGCGGAATTGCCGAATCGCTTGCGATTCAGTTGGCCGCAATGGATTTACTCGGCAGCGATGTTTCGCTGCCTTTATCCCTGGTCCAAAACCATCTTGATTTACTGACTAGAAAAGATCGTGCTGGACTTAAGCGCGTCTTGAAATGCACAGATGACGCCCTGGACCTTACACTGGAATTGATTCGATCGCTGGATCCAAAACCGGGCAGTCACATTGGCAGTAGCGAACCTGAGTATGTCACACCCGATCTCATTGTGCGTCGCAACGAAGAGGGCTGGGTTGTGGAACTCAACCCCGACGCCTTACCTCGTGTAGGCATCAATCAGACGTATCAGAGCTACATCAAGTCAGGTGACAAAAGCGAAACCAATGACTACCTCAAAAACCAACTTCAAGAAGCTCGCTGGTTCGTCAAAAGTCTAAGATCTCGCGCAGAAACGCTACTCAAAGTCGGTACTTGTATTGTCGAAGAGCAAATCGAGTTCTTTGAAAAAGGACCGGTTGCCATGAAACCAATGGTGCTTGCTGATATTGCAGAACGCGTCGAAATGCATGAATCCACGATTTCCCGGGTCACGACGCAGAAATACATGCACACCCCACGTGGAACACTCGAACTCAAATACTTCTTCTCAAGTCACGTTGGCACCGATGGGGGTGGTGAAGCATCATCCACAGCGATCAAAGAACACCTGAAAGAGTTAATTGGTGCAGAGAATCCAAAGAAACCACTGTCTGATAATAAATTGAGTGAACTCCTGGCAGCTCGTGGATTCAAGGTGGCGCGACGGACCGTTGCCAAATATCGAGAAATGCTGGGTATTGGTGGATCGAGCGAACGAAAACAGGTGTTTTAGACTTTTCGTCTGGGATGAAAAGGCGCATAGTGAGGGTGAGGTAAGGACATACCTCGATGCACTAGAAAAGGAGAAAGGTATGCAAATCAGCATAAGCGGTCATCAACTTGACGTGACGAATGCGCTGAAATCTTATGTGACGGAAAAACTCGATCGAATCGAACGTCACGCTGAACACATTACCAAGGTCGAAATCACTCTGACTGTTGAAAAACTCCGCCAGAAAGCGGAAGGAAACGTGCATGTTGCCGGCGCCGACGTTCATGCGTCCGCGGAGCACGATGATATGTACGCAGCGATTGACGCAATGGCTGACAAACTCGATCGCCAATTAGTCAAACATCGCGAAAAAACCATCAGTCGGATGCACGGACACTAAAAGCATCATACAATTCCAGGGGCGACGTCAGGTCGCCCTTTTAATCACAACAAGATATCAACTGCATGCAACTTTCTAACATCATTACTCCAGAACGCGTTGTCTCGAGCCTCGAGGGTGCGAGCAAAAAACGAGTACTGGAACTGACCGCTGAATTCATTGCCGAAGAGAGCCAAATGGATTCTGAGGACATCTACCAAGGCCTGATAAATCGAGAGCGTCTGGGATCCACTGGTATTGGCTATGGAGTCGCCATCCCCCATTGCCGAATGGCTTCTTTGAGTACTGATGAAACGCGGGGATATCTCGTCCAGCTGAACCAGGGCGTCGACTTTGATTCCATTGACGGACAGCCGGTGGAATTATTGTTCGTCTTACTGGTTCCTGAATCAACGAATCAAATGCATTTGAATCTATTGGCTCAACTCGCTGAGTGTTTTTCCAACGATCAGTTCCGTCATGAATTACAAATGGGAACTGATGCGAGTGAATTGTTTGAAATCGCCTCTAGGGCGTTTAAGACGGCTGCAGCATAATGCATTTGCTGATCGTCTCAGGTCGATCAGGAGCAGGGAAATCCTCGGCTCTTGGCGCCCTGGAGGATCTTGATTTTTACTGTATCGACAACCTCCCAGTCGCGCTTTTGAAAGAGACGGTCGCCACACTATCAACCGTATCACCAGGACGCAATCTGGCAGTATCCATTGATATTCGTACACTGGGGCATCCTGCTGACGTCCCTGCTCTCGTCAACGCCTTAACCGAACATGTTGGTCGCCTCGATGTGGTTTTCATTGACGCGATTGATGAATCATTAGCACGACGGTTCAGTGAAACCAGACGGCTTCATCCACTCTCCACGGGTATTGAACGAACGCATTTATCGGATGCGTTGAAACGAGAAAGTGAGCGTCTTGAACCCATTCAACAGATCGCAACATACAAGATTGATAGCTCAGGACTGTCGATTCATGCGCTGAGAAGCCAAATCCGGGAGCTGGTCGCCGGCGATAAAGCGACGCAATTAATCCTGAAGCTCCAATCATTCGGCTTTAAACGCGGCGTCCCAATGGACTCCGATACCGTATTTGATGCCCGCTCTCTCCCGAACCCCCACTGGGAGCAAAAACTACGCCCGTTAACAGGACAAGATCAGCAAATCAAAGACTATCTCTCTCAATTTCCGGAGACCTTTGAACTTCTTGACGAAATCGAGGCGCATGTCAGACGATGGGTACCCCGTCATGCCGAATCAGGTCGCCAATATTTCACTCTGTCGATCGGATGCACCGGCGGCCAACATCGCAGCGTATTTCTCACCGAGGCACTCACACAACGTCTCACTGATCTCGATCTAGATAGGCAGGTTGTTCATCGCGAGCTATCATCTGGTCAATAGAGGAAGCCTCACCGATGATTACTACGCCTGTCACCGTCAGAAATTTATTGGGTCTGCATGCAAGAGCAGCCAATGTTCTTGCGCAACAGGCGTCATTGTTTTCATCCGTCGTTGAGCTTGAGGATCCGACCACTGGCCGCAAAGTTGATGCAAAAAGCATCATGCAACTACTTATGATGGCGGCAGGCCAGGGTAGCGAACTCGTTTTACACATCGTGGGTGATGATCAAGTCGAGGCAACTGACGCGTTAACAGCGCTGTTTGAAGATGGATTTGGAGAACCTTGCGCATGAATGAGCAAGTTACAGATCCCATTTTGGAATCCAACCAAGCTAATCTTGAGCGCATCAATCTCTCACTATCGCAAGGTGCGATTGCTCGCGCCAGACAACTCATTAATGAAGATTTGGCAGCCCCAGATATTGCGCATCTTCTATCCTCTGTACCACCCAAGCAGCGAACCGTTCTTTGGAATTTAGTCGAAGCCGAAGAGTTAGCCGCTGATGTGTTGGCGTACCTTGGTGAGGAAGAACGCTCCGAAATTGTTGCCCGACTTGGGCCAGACGAACTCGCCAATCTGATCGAGAGCTTCGAGTTCGACGACAAAGTCGACCTTTTGCAGGAACTACCAGAATCGGTCATTGAAAAAGTTCTTCTGTCGATGAACTCTCAAGACCGTCAGCGGGTTGAGGATGTTCTCTCATACGACGAGGATTCTGCCGGTGGCTTGATGAACACGGACGTGGTAACTGTTCGTCCAGATATCACAATTGATGTTGTGCTCCGATATATTCGTCGATATCGCGAGCTCCCGCCCATGACGGATAATCTTTGGGTGGTCAACCGTCGCGATGAGTTTATTGGACAGGCGCCCATTTCGAAGGTTTTGATTTCCGACCCAACAACGACGATCCGTGAAATCATGGAAACCGAGGTCGAACCTTTGCTTGTCTCGACGCACAAAGATGAAGTTGCCCAGCGTTTTGAGCGACTAGATCTGGTGAGCGCACCTGTGGTGAACGAAAACGGTCAGTTATTGGGTCGTATCACCATCGATGACGTGGTTGACGTGATTCGTGCATCAGCCGATCACAGTTTGATGAGTCAGGCAGGTTTGGATGAGGATGAGGATATCTTTGCGCCACTGGTGCGAACCGTCCGGCGACGCGCAATTTGGCTTGGAATCAATCTATTAACTGCTTTCGTAGCAGCAGCGGTCATCGGTATGTTCGAGGCCACAATTGAGCAAGTCGTTGCCTTGGCCATCTTGATGCCTGTGGTTGCATCCATGGGTGGGATCGCTGGCACTCAAGCGCTCACAATTGTGATTCGAGGCATGGCGCTTGGGCGAGTTGGCTCAGCGAACATCCGTGCACTTGTCGCCCGGGAAGTGTTAATCGGCGTTGCCAATGGTCTGTTCTGGTCACTGATCGTTGGGTTAGCTGCCTTTGTATGGTTTGGTGATTACACACTCGGATACGTAATCGCTGTTGCGATTATCGTCAATCTCCTGGTTGCTGCGTTGGTTGGCACCTTACTCCCGGGCTGTTTGAAATCCATGCGCATCGATCCCGCTCTAGCCGGTGGCGTTGTGTTGACCACCGTGACCGATGTTGTTGGCTTTTTTTGCTTTTTAGGCGTTGCTACGCTTGTTTATGCCTAACTTAACTGCCTGCAACCATCATTTTTTCAAACAGCATCGAGCCCGTTGTAATCGAGCGGCGTAAATCGATGTCGGAACCGACAGCAACAAGATCCTGTTTCAACATCCGATCCAGGTTTGATGCAACGGTCACCTCATGTACCGGATACGCAATCTCACCATTCTCGACCCAAAATCCAGAGGCCCCACGTGAATAGTCGCCATTCACAAGGTTCACACCCTGTCCCATCAGTTCAGTGACAACCAATCCTTGTCCCATCTCTGAAACCAGGGTCTGAAAATCGTTGTCGCCTTTGAGAAAGAGATTACGGACCCCCCCTGCATTATGAGTGGATTCCAGACCAAGTCGATTCGCTGAATACAGGGACAACACATAACTCGATAAAACGCCGTCGGTGACAAACGCTTGCTCGCGTGTAGCCAGCCCATCGCCATCATACGCTGATGAACCCATTGCACCCGGAATGAGGGGGTTTTCAGACAGTGAGACCCAACTCGGAAATACCTCCGTGCCGAGACGGTCCAGAAGATAACTGGATTGCCGATACAGTGATCCACCACTTATGGCGCTGATAAAGCTCGACAGTAGGCCTGAAGCGGTCTCAGGAATAAATAATACTGGTACTTCAGCTGTCTGGCACTTACGCGGATTCAATCGAGCCACAGTTTTCTCTGCTGCTTCGCGTCCAACCATCTTGGGCGACCACAGCTGCTCAGGACGCCGCGATTGCGTATACGCATAGGATCGTTCTCGGCTCTCTCCGTCCTCGGCCAACAACACACAACTCATCCCATGAATACTCGTTGGCTGACTAACCAACAGTCCTTCGGTCGTGCCGTGGACCGAAATATTGCGGGTTGAAGACACAGATCCACCCTCGGAATTCGTGATTCGAGCGTCAGCTTGCCGCCCAAAAGATTCGACTTCAATGGCCAGATCGAGTGCCCCCTTTGCGTCGATCTCCCACGGATGGTCGAGCTCAAGATCCGGAACAGATTGAATAATTTGATCTCGAGATGCGAGCACAGCCGCAGGATCAGGGGCTGTCACCTTCGCGATTGCAAAAGCGGCTTCAAGCGTCCGCTGTAACGCACCATCTGATAAGTCAGTTGTTGATGCTGAACCGCGCGATTCACCCAGAAATACGGTGATCGACAGTGATTGGTCCCGAGTCATTTCTAATTTCTCAGGTTGACCCAGTCGTGCCTGCACATCAAGCCCCACAGACGCACTCGCGGCAACTTCACAGGCATCCGCTCCGACATGTTTGGATTGTTCCAGTATCCGAGTTGTTAATTCTTCGAGGCGGTTTTTTTCTTGTTGTGAGTTAAACTTCGCGGACATGAATTACAAACGCTCCCTTCAAAATGATGAACTGATCGACGATGAACGCCTGGAGGCGCCGTCGAAAAGTGCAAAAAAACGTGAAATGCTGGCGCTTCAGGCGCTCGGCCAAGAACTTGCGACCTTGTCTGAAAAGCAATTTCAGAAAATTCAATTTCCTAAAGATGCGCTGCGCGAGGCGCTTGAATTCTACAGAAGTATTCCAGAAAAAAAGCATGAAGCGCGCCGTCGGCAAATGCAGTTTATCGGCAAAGTGATGCGCGGTGTTGAGCCCGACTCGCTTCAATCGCAGTTGGACGCAATGAAAACCACTGCCAACGAGGAGAAGCGTCAGCATCATCAAGCCGAAGAGTGGCGTGACCGCTTGCTGGATGATCCGAAACAAGCAACCGATTTTCTGAACGAATTCGCCACCGATGCTCAACGACTGAACCAGTTGATTCGCGCAGCCAAAAAGGCACGAGAACTGAACAAAGACAAAGGTGAGGCACGTAGTCTGTATCGCGCGCTCTATGAGGCGATCGCCCATTAAGCCGTTCCGCCAACCGTCAGACGATCAATCTTGAGACTCGGCTGACCGACCCCCACGGGAACGCTCTGGCCATTTTTACCACACACACCGATCCCTGGATCGAGTGCAAGATCATCACCAATCATCGAAATTGCACTCATGACCTCTGGGCCGTGCCCAATCAGCGTTGCGCCTTTGACAGGTGCTGTTACCTCGCCTTTCTCGATTAAGTAAGCCTCGCTGGCTGCAAACACGAACTGCCCAGATGTAATATCTACCTGGCCGCCACCAAAGTTCACAGCAAAAATTCCGCGATCGACAGATCTGATCATATCCTCCTGAGTCGCATCACCAGGCTCCATGAAGGTGTTGGTCATGCGAGGCATGGGAAGATGTGCGTAACTTTCACGACGACCATTGCCGGTTGGTGCCACATCCATCAGACGCGCATTCAGCTTATCTTGCATGTAACCCACCAAAATACCGTCTTCAATCAGCACGTTACGCTGGCTCACATGTCCCTCGTCATCGATATTCAGTGACCCACGACGATCGGACATCGTTCCATCATCGACGACAGTAACACCCTTTGATGCAACCTGTTGACCAACCTTACCTGAGTAAAAACTCGAGCCTTTGCGATTGAAATCGCCTTCAAGTCCGTGACCGACGGCTTCGTGGAGTAAGACACCCGGCCAACCTGATGCGAGGACGACCGGCATCTCGCCTGCGGGACAGTCAACCGAGTCCAAATTCACAAGCGCTTGGTCCACTGCTTCGGAGACCAACCGATTGGCATGTTCGACGGTCAGCAGACGATCCAAATCATAGCGACCGCCGAGACCCGAACCGCCCCGTTCCCTGCGACCATCCTTCTCAACCAACACCGAAACCGAGAGACGCACCAGTGGACGGATATCGGCTCCCAGCGTACCGTCTGTTGCCGCAATAAGAATTTCGCGATACGAGATCGATAAGGTCGCCTGCACCTGTTTTACCAGTGGGCTTTTGGCACGCGCTTTGGCATCAATGTCCAGCAGGAATGCGATTTTATCGGTCGCAACCTTTTCAGGAATCGGATTTTTCGCCACATATAATTTTGGTGTTGAGACCTGATCAAGGTTAACCCCACCTCGCGACTGACGACCGTCTTGAATCGCTATCGCAACATCACGCGCTTCACGAATCCGGGCAGCTGTTATCTCTGAACTGTATGCAAAACCTTGTTTATCACCGGCACAGGTTCGAACACCAACGCCCGCATCCTGATAGTAACTAGCATCTTTTACTTCACCGTCTTCAAGGGAATAGGTCTCCGCCTCGGCCTTTTCAAAAAACAAATCTGCGAAATCGACCTCACCGACGGACAATTCACTGACCAAAGGCTCCAGATCGTCCAAAATCAGCCCGCCTGGTCCTAAAATCGATTCACTGACTGTTTGCAGTAGTGTCGGCATTCACGTTGTCCTTTTTCTTTAAAAATGGTGGTATGAGGGAGACGTGGGGGTCATCAAAGGATCCTTCAATCCTGTAACTCGTCTTACCCACCTTAATCAGCTTTGTCCCAAGCGCCTTCTCGACGAGATAAATAGCACCCCCGACCTGCGGCGCACCGAGAAGCACAGATGCCAACGGCAAATTATTGGTGAGTGGGATATCGACTTCGAGCTCTTGATTCAATCGTTGATTCACAAGATCAGCGACTCCGGTCATCCGAAAACTTGAAGAGGGTCCTTGCATCTGGAACTCAGGGTCAAATCGAAGTGAACCATTCGCAATCTTCGCCTTCGCACTCACGCGATCAAAGGCGACACCGGGTTGAACTAAATCAAGAAAATCAAGACGCAAGCGTCGGGTAATGGTTTCAATATTCAAAATGCCAAACAGCCGCAAGACTTCAGCTGAATTACCGAGATCGACAAAGCGTCCATCTTCGAGTGACAGTTCCACCAGACCTTCACTGGTGAGCACAGAGAAACCCAGTGGTGATCCCTCCCAGCTGAGGTTCGAGACAAATCGTCCGGAGGCCGCTTCAAGCAGGGGCTCGTCTTCATTCACACGGAGAATGTGTCCAAGGTCAGCTCCTTGTGCCCGAAGCAACAAAGCGCTTTTTGCCTGTCCATTTTCGAAAACCCACGCCAACTCGCCTTGGTATTTCTGACCATCACTGTTGAATTCGAGCGTTGTCGCATCCAATCGCGAGTCACCGGACACCAAGACGATATTCATGTCTTGATAATCTGTCTCACCGCGCTTCAATTGGTTCACCTGTATGTTGGCGGAAGGCAGTTGTCCCGGATCATAGTCGAACAGCGGATCGTCATCTGGTGGATCCAGCAGATCACCACCTTCCGGTAACACCAGATGGGTCAGATCAATGAATAACGACCCTTTGCCGATCCGCCACACACGTCCGGACATCTCCGAACCATCAAAGGAAACGTCAAATTCATCGGGTTTCAAGATGATTGCCGTCTCATCAACCTGTAACGGCGTATCGCCGAGGACTAATCGCTCTGTCTTCAACAATATCTTTAAATTTGGACCGTCTCCATTGCGCGCAGGGACAGTCGCCCAATCAATGATTCCAACCTCAGGCGTGATAATTTCGAGCACTAACGGGTTTATTCCAAGATCGCCACGGATTTCAGTCACATCGAAGAACCTGGCATTGAAACTCTTCAGTTCAGGTGAGCTAGTGAGGCTGACTTGAATGTCACCCACTTGATCTGTCTCTTTGAATAAAGGAGGCGGTAAACGACTCCCCAAACCCTGCCCGTCGGTCTCGAGTGATAATTGGAAGCCTTGATCATTATCATGACCACGGATCGACCATTCGGCCTCTCCAAATAGCTGACCTTCATCAAACTCGAGGGAAATCAGATCCGACAGATTGGTTGTCTTTAAGCGAGCCTGGCCAACAAAGTCAGTCTGACCACCGGATACGCTGACCGTGGCTTCGACAGGATCCCCCAGTAAGTTGCCACTTAAACGCTCTGTGTATAAACCATCATCTAAACGATACGTCGCTCGACCATTGACTTGAGTGAACGGCTCGCTCAGTTCCGAGAGTGCAACTGTCAAGTCATCGGCCTCGATGACCACTTGGCCTTCAGGGCGCTCGCCGATGGGTACTGTTAAGCTCACATCACCGCGAAGCCTTCCATCGAGGATCACCTCAGAGCCCAACGTGTCGGGTTTGACCTGAGCTTCATCCAATATGGCGAGCGCAACGGCAGCTTCGCCTGACAACTGGCCGGTAATATTAATTCGACGTCCGTCTTCGCGATCCTGTACTGCGACAACACGACTGACATTCAGGCCACCAAAATCCGGACCAATGAATTCAACTCGAGCGCGCTTACTCACAAAATCAACGACCCCTTGTGTGCCAACAAAAGATGGCCAAAGAGATAATGGTTGAAAACTATATGTAGTCATTGGAAAGTGCATGCTGAGCTCACGACGTGACCGATCGACCTCAGCACCCAGAGGGCCAGAATAAGAGATGCGACCCTCGCTGACATGGACATCATCAATCGACTGGATCAGAAAATCATGCACCTCCCCGTCCAGATCATTTGGCAGTAGATCAGCCAATCCATCTTTCGACGCATCGACTGTCAATTCAAGCTGAATCGACTGCTCTGTCGCCCGTGGTAGATCTAACAATAATGCACCGCGCACATCTTGAAACTCGCTCTGGACGCGAAGATTCTGCCCGCGGAGTAAGAGCCCATCATTACTTCGATCAAAACCAAGGCGGCCCGACAGCGACTGCTGCTCCCATGGATTCGGAAAGATCTCGGGAAGCGAAAATGTGGCTAATTCGGCTTCAAAATCGAACCATCCCCGAGATCCGTCAATGAAGAGCTCTCCCGCCACCGGACCGACGTGCGGAATTGAACGTCCAGCTTGGATCTCAAATGAATTAATGTCTGCCATGATTGAAGGCACTTGATCCAATGTCCAGTCTAGTTTGACGTTCTGGCCCGTCATGGTCGGCTGGTTGGTAGTTAGTATTCGAATCAGTTTTGAATCGGGCAGATGTGGTTTCAACACTTCGCCCAAAGCGAGACCGTCAACTTCGATCGAAGGAAGATGAGAAATCACCCGCGATCCGTCAAATTGAAGCCCACCACCTGAACCAGTGATCGTCAGACCGGGTACTTGCAATTGAAGTGATGTCAACGAAGTTGAGATGGTATTCAATCCAGGAAGTACGAACTGCGCAGTCAAGTCGCCGCTTAAACCCAGTTTTATCTCCGATAATCCACTGATGCGAGCAATGCCCTCGACGGGGACTCCATCCTTCACAGTCAACCATGCAGTCGCATCCAAACCGATTCGCAGATCCTCAAGTCCAAGGTCTGATACCGGAGCTTGTCGAAGTCTGGTTTGTAAACGGAGGTCATGCGCATCATCGCTCTCTGAGGGATAGCGCCAGTCGATATCGAGGGGAACAGACATATCCTCTGTCACTAATCGTGTTTGTGCGATCACTCCAATCTCAGGATCGATCGCCACGGAAAGGCGCTTGAACGAGAGATCATCCAATAAAACATCAATATTATGCAGATGAATCTCGCCCATTGGCCGAACGATTTCGTGGAGTTGATCCAAAAGCCCAGCCCATATTTGAGGATCTGGGAATGCGCCTGCGGCGGATCCACGTTGAATAATCTCTCCCTCGTCGAGGACCAATTGATCAATCACAGGTTGAGACAACTCAAGCGATGCAGAAAGATCGAGTAACATTTGTACCCGGCGAATTTCAATCGAACCCTGTTCTTTCTCGATCACAATATTCAGTGCTTCCAGATAAGGCCCGGTCCAGGAAGCACGAGCACCGATCTCAGAAATCGTGACCTTCGCGTCAAGACGCTCAGATAAAAGGGCCTCGATGTCCGATCGCCAATAATTGACCATTGGAAGCGCAGCCAAAACCAAGCCTTGAAGTGCTGCAAGTATCACAACGATGATGGCTTTTGTTGTCAGCAACCCACGAATCATGAGATCGCGACCTCGTATCGATCCTGAGCGAAATTAGTGTCGACCTGTAGGCGAATTGGACGATGAATAAAGGCCTCAAGGTCCGCCAACGCGTCTGATTCTTCATCGATTAATCGATCGATAACCGCGGGCGCTGCGATCACCGTTGTGGTCTCCGCGGAGTAGGCTCGGTACTCACGCATAATGGCTCTAAATATTTCATAACAGACCGTTTCAGCGGTTTTGATCTGCCCCGATCCGCGGCAGTGTGGGCACGATTCCTGAAGCTGATCAGACAATCGTTCACGGCTCCGTTTTCGCGTTAACACCACTAAGCCTAATTCATTGAAATCACTGATTCGTGTTTTGACAGGATCTTCATCCAGTGATCGCTCGAGCGTGCGAAGCACTTGTCGCTTGTGCTCATCGTCTTCCATATCAATGAAATCAACGACGATAATGCCACCGAGATTACGCAACCGGAGTTGGCGACCGATCGCAACCGCAGCTTCGAGATTGGTTCGAAACACCGTTTGTTCCAATGTATGTGCGCCAACAAACCGGCCTGTGTTCACATCAATCGTGGTCATCGCCTCGGTTTGCTCGATCACCAGATACGCACCTGATTTCAGTTCCACATCACACGCAAGTGCTCGCTCGATTTCGTCTTCAATTTGATACAAATCGAAGATTGGTCGATCGCCCTGATAATGTTGAATCAAGGGCGCGACCTCGGGCATAAATTTAGATGCAAACTCCGATAAATTGCTAAAGGTTTCCTGTGAATCGATCAACACACGCTCGGTATCACACTGAATCTGATCGCGGACAAGCCGATGCGTCAGTGGTAATTCCGCAAACAACAGCGCCGGAGCCCTCACAGTTGTCTGTTCACGACAAATATTGTCCCAAACGCGCTTTAAGTAGATCAGATCTTCTTCTAAATCGGCCGATGTGTGCCCGTCCCCAGCCGTGCGAACGATGACACCCCATTCAATGCCTTGTGCATCTAATGCCGCCTGCGCAATCGCTTTCAAATGTTCGCGTGTGTCCTCGTCTTCAATCCGTTGACTAATCCCGACATGCGTAGCGAACGGCATGAGCACCAAATGACGCGCCGGTAGAGAGACTTCAGCCGTCAGTCGTGCGCCCTTGCTTCCAATGGGATCTTTGATCACTTGCACCAATAGATCCTGGCCTTCAGTAACTAGTTGCTGAATTGGATGGTCTCGGTCGTTGTCAGAGGTCGGTAAGTCCTTAGCGTGAAGAAAGGCACTCCGTTCAAGGCCCATGTCAACGAAACATGCTTGCATCCCAGGCAACACCCGCACGACCTTGCCCAAATAGACGTTACCCACAAGGCCTCGATGTGTGGCTCGCTCAATCAAAATTTCCTGCAACATGCCCTGCTCCACCACCGCGACGCGGGTTTCGAGCGGGGTGAAGTTCAGCAAAATTTCATGACGCACGATTTAGCATAGCCTCAAGCTCAACCAAGGGTAATCCGACAACATTGGTATAGGATCCATGGATCGATTCAACAAACCGTGCCGCCAATCCCTGAATGCCATATCCACCTGCTTTATCTGCAGGCTCACCGGTTTGCCAGTATTGTAAACTTTCTTCTCTCGTCAGTTCACGAAAGGTCACATCCGTGCGAATGATTTGCACATCAGCATTGTCATCAAGTAGCACACAAATGCCTGAATACACCTGATGTGTTTTGCCAGATAAACGATCCATCATGCACATAAAATCGGCCTGATCAGTCGGCTTATTCAAGATCAAACCATCGACTGACACGGTAGTATCCGATCCGATAATGAGTTCACCCACACCTGCAGACGCACTCACTGCGCACGCTTTAACTTGAGCCAGTCTCGCGACATAGTGATCCGGTGATTCGCCCGCACAGAGCGACTCGTCAATGTCCGCAGGAATCACTCGAAAATCAGACGTGATGAGTTGAAGTAAATCACGCCGCCTCGGCGACTGACTTGCAAGAATCATTGGCGTTGAGCCCTCAGTCCTCCAGCATAATCGGCAACCACATCATAGAACCAACGAAGTGGTGACCAGAGTAGTGCAGAAACGACGGACTGAAGGACCAGAATCATCAAATCCGGCGATTGTCCAGTCAATGTTCTGGCCCAATAAGAGACTGCTGATGCGATTAATAAAACCACGAATACGACCAGTGACTGGCGAATCCAGTTGACCTGCCGAACGGATGGTCCCAGCAACGTTAATGCGTAGGCGATTAAGGCAAACAACAATCCGTGAAGCCCCAATGCCGTCCCGTATAACACATCAATCGGAAGCGATGAGATCAGTAAAAGTGTCATTGACAACTGATAGTTCCGCATTAACCCCCACCAAGTCACAAACAAAAAACCGAAATGCGGTAACGCAAGCGTCATCCATGCCGGATAGGGAATAACGACAAAAAACAGTGTCGAAAGCCAAGTCACTAAGAAGATCATGACTCACCTTCAGCCAGATCAACCATCACCAACGACAAGCGAGCCATTGGGGTCAATGGAGCCGCGATCACACGCGCAAATGGTTGCCCGGGAGCACGAATGACTTCTTTCACTTCAGCGACTGGAATACCAGATTGAAATCGCTCGCCCAAGCCTGAAGTTTCCAACAGATCACCTGGGACGATGTCCACCGTATCTGGCAAGTTCCTAAGCTCAATCCGGTCCATGCGCCCCACGCCAACAGCGATGGCCCGCTCGCGTGTGCGAGTCACCTGAACCGGCAGATTGTGGGTCGCATCTGTCATCAAAAGGACGTCTGCCGCGTGGGGATAGGCAACCACAACCTGTCCAACCAAGCCATCTGCAGAAATCACCGGCCGGCCTTCAGTCACTCCGGCAAGTAAGCCCCGGTTAATGGTCACTCGATGCACAAATGGATCATTCGACAATCGCTCGATTTGAGCTTGCAATAACCGCTCATTCACGCGCTCTTTCACACCAAGTAGCCGACGCAGCTCAGCGTTTTCAGCCCGCAATGTTTGTAATTTCAACTGCTCAGTACGTAACCGTTCATTCTCGAGTGCAATCACTTCGAGCCGCTCCGTGATGAGATCATAAGAGTGGGCCCAATCGATCAATTCAGACGACACCCGTCCAGGGACATAAGCGGCCTGTTCAAGAGGCCAAAGAGCGGTCTTGATGGATTGACGCACCAGGGTCAACGCATCAAATCGGGAATCGATGAAGATTGTGGCCACAGAAAATGTGACCGCAACGACGAGGCGGACAGATGCGACACTGGTGTCGGAAAACAGCGGCCGCATGTCGTCTACTCTTAATCAGAATTAAATAAATTGAAGGAGGCGCGATCAATCAGCTCAAGTGCTTTACCACCGCCACGCGCAACGCAGGTCAATGGATCATCTGCAATCAAAACAGGCAGCCCTGTTTCGGCCGCCAGCATTTCATCCAGTCCTTTGAGTAGCGCACCACCACCCGTCAGTACAATCCCACGCTCGGCAATGTCAGATGCAAGCTCGGGTGGAGACTGTTCAAGCGCGTTCTTCACAGCTGCTGTGATCTGCGCCAAAGGCTCGGCAAGTGCCTCCTGAATTTGATTTGACTTCATCGTGAGCTGTTTCGGGATACCCTCGGCCAGATTACGGCCGCGGACGTCAATTTCTTGTTCATCCTTGATGGTCACGGCGGTTCCGATATCTTGCTTGATTCGTTCTGCTGTGGAGTCGCCAATCAGGGTACCAAAGCGACGGCGAACATAACCCACGATGGCTTCGTCAAACCGGTCACCGCCGATGCGAACGGACTCGGAGAAAACGATGCCATTCAGCGAAATAATTGCGATTTCCGTGGTGCCACCGCCCACATCCACAACCATCGAACCACTTGCATCATCGACAGGGAGTTCTGCACCCAATGCCGCAGCCATTGGCTCTTCAATCAGATACACCTCACGAGCACCTGCACCGAGTGCGGACTCTTTGATTGCCCGCCGCTCAACCTGGGTCGATTGGGCCGGAACACACACCAGTACTCTAGGTGATGGGCGAATAATCGAATTCTCATGCACTTTACTAATGAACAGTTGCAACATTTTCTCGGTGACATGGAAATCAGCGATGACCCCATCCTTGAGCGGCCGAATTGCCACAATGTTGCCAGGAGTTCGACCAAGCATCCGCTTCGCCTCAATACCCACCGCTGCAACGGAGCGCTGCGTTCCGACGGTGCGGATCGCAACGACCGATGGCTCGTCGAGGATGATCCCCTTTCCCTTCACGTAGATCAGCGTATTCGCTGTCCCCAAGTCGATCGAAATATCATTCGAAAACAATCCGCGTATGGCTTTAAACATGCAAGCTTTATCCTGTTGGACGTGCGCAATAAAAACGAGAGTTTAGCTGACCCGACCCCTATACTGAAGCCCTATGCTAGCATGCGCTGTCCTAAACATGATTTTCAATGACGGAGAACCCTATGTCGCTGACGAGCGATGACGTCAAACGCGTAGCCAAACTCGCCCGATTAGGGCTGACTGATGTCGAAACCACAGAAACCCTCGCCCAACTCAATTCCATCCTCGAACTGGTTGATCAAATGCAACAAATTGATACTGATGGTGTTGCGCCTCTTGCCCATCCATTGGAGCTGAAACAAACCTTGCGTGCTGACGCCGTTGCCGAAACAAATCAACGCGATAAGTTTCAGGCCATCGCACCGCAGGCAGATGCGGGCCTCTATCTCGTACCGAGGGTGGTTGAATGAGTCAAATTACCGATCTTTCGTTTTCTGAGCTCAAACAGTCTCTCGATGACCGGACATTGTCAAGCGTCGAGATAACCAGCGCATTTCTTGATCGAATCGAATCATTGAATCCGACACTGAATGCGTTCATCACCATCACCCGTGATGAAGCGATGCAATCGGCGAAAAACGCTGACGCCGCTATCAGTCAAGGATCGGCGACCCCATATACTGGCCTACCGATTGCGCACAAAGATCTCTTCTGTACCGATGGCACATTGACCAGCTGTGGCTCAAACATCTTGTCAAATTTCGTAGCGCCCTACGATGCGCATGTGGTCAGCCAGTGCAAAACTGCCGGACTGGTCTCGCTTGGGAAACTCAATATGGATGAGTTTGCGATGGGATCATCCAATGAAAATTCATATTACGGTCCGGTCAAAAACCCGTGGGACACTACCCGCGTTCCCGGAGGTAGCTCCGGTGGCTCAGCGGCAGCAGTTGCTGCTCGACTGACCCCGCTTGCAACAGCAACAGATACCGGTGGCTCAATCCGACAGCCGGCTGCCTTCACTGGAACATCCGGACTGAAACCAACGTATGGTCGGGTGAGCCGATTTGGGATGATCGCCTATGCCTCGAGTCTGGACCAAGGTGGATTGATTGCGCACACTGCCCAAGACATCGCACATGGCCTTGGGATGATTGCAGGCCATGATTCACGCGATTCGACATCAGCACGAAAGCCAGTTCCTGATTACACACAAACGCTCGATGAGTCGCTTAAGGGCAAAGTCATCGGGATTCCCAAGCAGTTTTTTGATGACCGATTGGATAGCGCCATGCGTCAAGCAATGGATGGGGTTCTCGAGGTACTGCGATCACTGGGTACAACCACCACTGAAGTGTCACTCGATCACGTTGCTGAGGCCATTCTTGCGTATTATGTGATTGCTCCAGCGGAAGCAAGTTCTAACTTATCTCGGTTTGATGGCGTTCGGTTTGGTTATCGTGCAGACAGCCCGACAGATCTTATGGATCTCTACGAACGGTCTCGCGGAGAAGGCTTTGGAAGCGAAGTCAAGCGGCGAATTCTGATCGGCACCTACGCATTGTCGGAAGGTTATTACAACGCCTATTACAAAAAAGCTCAGCAAATCCGACGACTCATTCGTGATGATTTCAATCGCGCGCTTGGTAGCTGTGATTTGTTATTTGGACCCACAACGCCATCAACGGCCTTCGTTCTTGGTGAGAAAACAGCAGATCCAGTCGCGATGTATTTGGAGGACATCTATACGGTCGCGACCAACATGGCAGGTCTGCCTGGTGGATCATTTCAGGCGCCACTGATTGATGGCCTACCGACGGGCTATCAACTCACCAGCCGCGCCTTCGGTGAAAGTATGATTTTAAACGCCGCACATCAGGTTCAAATGGTGACCGATTGGCATATGCTGCGTCCGGAGGGTGTTTGATATGCATGAAGCGGTGATCGGACTCGAGGTCCACGTACAACTCTCGACAGACTCTAAAATCTTCTCAGGATCGTCAACCAACTTTGGTGCCGAACCGAACACCCAAGCATCACTGATTGATCTCGGGATGCCGGGCGTCTTGCCCGTGCCGAACGCCAAAGCGTTTGAGATGGCTGTTAAATTCGGACTCGCAATCGACGCCGAAATTGGTCAAGAATCAATCTTCGATCGGAAAAACTACTTCTATCCGGATCTTCCAAAAGGGTACCAAATCAGTCAATTTGACAAACCGATCGTCGGTCCTGGCCGCGTGACGATCAGTCTCGAGGACGGAACAACCAAGACCATCAATGTGACACGCGCACACCTTGAGGAAGATGCAGGTAAAAGCGTTCACGATGCGTTTGATGGTATGACTGGCGTCGACTTGAATCGAGCCGGCACACCATTACTCGAAATCGTCTCTGAACCTGAACTACGTTCGGCGAAAGAGGCTGTTGCTTACCTCAAGGTGATTCATTCAATCATTCGCTATCTCGATATTTCTGACGGCAACATGGCCGAAGGTTCCATGCGTTGCGACTGCAACGTCTCAATCCGACCAAAAGGTTCTGATACGCTCGGTACGCGCACAGAAATTAAAAACGTGAACTCGTTCCGCTTTGTCGAGAAAGCAATCAATACCGAAATCAATCGCCAAATTGAGATCTTGGAAGATGGCGGTCGGGTCATCCAGGAAACACGCCTGTATGATCCAGACAAGAACGAAACCCGTTCGATGCGATCAAAAGAAGAAGCCGACGACTATCGTTACTTCCCGGATCCTGATCTGTTGCCCGTTATCCTTGACGAGGCCTTCGTCAGCGCTTGCCGAAGTGCACTCCCTGAGCTTCCTGAAGCTCGGAAGACGCGTTACGTCAGTGAATATAACATCACTGACTATGATGCGGGCGTCTTGGTTGCTGATCGTGATGTTGCTGATTACTTTTCCGAAGTCGCAGATACGTCAGGAGAAGGTAAGTTAGCCGCCAACTGGGTGATGGGTAGCGTGTTGGCTGACCTCAATCAAACAGGTGGATCCATTACTGACTTTGCAGTGACCGCAAAACAATTATCTGATCTGATTGCGCGAATCAAAGACAACACGCTCAACTCGAAGACCGCGAAAACTGTGTTTGACGCGTTACGCGCAAGTGAAGGCGAAGTCGATGGTATCATCGAGTCCAAAGGTCTCGTTCAGGTGACAGACACTGGCGCAATTGAAGCGATTGTCAATGAGGTGATTGCCGAGAACCCAGATCAGGTCGCCAACTACCGCGCTGCACCAGACGAGAAACAGGGCAAGATGCTCGGGTTCTTCGTCGGCCAAGTGATGAAGAAGTCACAGGGGAAAGCCAACCCTCAGGCTGTGAATCAAATTTTGAGCGCAAAACTCTCAGGCTGATCCACACACCGGGCAGGCAGAGTCCTTTCGGTAACGGAAGGACTTCCACTCCATGGTCTGCGCATTGAATCGGATTAATCGCCCAACCAAGCGATCAGACCAGCCCAGTAAAAGACCCAACACCTCGACTGCCTGCAGGGTACCCAAGGTCCCCACTACCGGCCCGAGAACTCCGGTTTCTGCGCACGTCAGTTCCACCTCGGGAACATCAGGAATCAAGCAGGCATAACATGGGTTTTCAGCATCACGTGGATCAATTGTTGTGAGCTGTCCCTCAACCCCAAGGGCGGCTGCAGAGACGGTTGGTACCTGATGCTTCAACGCCAATCGATTGGCCAAAAATCGTGTTGCGAATCGATCCGTGCAATCTGCAACACACTGCGCGCTAGAGATTACTCGATCGACATTTTGATCATCTGCATGCGCTGCAATCACATCAATCTCAATCCATGGATTAATGCCCAGAATTCGCTCTCTTGCAGATTCGACCTTCAATTGGTTCAAGCTATTCTGACTATGGATCACCTGTCTATGAAGATTGGTTTCATCCACCGTATCACCATCAACAAGCGTTAATCGCCCGACTCCAGCGGCACCAAGATACAACGCAAGCGGACTGCCAAGACCACCCAGCCCTAAAATCACAACATGCGATTGTTTCAGTCGCTCCTGGCCATCCACATCGACATCAGACAGGAGAATCTGTCTTGCGTAATGCAAGAGTTCTGAATCTGTCATCATGGCTTTTGCATCTTCGTCACACGATCTCTGCCTGCGAGGTCTTGGTGTGTCTGAACCGCCTTCCAACCCATACTGAATGCAAGTCTCCTAACATCATGGGCCTGACGATGACCATGCTCAAGACACAACACACCATCCTCACAGAGATGATTCAAGGCCTCACCCAAAATCCGCTGAATCAAAGACAAGCCATCTTGCTCTGCAAAGAGCGCCATCGCGGGTTCATGCGCGACCACATCCGGATCCACTTCCGGATCATCCCAGGCGATATAAGGCGGATTTGCGGTGATCAGTTGAAACTCAGAAAGCCCCTCGAACAGGTCTGTTTGTCGACATTCGACGTCTAACTGTAAAGTAGATGCGTTTTGAGCAGCACACCGAACCGCATGTTCTGACAGATCACTGGCTGTCACTGTACAGTGAGAATGCCGTGCTTTAATGGCAAGAGCTACGGCGCCAGAGCCCGTGCAGAGGTCGTGAACCGATTGAATCCTGTTATCGGAAATCAATGCGGAGGAAACCTCGACCAGGGTTTCAGTATCCGGTCTCGGAATCAATACGTCCGGATCAATCAGGATCTTTAAGCCATCGAAATAACAGACTCCCAAGATATAGGCCAAAGGCTCACCGGCAGTCGATCGGTGCGCTATGTGGATGATCTGCTCAGTTTTTTCATCAGGAAGACGTGATTCGGCCGCGAGAATTTGCTCTGTCAAGGATAACCCAAGCGCTTCTGAAAAGACCAGCTGCTGTTCGCTATGGGTCCATTTTGCTGCGTGAACCGGATCAGAGCGCTGTAATTCAGTAAGTGTCATGCGCCCGTATCAAGCCCTGCTAACAGCTCGGCTTGGTATTCCTGAACAAGAGGGTCAATGATCATCTGACAAGCACCGTCCATCATCTCGTCTAATCGATACAGAGTGAGGTTAATCCGGTGATCTGTGACCCGTCCCTGTGGGAAGTTATAGGTACGAATGCGTTCAGAACGATCTCCAGATCCAACCAGCGACTTTCGTTCACTCGCTTCTTTTACTTGCTGTTCCTGACGGGTTGCATCCTCCAATCTGGCTTGCAGCAAGCTTAGGGCTCGCGCCTTATTTTTGTGTTGCGAACGCTCATCCTGGCACTCAACAACAACACCTGTCGGTAGATGAGTGATGCGAATCGCTGAGTCCGTTTTATTGACGTGCTGACCACCGGCTCCACTGGCCCGAAAGGTGTCAATCCGCAAATCTTTGGTATCGATCGTGGTCTCAGTCATCGGATCTGCTTCAGCCATGACGGCAACGGTACAGGCCGATGTGTGAATGCGTCCTTGTGATTCTGTCGCTGGAACCCGTTGCACGCGATGCGCGCCAGATTCAAATTTCAAGCGACCGTAGACTCGATCGCCGGCGACTTTCATGACGACTTCCTTGTACCCTCCGAGCTCAGCCTTTGACTCAGACAACACTTCTGTCTTCCAGCCCTGTGTTTCGGCAAATTTGAGATACATCCGAGAAAGATCGCCCGCAAATAGAGCTGCCTCATCGCCACCGGTTCCTGCACGGATTTCCACAAATGCGCTCCGAGAGTCGGCTGGATCTTTGGGGATCAGAGCGACTTGTAGTTCAGCATCCAAAGCCTCGAGCTGTTGCCGAGTGTCGGGTAACTCACTGTCAGCGAGCTCCTTCATATCCGCGTCGTCGCCGGTGAGGTAGCTCTCCAATTCGACCAGATCGGCGCTTAATGCCTGGTATTTTTGGACCAATTGGACAACCGGTTCAATCTCGCTGTATTCCTGAGAGAAGGCAACAAATTGTGTTTGATTGCCAATTACATCTGGATCAGCAAGCAAGGCAGCGAGTTCTTCGTGTCGATCAACCAATTGATCCAAGCGACTCAATAACGATGGTTTCAATCCGACTCCTCAATATCATCGATCGAAAAGAGCCGGTGTGTCGCTTCGATGAGCGATAAATCACCCTGCTCTGCAGCGCTTCGCAATGCCACTGTTGGGGCATGCAAAAACTTATTGGTTAGGTTGCGGCTCAATTGTGCCAGGACCTCGTCGGCTGGTTTACCAGATTCTAGCGCTTTGGCCGCACGCGCCAATTCTTGATCAGACAGCGTCTGCGTACTGTCTCTGAGTTGCTTGATGGTATCGACCGAGCGATATCCCCGTATCTCACGTTGCCAATCATCCAATGCTTCATTGATCAGCGTCTCTGCATGACGCGCCGCCTCTTGACGCTGCTCAAACCCCTCGTCAACAACTGCCTGCAAATCATCCACGCTGTAGAGATACACCGAATCAATGTCACTCACTTCTGGCTCAACGTCTCGAGGTACAGCCAAATCCACCATAAACATGGGTTTTTGACGCCTGACTTTTTGGGCGCGCTCAACCATGCCCTTACCAAGAATCGGAATTGGAGCTCCGGTGGATACAATGACGATATCGGCGTGCTGTATACGCTCGGCCAGTGAATCCAGCGGCCACGCAAGACCATCGATCGACGCGGCTAAGGTTTCAGCATTGGCAAGCGTCCTGTTCACCACATCAATCCCTCGGACACCCTGTTCATTTAGATGCTCAGCGACCAGCTGAATGGTTTCACCTGCACCCACTAACACCACCTGACAGGACGAAAGATCCGAGAAAATCCGACTGGCTAAATTCACAGACGCGTAAGCAACCGATACTGGATTGCGACCAATCGCAGTCTCATTACGAACACGTTTGGCAATTGACAGGACTTTTGAAAACGCTTGTTCGAGCTCAGTTCCGCATGTCGATGCGTCTCGCGCTGAACGGATCGCGTCTTTAAATTGACCGAGAATTTGTGGTTCACCGAGAACTAGTGAATCAAGACCCGAAGCAACCCGCATCATATGCTGTGCAGCTTTCTGGTTCTTAAACGCATAAATGTGTGGCGCTAGCGCATCGGACTCGACGGCATGGAAGCCAGCAAGCCAATCCACGATATTGGGATCATCGTCACCGTCAATTGCTAGAAATAGCTCAGTTCGATTACAAGTGGACAAAATGGCGCCTTCTCGAACATTGGGAAATTCCTGGGTCAGTTGAGCAAGCGCTTCAGGCAGGCGGGTCACATCAAATGCGACCTGCTCACGCAGTTCCACTGGCGCCGTGGTATGGTTAAGCCCAAGAGTTAGAAGAGCCATTTAGAAACAGATGAAACCCAAATTAAAACAGTGGTCGGATTGTAGCAGAGCTTGCGCGCTCTTGGTCTGTCTCACGCTTGCCGGATGCCAACCACCAGGAACGTTGATCACTGAAGCACCGGATTCTGAATCAACCAGCACCGCAGTTGTTGAACCCAAGCGAGCAATTCAAACACCTGCCGGAGTGATCTTACTTGCAGAAGCAGAACTTGCCCTCGGCAATACCGACGCTGCGCTGAACCTGTATCTCAAAGCCTCGCAGCAAAGCATGAATACCGAAGTGTCCGAGCGAGCAGCGTTCTTAGCAAGACAAGTCGGAACTGATCAACAGATCGAAGAGGCACTCGAACGCTGGAGTCTGGTGGATCCAAAATCACGCGGAGCCCTCGAGGCTTCGCTTATTTTTGCGGCCGAAAAGAGTCGTCTGGAGATTCTCGAAACATCGCTGACGCGGCTACTCACATTGGAACCTGAATATCGTGCGCATTGGTTTGCAAGTTTTTGGGCTGGCCTACCAGCGGATCAACAAAATGACTTTTTGAATGTACTCACGCGCGTTGCAAATCAATTCAGTAACGGCTCTCTGGCAATGGTTGTGTCTGAAGCAAAGAATCGGATGGACGAACCATCAGGTACTGACTGGTTAGACTTTTGGTTAGCCGCTAATGAGCCGTCTGCGAATGTCGTGTTGTTCAGAGCACGTCTGGAACTTCCAGATCGGGACGCAGCGATTCAGTTTGTCGACCAATTTCCTGATGTCGCGAGTGATTTGAACATCCGCGCGCAACTTGCGCGCTGGCATGGTCTTGAAGGGAACGATGAACAAGCGCTTCGGTTACTCAGTGGGGTGATCGATGACGACCCAAGCCGTTATGAGGATCTACTGACGCTTGGTCTTCTTGAAATGCAGACCGATAACTACGATGCTGCTGAAAATCGACTCAAATCGCTTCTCGCATCAGAACAATATCGCTCGAATGCCTACTATCACCTGGGCGAAGTTGCTGTGCAGAAACAACAAATCGATCTGGCGATCGATCGGTTTTTGCGAGTCGAACGCGGCGCACTCGTGATCGAAGCGAGGAAGCAACTCGCCAACCTTGCGGTTCAGAAAAACAACCCCGAGCAGGCTCAGCGCTGGTTCGCAGAAGCTCGACTGTTATTTCCTGACTTCAAGCACCAGTTGTACTTAGCTGAAGCGCAATTCCAGACCGCGAATTATATGGCGAGTAGCGCGATCCCCGTGTTAACAGAAGCGCTATCGAAAGAACCCGAGAGTGTTGAAATACTATATACCCGTGCACTGGCATTCGAACAACTCGGCAATATTGATGGTGCCGAAACCGACCTTCGAAAGATTCTCGATCTCAAACCAAATGATCCCGATGCGATGAATGCGCTCGGGTATACCTTGGCTGATCGAACCGATCGATATCAGGAAGCATTTGTTCTGATTGAGAAAGCGCTCGAACAAAAGCCAGAGTCGGCAGCCATTCTCGATTCCATGGGCTGGGTATTACTGAAGCTCGGTCGGCTCGACGAGGCAGTACCCCACTTTGAAAAAGCGTGGGAGCGGAGCAAAGATCACGAAATTGCCGCTCACTATGGTGAACTCCTATGGCTTCTCGGTCGACAACAAGATGCGCGTGAAATTTGGGATCTGGGCTATGAATCCAACCCAGAAAGTGACAAGATTCGCGACACAATACAACGGTTAACGAATTCGTGAAGCATTTCATTGTCATTTTATTGGTAGGCCTGTCGTTGACAGGCTGCTCATTGATGCCCTGGTCATCGGATGATGATTCAGAGATTTTGACGTTTTTACCTGCCGATCAACTCAATCAATGGGATTTGACAGCAAAGTTCTCAGTTTCGACGAAAGAGGGTACAGAATCGGGAAGCATTCGCTGGATATTGAATCCAGACGAGGAACGGTTGGATGTTTTGTCGCCAACCGGTTCAGTTGTTGCCCAACTCACCATGACAGAGTCCGAAGCTCGACTGAAAACCGACGATCGTGAAACCGTTGCCAAGGATGCAGAGACGTTATTTCGGGAAGTCATGGATCTTTCCCTGCCAGTGGCCGCGCTTCGATACTGGGTCCGAGGTCTTGATGCACCGGACCTCCCACTCGAGTCAGTCGAAAAAGATGGTGAAGGCCGGATTACAGTTTTGACCCAAGATGGATGGCAACTGGCCTACAACGGAAACGTCTCGATCGAGTCCGGATCACATCGGTTTGAGGTGCCACGCAGACTGACAGCGACTCGGGGTGATATTGAAATTCGCTGGGCCAGTACGGAATGGCAGGCAATCACTCAGTAGTCCAACCCTCGGCAATCCTCGAAGGTGGCTTTCAAGCCGCAGCACCAGCGAAGATCAATCGCTTTCTACACGTTGTTGGTCAACGTGATGATGGCTATCACTTACTGGAAACAGGCTTTCAGTTCGTCGACTGGTGCGACTCGATTCATTTTCGCATCACTCAAATACCTGGCGTACAAATCCTCAGCGACCCCATGGCGCTGGGTACCGAGAATTTGGTTTACAAGGCAGCCTCCGCACTGCTTGAGGGCACTCAGTATGGTGTTGAGATTCTGATTGAAAAAAATCTGCCTTCGGGTGGTGGTCTCGGTGGTGGCTCCTCAGACGCGGCCACAACATTGGTGGCACTCAATCAAATGTTTGCATTGGGTCAAACCGATGAGCAGTTGCAAACGCTCGGGTTAACACTCGGTGCCGATGTTCCCGTGTTTATTTTTGGTCAGAGTTGTTTCGCATCAGGAGTTGGTGACCAGTTTGAGCAAATGCATTGGCCTGGTAGACAGGTTTTAATCGCAAATCCTGGTGTCCATATATCGACCCAAGGAATTTTCCAAAACCCAAAGTTGACAAGAGATACCCCCTCTTGCAGAATCCGCGCCTCGCAGTTGGATA
>CAJWFL010000004.1:0-36594 GCA_913031455.1 uncultured Gammaproteobacteria bacterium
GGGTGAGACACAGTTTCAAAAACAAAGGCCACCATCGATTCATGAGTGGCAGTATACCGGGAGGGAAAGGTGAGCGAGACGCTCATTGATACATTGCGACAAAAATCATGCTATTCGCATGAAGTCAAAACGGTTGACCTGATCGAATCAGACCTCGCTTGGATCTTATTGACCGGGAACTTTGCCTATAAAATCAAAAAACCAATTGACTTGTATTTCTTGGATGCGAGTTCACTTGATGCCCGACATACGCTCTGCCAAAGCGAGTTCAATTTGAACCAGCGGAGCTATCAGGAAATGTATCTTGATGTGGTTGGGATCTATCAATCAGAGACGGGCGTGACGGTCGAACAGGGCGATGGAGAGCCAATTGAATACGCAGTCAAAATGCGCCAATTTGATCCGAATCAAACGCTGGATCAAATTCACGATCGCAAACAACTGAATCACGACCGATTGGAAAAGCTTTGCCAATCAGTTTTCGACTTTCACTCAAGTGCGCCGATCTCTGGCATCGAAATGCCTTTCGGGGAACCAAACTCGCTCTATGTCCCCGCACAACTCAATTTTGATCAAGTCAGGCCGCACCTGACAGAAGCGAAAGATCTCGCCCAACTATTACAACTTGAAGCCTGGGCTCACGAGTACCTCAGACGATTATGGCCTCGATTCGCAGAGCGCAAGGATTTGGGCATGATCCGCGAGTGCCATGGCGATTTACATCTGGGCAATGTCGTCGAGACTGAATCCAGTGAAATGCGTTTATTTGACTGTATTGAATATCGTGCCGAATTTCGCTGGATTGATGTGATTAGTGAGATTGCATTTCTAACCGTAGATTTAGAGGCCCGTGATGATTTCGCGTCAGCCTGGCACTTACTGAATCGATATCTAGAATTAACGGGTGATTATCATGCTCTATGGGTCTATCAAGGATATCAGGCCTATCGCGCGATGGTTCGTGCAAAAGAGTGTCTATTGGGATTGAACGCACCGATTCTTCCGACAGAAACTGATACCTCGCCGTTCACTCGCTATCGGCGTTATGCGGTAATGGCAGAGCGTGCGACGATGATACGACCGCGCGTGTTACTGATTACGCTCGGTCTTGATATTGATATCCGCCAGTCACTGACCCACCAGCTGATCGACGATTTTGGAATGATCCGCCTTCGCTCTGATCTCGAGCGGCAAAGGCTCTACGGCGATCAAGAAGACACTGCGCTCAAGACCTATCGGCACCTCGTGGAGTTAGCTGAGTTATCGCTCAGAGCTGGGTTCCCAGTTGTTGTCTCAGGTAGCTTCGAACATCCTGATGATCGTGAGCGGTTTCTACGCCTCGCGGAGTCACACGGCCTCTTGTTTGGAATATTGACTGACGAAGACAGTGCAAAAGACGCGCAGCTTGACGAGGAAGAACTGGCCTCAACACACGTGCTACGCCTCGATGATTCAGAGCGAATGATTCGCGAAGTACGCGATCTAGGTCAGTCATTCGGTATGCATTTAGGAGTTCAGCGTTGAATACTGTTGATCGTTTCATACACGGGTTTGACGGGCTATTAAGAACCGTGACTCGAGTCAAACCTGAGGCACACAATCCATCACCTGGACGGGGTGCCCTTGATGATCCAATGACTGAGCATGAAATCAAGCTCTCCGGAGGACTCATGCGAGTGAATCATACCGGTGAGATCTGTGCACAAGGTCTGTACAACGGTCAGGCTGTATTTGCATCAAATCCAGAGACAGCCGAGGCATTGACCCAGGCTGCCGCCGAAGAGCTTGACCATCTGGCGTGGTGTCGGGAACGGCTGGACGAACTCGGCGCCAAACCGAGTCTACTCGACCCTGTATGGTATACGGCCTCATTTGCCCTCGGGGCTGGTGCAGCACTCATTTCAGACAAAATCTCGCTCGGTTTTGTCCACGCAACTGAAAACAACGTTGAACGTCACCTAAAGGAGCATCTCAAGCGACTTCCAGAGAGTGATCACGCGTCCCGACAAATTCTCAATCGCATGCTTGAAGATGAAATTCGACATGGCGAGGAGGCACTGAGTCAGGGTGGTGAAGAACTCCCGAAGCCGGTCCAACGGCTCATGTGGGAAGGTGCAAAACTCATGACAACAACCGCAGAACGCCTCTAATCAAAGGCGCTGATTGGATAATGCGATATACTGGCTGACAGCTGCCATCACTAGCACAGCGACGGCTAGACGTGCGCTCAAAAGTACAAACACCTGAGCCGAAATGTGACCAAACCGCATAATCGTCACCATATCGATCAATAGATAGATAATCGGGTAGATGATCACACCGTAGGTCGTTGACCTATTGACCGGTGATCAAGAACGCTTATTTGCCGGCTATTCTGATGATTTGATCATCGACAAAGCAAGCCAATTGATTCAGTACGGACAACGCAATGGACGGATGAAGTACATCACTATTCTGGTGCTCAATGATTTTAAAAAATAAGCTGGCCTCAGTCAGCCCGAGGCAACCCAACGCGGAAACCAATTGATGTGCTGCCTCTGACCTTTCCGACCGAGGCGCGCTTGGCAGCATCGCTCGAGTTGCCGAGGTCGTTTGCGCCAGAGTAGTCCATAGTTCGATCTGTTCAATTGGAAAAAAGCCAGAAAAATTCTCCTGATACAGATTACTGTCCCAAATGACTTATTGATCCATCAGCTCACCCGGTCAAGTAACATTTTCAGCTTGAAATGCATCGCAGGCTTTGAGAGTGGTTTGTACAAAAATTCCATTGCTCCTCGCGCTTCATAGAGAGCCCGAGTCGCTTCTGAAGTGTCACTCGTTAAAAACGACGATATTTGCGCCGCGAACATGTGATCTTAAGTGATCAAGAATCTCGCAACCCGAAATCCCATGAACATGGTGGTCAACCACCAGCAATTCGTATCGCCGACGTTTCAACTCAACTACTGCTTCTCTCGGCGTGTCTGCGATATACACTTTCAGGCCGAGTTCATGACAGAAACTGGCTGCGAGTTTTAAAGCGATCTTATCGTCATCAATGACGAGACAGCTACGACGTAAATCCATTGCGCGCTCCTTAATCAAGAGCGCAGTTTTCAGGTCAATGATGACAATTTGAAGACCATCAAATGCGATTGGCCAAACAACAGATGCTGAGTCTTTCCGTGTTGACCACTAGGACAGTAATGTCACCCGGTGGCTCAGTTCAATGCCCGCATCTTCAAGCATTTTTGATGCAGAACAATATTTTTCTGCAGAGAGAGCGACGGCCCGCTCGACTTTCCCCTGATCTAAGTTGTCGCCAGATACCTGAAAGTCCATCGTGATTTTCGTAAATACAGAAGGCACTGTGTCTGCACGTTTAGCCTCTAGAAAACACTCGCATGAAGTAATGTTTTGCCGCTGCTTCTTCAAAATTGTAATGACATCAAAACTCGCGCAACCCCCGAGTCCCATCAAGATGAGTTCCATTGGCCGAGGCCCAATATTGCGTCCGCCATGCTCTGGCGCTCCATCGACAACCATCGCATGCCCAGAGCCACTCTCCGCCACAAAAGATACTTCTTGATGCCAAGCAACACGTGATTTCATTGATTAACCCACTCCTTTAAGCGCTTAAGCTCAGCCGCGAGCTCCGCCTCATGAATTTGTAATAACTGGCGTCGCGCCGCATCATGCTCTTTTCGAAATGTTGCGTCTATTTGTTGTCGCGCTTCCCCAAAAGGCATTGCGAGAATGGCTCCGCTCACTTCATCAAACCGAGTCAATTCGAGAGTGGAAAGCCAGTTTTCCTGATGCGCATCGAGTAGTACCCGAATCCGTAACAAGCATTCGGAACGGTCAACCTGATCTGTCAGATAAGAATCGATCAAAATGTGTATACCCAACAATGCATCTTGTCGTGCTTGTGCTCGTTGATGCTCGAGCGTTTTGACCTGACGCGTCAGCGACCAAGCATACCACCCAAGGCCTGCAACGACGACAATCCCAACAGCAATCAGCCACCACATGACTAAAGGTCCTGAAACAATCCGGTCAGAGCAACACCTGGGTCAGGCTGTCGCATGAAGGCCTCACCGACCAGGAATCCATAAATACCGTGCGCATGCATCAATTCGACGTCTTTCGCCTGTAATATTCCCGATTCGGTGATGATTAATCGGTCATCTGGAATAAGTCGCAACAGATCCAGTGTAACTTCAAGCCTGGTTTCAAATGTATGCAAGTTTCGATTATTGATACCGATGAGCCGATTATCCAGTGCAAGCGCACGCTCAAGTTCACGTTCGTCGTGCACCTCAATCAATACATCGAGACCGACAGACAATGCGGCTTCGTGCAAGGGCTTTAAGTCGGTATCCCCGAGCGCAGCGACGATTAATAAAATACAGTCCGCGCCCAAGGCTCGCGATTCAATGATCTGGTAAGGATCAACCATAAAATCCTTTCGGATCACTGGGAGATTGCATGCGCCCCGTGCCGCCTGCAAATCATCATCAGACCCCTGAAAAAAGTCTTGGTCAGTCAGAATGGATAAACAAGATGCTCCTGCTGTTTCATATTGTTGCGCATGAAGCGCCGGCTGAAAGTCAGCTCTTAATAAACCCTTCGATGGCGAAGCACGTTTAATTTCCGCAATCACCGCAGATTTTTCAGCCATCGTCTGTTTGACCAGTCGATCAGTAAATCCGCGCGTTGCATCCTGATCGGCTAGCATGCTTTCGAGATCTTGAATCGATCGTTGTGCCTGCCGATCAGAAACCTCCTGACGCTTTCTGGCAATAATCCGATCTAAAATTGTTGTCGAACAACTCATGGATTATTCACCCTTTAATTCTTGCGTAAGACGCGCGAGCGCCTCAAATTTTTGCATGGCCTCGCCAGACTCCATCACTTCCCAGGCCGCCTCAACGCCATCCTCAAGCGAATGCGCACAACCTGCCGTATAAATTGCTGCGCCTGCATTTAAGGCCACGATATCTGACGCGGGATGATCATCAGCCACTAATGCCATTTTGATCATCTCAAGTGACTGTTCAGCGGTCTCAACAATCAACTCGTCGCGATCGCTTAACTCGAGGTCAAAGTCTTGTGGTTTGATCCGATACTCGCGAATGCGCCCGTCCTTTAATTCAGCAACCCGGCTGGCTGCTGAGACACTCAACTCATCGAGCCCATCCTCTGATCGGACTACTAACACATGGCGAGATCCTAGTCGATGTAAAACTTCTGCTAAGGGTGTTAACAGCATTTCATCAAACACACCGAGTACTTGGTTCGGCGCACCGGCTGGATTGGTCAACGGTCCGAGCACATTGAAGATCGTTCGCATCGCGAGCTCTTTGCGTGGACCAATCGCGTGACGCATTGCTGCATGGTGAGCTGGTGCAAACATAAACCCAAGGCCTAGTGTCTCAATACAGGTTTTGACTTGGCTGGCATCAAGGTCTAGGCGAACACCAGCAGCCTCAAGAACATCTGCTGATCCTGACTTCGAAGAAACAGAACGGTTACCATGCTTCGCAACTCGCCCACCGGCAGCAGCGACCACAAATGCGGATGCCGTTGATACATTAAAAATGTTTGCGCCATCTCCGCCCGTTCCACAGGTATCAACCAAAAATTCGCTGGGGACATCGACCTTTTGGGAGAGTTCACGCATGACACTCGCTGCGCCGACGATTTCGTCGATCGTCTCGCTTTTCATTCGGAGACCCATTAGCAACGCCCCAATCTGAGCGTCCGTGGCTTCGCCCGTCATGATCGACCGCATCACGGCAATCATCTCCTCAGAATGAAGATCATGCTTTGCGCATACCGTGGCGATCGCCTCTTGAATGGTCATGACCACTCTCCCCCTCTTACTGCCAGAAAATTACGTAGCAACTCATGGCCCTGGTGACTTGCAATAGATTCAGGGTGGAACTGTACACCCTCAACCGTCAATTGTTTGTGACGCACACCCATGATCGCTTCGGGTTCATCCGATCCATCATGACTCCAAGCCGTGATCTCGAGGCAATCAGGTACGGTCGCCGGATCAATGACTAAGGAATGATACCGTGTCTGAACCAGAGGCTGATTCAGGCCCAATAATACACCCTGCCCATCGTGATGAATCGAACTGGTTTTGCCGTGCATCACCATTGGAGCGCGGATGATCGTACCCCCAAATGCTTGCCCAATGGCTTGGTGCCCCAAACACACACCAAGTAATGGGGCCTTTCCTGAAAAGTGTTCAATTACTTGTAAGCTGATTCCAGCCTGGTCGGGATCACATGGACCCGGACTAACCACAACATGGTCCGGTTTCAGTGCAATTAACTCATCTAAGGTGGCCTGATCATTGCGGATAGTTGTGACCGTCTCACCGAGCTCTCCGAAGTACTGCACTAGGTTATAGGTGAAGCTATCGTAATTATCGATCATTAATAACATCGTCTAGCTCCGTACCATTGGACCTTTCAGGTCCTTGAATCCTGTTAATGCAGCGTTTGCCGCCCGAATCACCGCTCGACCCTTATTTAATGTTTCGGCCCACTCAGATTGCGGAACTGAATCGGCAACCAGCCCAGCGCCCGCTTGAATATGCATTACGCCACCCTTAATCACAGCAGTACGGATTGCAATCGCTGTATCCATATTGCCTGACCAACCAAGATAGCCAACGGCTCCACCATAGATTCCTCGTCGAACAGGCTCAAACTGATTGATTAATTCCATGGCACGCACCTTGGGCGCGCCTGATAACGTTCCAGCCGGTAAACACGCTTTTAACACGTCCAACGCACTCACATCAGAGCGAACTTTACCTTCGACATGGCTGACGATATGCATGACATGTGAATAGCGTTCGACAACCATATTATCTGTCAATTCCACAGAACCAATCTCAGCGACACGCCCAACATCATTACGGCCTAAGTCGATCAACATTAAATGCTCACTGATCTCTTTAGGATCTGCCAATAACTCATTTTCAAGCGCCACATCTTCTTCTTGTGTTTTCCCACGTGGCCGGGTGCCTGCGATTGGACGCACTGACACATGGCCATCCTCCAAGCGCGCGAGTATCTCTGGCGATGAGCCGACAATGTGCGTGTCATCCAGATTAAGGAAGTACATATACGGCGAAGGATTTAAGACCCGTAGTGCACGATAGAGGGATAAAGGACTCTCGGCGTATGGGACAGAAATTCGCTGGCTCAGAACCGTCTGCATCACGTCTCCAGCTTCGATGTACTCCTTGACATCTTTTACTGCAGTTTTAAACGCATCTTTTTCTAAGCTGTATTGATAATCAGCCTCAGTAATGGGTTCATGTTCAGTGGGATAAAAAGCGGATGGATCCATGGCGGATGCGAGGTCATCCAACATATCGTCTAACCGTTCACATGCTGTCTCGTAAGCGCCTGCTTCCTGTGGATTCGCGTGTGTGATCAGCGTCAGCATCCCCGACAAGTTATCAAATACGACAACGTCATCAGACCGCATCAAAATAATGTCAGGAGAGCCGATCGGATCGTTGTCAGGGAGCGTTTTTGCAACTCGCGGCTCGACGTATTGAATCGTGTCATAGCCGAAATAGCCAACGAGACCACCTGTAAATTTCGGTAAATCGAGCTCTTTAACAACCCAAGATGGAGTTTCTCCTAATCGGACTTGATAATCGGAGATCCAAATCAAAGGATCTTCTGACTCGATAATTTCGACGACTTCATCGCGCTCGAACCGAGTGATTCGGGGTCCGTGGACTTCAATCCGCTCACGCGACGGAAGACCGATACATGAATAACGACCCCAGGTCTCGCCTCCAGTGACTGATTCCAGCAAGTACGACCATGGACGATCAGCGAGTTTCAGATAACACGATAATGGAGTTTCCATATCCGCAAGCCGTTTCACAGCGACAGGAACACGGGTGAGATCCAGATTTCGATACCGATCAAATTGTTCAGGTGTCATTAATGATTAATTCCATCAAATCTTGGATCACACGATCTGCGCCGCAGTGATAAACATCTAAATCTCCAGCGTATCCAAAACTGACCAGGATTGCGGTGACTCCCGCCGCCTTGGCTGCTCCCAAGTCTGCTTTGCTATCACCAACGAGGCAGGCTTCGTGCGGAGTTCTGCCTAAATCAGTCAGCGCGCGATGTACCATATCAGGTTCTGGCTTTTTCGTCGGCAAGTCATCGCCTGCGACAATGCTGTCAAACGCATCTTGCAAACCAAAAGCAGGCAACATCAATTCCACAAAGCGCCGCGGCTTATTGGTAACCAGACCGACTTGCTTTCCTTCGGCCTTGAGTGTCTCGATGACCTCTGTTGCACCTGAATATAACACCGACGTTTCAGCGCAAATTGGCTCGTATTCTTCCAGAAACACCGACAGAAGCAGGCGGCACAAGGGTGATTTCATAGTGAAGCTGTCATCGTTCGTGACATGCCTCACCGCTTGCTCAACCAGAGCGCCAGCACCATGACCAACCATTTGCGTCCCGAGTTCGAGCCCAACACCCGCTAGTCCTGCTCGTTCAAGAGCCCGATCCAGAGCGCGCGTAAGATCGGGCGCACTGTCAACCAATGTGCCATCAAAGTCGAAGAGATAAGCTTGCATATCTGCGGATCCAAACCGTCGAAAAGTGCGAAAACATATCATTGTTTAGGCAACCAAGCACACTAGGGCCTAGGCAACATGCATCAGACTCAACTATGATCCGGTTTCAGTTCTAAAAGTGAATCTATGAATCAGTCAACGTTATCTCGATCAATCGCACTCGGCATACTGGCTATGAGTGCCGGTATCGCACGCAGCGCTGAGCAAACTGCTGCGGCAACTGATTGGGTTGTCGATACCTCTGGAACCTATCTGTGCCAGGGGTACTATAGCCCCCCGTTTGTCGAAGGGTCGGCGAGTGAGGATTTAAACGCAGAAGCGGAAAATACTGATTACGATGGCGACGACCGAGTCATTTTGAACGGTAATGCATTTATTAGCCGAAATGATTTCCAACTCGAGGCCGATCGTGTGTCATTTTTGAACTCTACAGGCGATGGTGACGCCGAGGGGAATGTCAAAATCAGGCGACCAAACACGTTGCTTATCGGTGATACGGCATCAGTTAACGTGCGCACAAATGCATTTGACTTAAATAATTCATCCTTCGTCACGCACCAAAATCGACTAAGAGGAGAATCAGAATTCGCGTTCGGGGCTCCAAATGGTGACATTCGGGTAGTCAACGGGACCATCACGTTCTGTGCGCCCGATGTCAACTCCTGGGATTTGCAGGCGGACCAGATTTATTTGAATCAATCTTCCGGACGCGGCTGGGCGAACGATGTCATCGTGCGCATCAAAGAGATTCCGGTGTTTTACACGCCCGCTTTAGGTTTTCCTCTCGATGATCGGCGTCTCACTGGATTTCTGTTCCCAAGTTACTCAGTCGGCTCAACGTCGGGTACAGAAATCGTGACTCCGTTTTATTGGAAACTCGCACCCAACTATGACTTGCTGATTCGGCCTCGATTCATGACGGCGCGTGGAACAGCGATTGGCTTGCATGGGCGTTATCTGTTCGAAGATTTCAGCTTATTTGAAGCAAAAACAGAGCAATTGCCAGACGATAAAGTCGCAGGAACAGATCGCCATATTTCAAAGCTCACCTTAACCAGTGATCCATCGAAACCCGTTATCTGGAACACGGTTTACGAAGACGCATCGGACCGGACATACCAAACTGATCTCGATAATTTCGCTGATCTCTCCGACAAGCAACAACTGACATCATCAATCGGTGCGACCGTCCGTGGAGACAACTGGAGCACTGGATGGCTAATTGACCGGGTTGATGTTGTTGATCCGTCCATAACGGGCTCGGCAGTCAAGTTTTCTCGTCAACCGCAATTAACTGCATCTTGGGCCAATTATGGTGAAGATTGGAATCTATTTGCTTCAGGCGATGCCACTGAATTCACGCGAACCACAACGGGACTATCGAGTTCAGATCCATCGGAAGGCCGCCGTCTCTCTTCAAATTTAAAAGCTGAGTATCCCATGTCACGTGCATTTGGCTCGCTGACCCCGGCGGCTCTGGGGTTCGCGCGCTGGTCGGAGGCAACCACCGGCGCATCAACACAAGATAACGCGTATTTCACCTACGGCGCGTCACTCGATGGAAGCCTCAATTTCGAAAAGTTCGGCGAAAACGGTTCACTGCATGAAATCATTCCCCGCGCGAAGCTGTTGATTCGCGAACCAAATGAAGATCCGACGGTTGTCAAATTCGATACACCGGATACCGCAAACGAATCAGATACAGTCAGTCAAATTTTCTTAGATAATCCAATCTCTGGAGGCGACTTCGTCGGTGATACTCGAGAGATGGCTCTCTCGCTTACGTCCCGGGGAGTTAACAGTGATGGCATAGAAACATACCGCGTAACTGCGGGACGAACACTGTTCCTTCAAGATCGTGGGATTACCCTTTCAGGGAGTCCAGAAATCACTGAACAAGGACCTTTGGTAGTCAAATCAAGCGTACGCCTGGCTGAGTCAATTAAATGGAACACGCGTTTCACTTCTGTCGCTGATAGCGAAACCATGGACACAGCAACCAATGAGTTGAAATATCGGACTTCTGACACAGATTACGTCACACACCGTATCGTTTGGGATAATGATGTAGCGACTCGAACCGATCTGTATGTTTCGAATCAGCTCAGCCAACAATGGCGTTTTCTGGCAGGCCTGCAGTGGGAACCAAACACCAAAGAACGCGTCAATCAGGTGGTTGGAGTTGAATACGAAAGCTGCTGTTGGCGCGCCGCAGCAGTACACGCCTATGAGCGAGACCAAGTCAACTCGACGGACGGTGGACACTCGGTGAAACTACAACTTGAACTCAAAGGACTCGGCGTCTTAGGTCGTGGGGCTTCCTCAATTATGGAACGGTTATTGGAAGGTTATGAACTCTCTGAAGCTCGGTATTAAGTACGCACTCTCCGCTCTCGTGTTGAGCAGCCTGCTGGGGATTGCTAAAGCGCGAGTGATCGACAAAATTGTCGCTGTGGTTGACTCCGGTGTCGTTCTTTCGAGTGATATCGAGACACGACTGAATGAGCTTCAGACTCAAGCTGAGGCGCGGGGCAATACCATCGAGATGACGGATGAACTGCATCAACAGGTACTCGAGCGGTTAATTTTGGAGCAAGCACAAGTTGAAGTCGCTAAACGCCGTGGACTACAAATTGATGATGCTCGCGTCAACGAAACGCTGTTGCAGATTGCCAAGAATCGAGACACTGATTTACTCGGGTTGAAAAATGCGGTCGAGGCTGAAAGGAAGAGCTTCGTTGTGTTTCGAGAGCAGATTCGTCGCGAGTTGTTGATTAGCGCGATTCGCGATCGCGAAGTCCGCAGTCGAATTCGGATCAGCGACTCAGAGCTTGAAAGGTTTATGGAGACAACCGGTGGACAGATCAGTACTGCACCTGAACTCCGTTTGAGTCAAATCGTAGTCGGGCTCCCTAACCGTCCGAGTCCTGAGTTAATTCCGCAAGCAGAACAAAAAGCGGTACAAATCCGTGATGCGCTACTCAAAGGCGCTCCGTTTGGACAGATGGCAATCCGTCATTCGGATGCTCCAGAGGCGAGTCAAGGTGGAGACCTCGGGTGGAGAAATATTCTCGAACTGAATCCTGTGTTTGCCGACGCTTTGGCAGACGCGAAAAAAAATACATTGATTGGGCCAATCCGATCACCAGGTGGTTTTCACTTGATCGCTGTCCGCGATCGCCGTGGCGACCAGTCAGTTGTCATCACCGAATATCGTGCACGCCATATTCTGATCAAACCTGATGCGGTTCGATCGCCAGAAAAAGCGGAAGCGCTTGCACAAAACGTTCGTCGTGAATTACTGAATAGCGGTGATTTTGCGGAACTCGCTCGACGATTTTCTGAGGATCCATTGAGTGCAGCGAAAGGCGGGGATCTCGGATGGGTTCGAGCGGATCAATTGGTACCTGGTTTTGCGAGCGTGATGACAGAACAGCCTCTCAATACACTCAGTGAAGTGACTCGAAGCCGTTTCGGCTTTCATTTGATCGAGGTCCTCGAGACGCGTGAATCTGACATCTCTGAGGAACAGATGAAAAACCGCGCCCGTCAGATTTTGACTGAGCGTAAGTTCTCACAAGAACTCGACTCTTGGCTTCGCCAAGTGCGAGCAGATGCGTTTGTTGAAATAAAGTCATGAAACCACTTGCCATCACACCTGGTGACCCTGGCGGTATTGGACCCGATCTCTGTATTCAAGCGGCCATCGACGGCGAACTCGAAGGAGTAGTAATCGCGGACCCCGAAATCATAAAACGTCGCGCAGATATTCTCGGCCTTCCCGTCAGTATTGAGGATGCAGATCACTACAATCCAAACCGGACTCAAGGAGTCATCTATATTGATCCAGTGGCAGCACCTGATCCGACCAACGAACCTGGTGTCTCAGATCCGATAAACGCTGGCTATTGTCTGCTGTCGATCGAACATGCTCTCACCGGCATACAACAGCAGCGCTTCCGTGCGCTGGTGACTGGTCCCGTGAATAAAGCAACAATCCGCGATGGCGGTTTCAAATCGTTCACTGGTCACACAGAATTCTTAAGAGATTTCTTTGGTCTCCCTGAGGTGGTGATGATGTTGGCATCAACCGACTGTCGCGTGGCGTTAGTGACCACCCACCTGCCCCTGACTGAGGTTCCCAAAGCCATCACACGAGAGCGGATCGAAACGGTAACCAATATCGTAATCAACGCCTTCGCTGAAGTATTCCAACTGTCAACCCCGCGGATCCACGTGCTTGGGTTAAACCCTCATGCGGGTGAAGATGGTCATCTGGGTCGGGAGGAAATTGATATCATTCGGCCTGCTCTTGAAGCGTTGCGAGTTCAGCACCCGCATGTCCATCTCGAGGGACCTTTACCCGCTGATACAGCATTCACACCGGAACTCCAAGCGCAAGCCGATTGCCATATCGCGATGTATCATGACCAAGGACTTCCGGTGGTGAAGTATCAAGGATTCGGTGATTCGGTCAATATCACCCTCGGACTCCCGCTCGTTCGAACGAGCGTCGACCATGGGACTGCACTGAATCTGGCTGGAAGAGGGTTGGCAAGCACCGGGGGTCTGGTCGCGGCGATCCGGGAAGCGAATCGGTTAACCGCTCAAATCGCCTAAACAATCCTTGCCTCAGGTACACTTGATCTTTTGCAGGAAGTAACGTGTCCAAACAACTTGCCCGATCAGCACGGAAACGTTTTGGTCAGAACTTTCTGATCGATGGTCGCGTGGTTGACGCCATTTTGGCGTCAGTCAACGCATCTGCTTCAGACACTGTTGTTGAAATCGGTCCCGGTCATGGGGCAATAACCGAAGGGTTATTCGCCTCTCGATGCGATCTCACCCTCATCGAGTTAGATCGCGATTTAGTACCCGGACTATTGGCGAGCTTCGTCAGTCAGTCTCCAGAGCGGTGCCGGCTTCTCAGCGAAGATGTTCTCAAAGTGGACTTCACTCAGTTAGGTAATGCCCTGCGGATTGTCGGTAATCTGCCATATAACATCTCAACACCCTTGCTATTCAAACTTCTAGATCGCGGCAATCAGATTCAAGATATTCACGTGATGCTCCAAAAGGAAGTCGTCAATCGGATCGCAGCTGTGCCTGGCGAATCAACCTATGGTCGGTTAGGCGTCATGATACAGGCGACTGCGTGTGTTGAATCGTTGATTGATGTACCACCTGAATGCTTCACACCACCGCCAAAAGTCAATTCTGGTGTCATTCGAATTATTCCTGATGGAAAAAAACGCTCATTAATAAAGTCAATGGATACGCTAGCGCTCCTCGTTCGTCAGGCATTTAGTCAGCGGCGTAAGACGCTGAGAAATAACCTCAAGGATCTTCTGAAAATAGAAGAATTTGAAATCCTGGGCATTAACCCAACCGATCGACCAGAACGTCTGTCTGTGGGAACCTACGTAGAACTTGCTAACTATTTGGGTCGTAGACAAGGGAACCTGTGATGCAGGATTTAAGATACCAAGTTGAAGTCAATGCGCAGGCTACCTATATCGAGGCCCAATCCAACCCATCCGATGGGCGCTTTGTCTTTACTTATACGGTGACGATTGAAAATAATGGGACATTGCCAGCACAACTGTTACACCGTTATTGGAAAATTACCGATGGTGAAGGTGGAGTTCGAGAGGTTCATGGAGACGGAGTGGTTGGAGAACAGCCAACCATTGTTCCAGGCGATGATTTCACCTACACCTCGGGAGTAATCCTCGACACCGCAATCGGAACCATGGAAGGTTACTTTGAAATGGTCGCCTCAGATGGCGAAATTTTTAAAGCGAAAATCCCGGTATTTACGCTGTTAAACCCAGGAGCATTGCACTGATGGCCACCTATGTGGTGGGCGATGTTCAAGGCTGTTGGGGCGCTTTTCAGAGACTGCTCTCTGCCCTATCGTTTGACCCTAAAAATGATCACATGGTTTTCGCCGGTGACTTGATCGCGCGTGGGGAAGATTCAGCTGCTGTGATGCAATGGGTGTTGGATCATCACGATGCGTGCTCGGCTGTTCTTGGTAATCACGACCTTAACTTTTTAGCCGTAGCATCAGGGCTTCGCGAAGCGAAACCGAAAGACCGAACCCAGCAACTTGTCGACTCAGTCATCTGTGAGGATGTGATCAATTGGTACCGCCAATGCCCGCTCGCAAAAGATTTTCCCGAGCATCATGCGATCGTGATTCATGCCGGTATCTGGCCGCTGTTTGACAGAGACACGTTGCTCTCAGAGATCCAACTGGTTCATCAACGATTGTCTGGCGATGCCTGGATCGAGTCGCTTCGATCAATTTACGGTAATACGCCTGCGCACTTCAATGATGCGCAAACAAATGACGAAAAGGCACGCTTTTTAATCAATGCCTGTACACGAATGCGCTTCGTCGATTCCCACACGCTGACACTTGATTTTAATTGCAAAGATGCACCCGAACTCGCACCAACCGATTTGTGTCCATGGATGGATGCACCCGGGCGGGTGACTATTGATCGACAGATTATTTTTGGTCATTGGGCGACTCTGAAAGGTCGCAGAAACGATACTGATCTGATTGCACTAGATACAGGTTGTGTTTGGGGTGGCACCCTCACAGGCATTCGACTCGATGATCGACAATTGGTTCAGGTGGCGTCCGGTGTTTGATTTAGAACGCCTTTTTGCTCCACTGACAGGTATGGATCTCGACTATTTGGAGATTTATGTGGTTGGTGGAGCTGTTCGCGACTCGTTACTTGGACTGACTCCAAAAGACGTTGATTTCGTCGCGGTCGGAACAACTCCGGAAACATTCCTGGAACTCGGCTTCCAACAAGTCGGACAGGATTTTCCTGTATTTTTGCACCCGAAAAGCCATACCGAAATCGCGCTTGCTCGGACAGAACGGAAGACGCACAAGGGCCACACAGGTTTTGTTGTACACGCAGATCCCTCTGTGACACTGGAAACGGATCTCGTACGCCGCGATTTCACAATCAATGCCATGGCTGTGTCTCGGGCCGGCGAGCTGATCGATCCGTATGGCGGGGAAAAGGATCTTCAATCACACCAATTACGTCACGTTTCTAGCACTTTCTCAGAGGACCCATTGCGCGTTCTTCGGGGTATTCGCTTTCTCGCACAACTAGGTGCGTTTAAATTTCAAATCGCACCAGAGACCAGATCAATGATGCAGTCGATGTCAGCGTATCTCGTTGAACTCTCGGTCGAACGTATCGTCGTCGAACTCGATAAAACACTCTCATCGAGTCACCCCCATTTGGGACTTCAACACCTCTCTGATCTCGGAATAACCGATGTGCTTGTACCTGCGCTCGAAACGCTACCAAACCAGTTTCTGTGCCAATCGACCGATGCACGTTTAGCAGAATGGATGATTCTGAATCAGCCGACAGTCGAATGCATTGAACGGTATGGGAAAAAGTTTCGGTTGACCAATAAACGCACGACTTTTTTAAAGGCGGCAACCCGGCTCAAAAATTTAACGTTGGAAGACGCAGCACAGTGTCTCCATGTATTCGGTCGACTCGGCTGGTTACGAGGGAACCAGCCCGATGAGGGTATTGACCAGTTGCTTGTTGAATTTGGTCAATCGGGTCAAATGACAGTTCCGATCGGACGCTGGTTTGAGATCCGACAACGCGTTCGGCAGGTCTCTGCTGAACAATTCATCGAACAAGGGCTGAGTGGTCAAGCCCTTGGCGACGCAATTGATACCGAACGCTTGAGTGTTCTTTCGACCGAAATCTCCGCGCCAGGCACCGCTCCTGGCTTGTAAAGCCTGCCCATCACTTCGGCTACTCTGTCATCCCACAAAACGATTTCCAGAAGATCGGTCAAGCGTTTTTCGATTAAATTACAGTGTTCTCTGGCAGCTGCGGCCTGGATGTCATGGCACAACGCACCATAATCAAGCGTATCTTCAAGATCATCAGACTCAGCGGCATCTGAGAGTGAAATTGTGATGACCAAGTCGAGGTACAACGGCTGCGGATTTTCTTTTTCATGCAAGTACACCCCGACCAAGGAAAGCAGCGGGAGTCTTGAAACATACATCGTATCCATTACGACACCCTCAGTAATTCGCTTAAAGGCCAACGAGGCCGGATCGTCATCGCAAGTGTAGGATCAATCTGTCCGTGACTTAACCGCATTAGGCCAGCAAAGGCAATCATTGCACCATTGTCTGTGCAAAATTCAAGTGCAGGATATGCCACTTGAATTCCAGATGATTCAAGCGACTTTAACGTTTGGCGTAATAGTCGATTTGCACTGACACCACCCGACATCACAAGCGCTCGAGCTCCTGTTTCTGCAATCGCCCGCTCGCACTTGATTACGAGAGTATCAACCACCGCCTGTTGGAAACTAGCGGCCAAATCCGCTTTTGCTTGCTCATCGAGTTGATTGGTTTTAACTAAACGACGCGCTTCAGTCAGCACTTGCGTTTTCAGCCCCGAAAAACTGAAATCACATCCTGGCCGGTCAGTCATCGGACGCGCAAAACGAAATCGTGTTGCATCTCCATGGTCAGCCAAAGCCGCGATTTTAGGACCACCCGGATAACCCAGTTCGAGTAATTTCGCTGTTTTATCAAAAGCTTCACCGGCTGCATCATCAAGTGTCGTTCCCAGCAATTGATAATCACCAATGCCACGGACCAGAATCAGCTGCGAATGCCCACCACTGACCAACAAAGCGACAAAGGGTATCTGAAGGTCAGGAGTTTCCATTAACGGTGCAAGGAGGTGACCCTCCATGTGATGAATCCCAAGCGCAGGTCGATCCAACGAAAACGCGAGCGCCTTGCCGAAAGTGGCTCCGACCAACAACGCGCCCAGGAGACCTGGACCTGTCGTGTACGCGACTGCATCAATATCAACCAAATCCAAGCCTGAAGCGACAACGGTCTCATCAACCAGAGGACGGAGATAACGAACGTGGTCGCGTGAAGCAAGCTCTGGAACAATCCCGCCGTAGTGCGCGTGAACATCGATTTGACTATGAACACGATGCGCCATCAGCCCGTCCCTCTGACTGTAAATCGCGATTCCAGTCTCATCACATGAAGTTTCGATCCCTAAGACACGCATTTGGTTCCCTTTTTCTCTCGGCACTGGTATTATTTGGCACCCCCAATTGGGATACCAAATTCACCCTAAGTTTAATTTAAGGATAGGTACATTTTAATGCCTGCGGTAAAAATTAAAGACAACGAGCCCTTCGACGTCGCACTTCGTCGCTTCAAGCGTGCATGCGAAAAAGCCGGCGTTCTTTCTGAAGTTCGTCGTCGTGAGTGCTACGAAAAGCCAACAACCCTTCGCAAGCGCGCAGCTGCTGCGGCTGTCAAGCGTCATTTGAAGAAGGTATCTCGCGAAACCAAAAAATTTGAACGTCTCTATTAATCACTGAGGCATTTGCATGAGTCCACTCAAGAACACTCTCACTGAAGCCATGAAAAATGCCATGCGGGCGAAAGAAAAATTTCGTCTCGGTGTCATTCGGATGGCACTCGCTGAGATCAAACGCGTTGAAGTGGATGAACGAATGGATGTCGACGACGCGCGTTGTCTCGCCATCATCGATAAAATGTCAAAGCAACGCCGTGATGCAGCCAACCAATTCGTTGATGGTGGGCGCCAGGATCTTGCCGACAATGAATTGGCGGAAGTTGAAGTTCTTAAAGAATTCCTCCCCGCACAGCTCTCTGAGAACGAAATCACATCGCTTATCGATGAGACAATTGCCACAACTGGCGCATCTGGTCCCCAAGGCATGGGGCAAGTGATGGGGCAATTAAAATCCAAGGTCCAGGGGCGCGCTGACATGCAAGTGATCAGTCAACTGGTCAAAGAGCGCCTCAGCTAAATCCGATCTCTAAAATTCGGATACACTCTTAACACTGATCTCAACTGTCGGATGTCAAGTGGCTGGACGAATCCCTGATTCATTTATAGAAACGCTGAACGATCGCGTCAACATCGTCGATGTGATCAGCACTCGTGTAACGCTGAAAAAGTCAGGCCGTGAGTATCACGGCCGCTGCCCCTTCCATGATGACTCATCTCCTTCGTTTTCAGTGAGCCCCGATAAACAGGTGTATCACTGCTTCGGCTGCGGCGCTTCAGGCGGACTGATTAGTTTTGTGATGGAATATGACAAGGTCGATTTTATTAGCGCGATTGAAAGCTTAGCGTCACTGGCAGGCCTCGAAGTTCCAACAGAAGCGGCCGACCCCGAATCCGGACAGCGTAAAGCGCTCTACGCGATTATAGAACAAGCGGATCAAGCATTCAGAAAGGCCTTGAAGTCCAATCCGAATCGAGAGCGCGCAGTCAATTATTTGAAAGGTCGTGGCCTGACAGGACTCATTGCCCACCGATTCGGTCTCGGATACGCGCCAGGCGGATGGCGTTTTTTGTTCGATCAACTCGGTACTGAAACGCAAACAAAAAAGCATCTACTTGACGCAGGTCTTACCGTTGTGAATTCACAGGGGCGAGACTACGATCGGTTTCGAGAGCGGGTGATGTTCCCAATTCGGGACATCCGGGGGCGGACCATCGCATTCGGGGGTCGTGTTCTTGACGAGAGTAAGCCCAAATATCTGAATAGCCCTGAGACAAAACTATTTCATAAAAGCGACACACTGTACGGTCTCTACGAGGCGCGTCAGGCCTGCCGCTCGTTGGACCGTGTATTGGTTGTTGAAGGCTACATGGACGTGGTTGCACTGGCACAATTCGGGATCGATTTTGCCGTCGCAACACTCGGAACTGCGTTGACAGGCCAACATCTCGATCGACTCAGTCGGCAAACGGCGCAAGTCATAGTCTGCTTTGATGGAGATCAAGCGGGCCGCACCGCGGCAAAACGTGCGTTGGATACGATGCTCCCCTTTTTAAGTGACGAATTCAGTATTCGATTTCTATTTTTACCCGACGGTCATGATCCTGATTCACTGGTACGTCATGAAGGAACCGATGCCTTTCTAAGTCGATTAAACGAAGCACTTCCTGCATCCGAGGCGCTGATGGGCTTAATCGCCGATGAAGTCGATATGACAAAAATCGATGGACGCGCTCGACTCACCGCACTCACATTACCAAAAATTGCAAAGATTCCAACGAGTATATATCGCTCACTGATGCTCGATTCGTTAAGTGAACTGTCTGGGACTCGTCGGATAGATCTCGATACACGATTGCAAGATCTTCAGATCGAACCGGCTCGTGTGGACGCACAACCGGGCGAAATGCCGACTTCGGAAACGACGACGAAGATCGATGCCGAAATGATGAGCTTTGAATCATTGAGACACAACGAAGACGAACAACACGAGGATTTTGCGGATCACCTTGAACCGCCAATGGAGATGGACACTCCAATTGAAGTACTGCCGAAAATCCAATTTCCAGATCCTAATAAACCAGAACCACTTGCAAATCGATTGCTGTGGCTTGTGTTACAAAATCCGATGCTCTTGACTAAGCCGGTCCCCATCCCTGAACGCAGTCGCCTGGTGAATATTCATCCGCTGACTCAAGTTTTCGATTGGATCATCCGAAGCGATAAACCGACAACCGCAAGGTTAATGGGGCACTTCAGCGGAACAGAACTCGGTCGATTACTGTCAAAATTGCTGAATCATGAAGCACTCTTCAGTCAAAGCGCTTATGAAGCAGAATTCAATGATGGCCTCAATCAACTCAAGAAACAGTTGGTGACAGAGTCGATGAAGCTTTTGGCAGAAGATGCGAAGCGCGGGAAAATTTCTACTGAAGACTTGCATCAGGCAATCACAGCGCATAAAAAGTAATTAAAATTACTGCGGAATCCGTGTATAATCTGCGGCCTTTTTTACAACACATTTCTTAGGTCAGTTCATGGCAGAAAAACCGTTAGATCAGGAACTTACGCAAACCGAGCAACGTCAATCGCGTCTCAAAGAGTTGATTGCGAAGGGTAAGGAACAAGGATACCTCACCTACGCTGAGGTAAATGATCACCTCCCCGAGGAAATTGCAGATCCTGATCAGGTTGAAGACATCATTCGTATGATCGGAGATATGGGGATCGCGGTTGGTGAAGAAGCGCCTGACGATGATCAACTACTCCTCGGTGAAAATTCTGCAGCAACTGACGATTCGGCTGCTGAAGAAGCAGCGGCTGCGCTTGCTTCTGTGGAAAATGATGTGGGTCGTACAACGGATCCAGTCCGTATGTACATGCGTGAAATGGGTACGGTTGAGCTCCTCACACGCGAAGGCGAGATCGTAATTGCTAAACGGATTGAAGAAGGTATCCGTGAAGTCATGCAAGCCATGGCCTACTACCCTGGCATTATTGAATCAGTGCTTGCAATCTACGACCGAATTCAGTCAGAAGAAGGGCGCATGTCTGATCTACTCGCCGGTTTCTTGGATCCAGATCCGGCAGATGAAGAGCCTGTTGAAGCCGCTTCGACCGAAGAAGTGAGTGATCAAGACTTCGACGACTCAGATTCAGACGATGATGACGATGACTCAGACGATAGTGATGAGGAAGAGGGAGATACGGGCCCCGACCCTGAAGAAGTGAGGGCGCGCTTTCAAGCACTCCGGGTAAACCTCGCAAAAGCCGAAAAAGTGATTGCAAAAAAAGGGCGGGATTCGAAAGAATCCAAAGACGCGCTTAATGCAATTGGAGGTGTGTTCTCATCGCTGAAGCTTACACCTCGACTGTTTGACGAACTCTGCATCGAATTTCGGACTGTGCTCGACTCAATCCGAAATCAAGAGCGGGAAATCTTACGGCTATGTACCAAGCAAGGGAAGCTCGACCGGAAAGTCTTTATTAAAGAATGGCACGGCAACGAGACCAATTTTGAATGGATCCCAGGCGTTGCCAAGAAGAAGAAATCTGAAAAACTCGAAGCAGTAATTCCAGACGTGCAACGTTGCCAAGCTCGGCTACAGTCCATCGCTGAAGGGGTGGGTGTCACCATTCCAGAGTTACGCGAAGTCAATCGTCGTTTATCAATGGGCGAAGCGAAGGCGCGTCGAGCCAAGAAAGATATGGTTGAAGCGAACCTACGTCTCGTGATTTCAATTGCTAAGAAATATACCAATCGCGGCCTCCAATTTTTGGATCTGATCCAAGAAGGCAACATTGGCCTGATGAAAGCAGTTGATAAATTCGAATATCGACGCGGATACAAGTTTTCAACCTACGCCACTTGGTGGATACGCCAAGCGATTACTCGCTCGATCGCTGACCAAGCTCGTACCATTCGTATTCCGGTCCACATGATCGAGACAATCAATAAACTCAATCGTATCAGTCGTCAGATGCTCCAAGAGATGGGACGGGAACCCACTCCGGAAGAGTTGGGTGAGCGGATGGAAATGCCTGAAGATAAAGTTCGAAAGGTATTAAAAATCGCAAAAGAACCAATTTCAATGGAGACACCCATCGGTGACGATGAAGACAGCTCACTCGGCGATTTCATCGAGGATACAACAATCTCATCACCGGTTGATTCTGCCACTGTCGAAGGGTTAACCGAATCAACCCGACAAGTTCTTGCAAGTCTTACGGCACGGGAGGCGAAAGTCCTTCGCATGCGTTTCGGGATTGATATGAATACTGACCATACATTGGAAGAGGTCGGTAAACAGTTCGACGTCACGCGTGAGCGGATTCGTCAGATTGAAGCAAAAGCACTTCGTAAACTCAGACATCCAAGTCGCTCAGATCACCTACGATCGTTTTTGGACGAGTAAACAACCGACAACCCGAAGGATTTCTACCTTATGCAAATCGGTTATTTGCTAGGTAGAAATTCAAAGTTGAAACTGACCGAAATACCGAGTTCATTGATTCCACGAACCAACAACGAGAGGAAGAAAGGGCGTGAGAAAAACCCTCCTAACATCGATCGCGGCACTATCCTTGCTCCTGTCTGGCTGGATTGCTGCAAACACTCCTTATGCCAAACAAAAAGTGGTTTATCACGTCAATTATTTTGACGTCAAATGATCCATTGGAGCGATGCGCAATGCACAGAACCATATCAATGCGCTTGGCGAAGGAAATCACTAACTCCGATTCGTACTCCACGGAAATGGAGTTGAATTACTGAGAAAAGTCTCCCAAGAGAGTACCGATGCAGCCAATCGGATCGATTCGCTAAGAAGCCACGGGGTCAAATTCAACATCTGCGCAAATACATTGAAGGGCCGAAAAATTGCGCTCGAAGACCTGCATTTTGCAGAACAATCCGACATTGTACCTTCCGGAGTTGCTGAGATTGGGAAGCTTCAACAAGAGGGTTTTGTCTACCTCAGACCATAAAAAAGAGCCGGCTTTTGCCGGCTCAACACTCGCTATGAAAAACTGTCTCGATAGTCGTCCCTCAACCGATTCTTCTGTACTTTCCCCATGGTGTTACGTGGGAGAACACCGAGCTGAACCCATCGTCTCGGTAATTTAAATCCAGCTAACTTTTCTCGGCATGCCGCTTGAAGTGCGTCCGTGTCAAGCTGGGATTCCCCAACCAAAATCGCAACAATACCCTCTCCAAAATCTGGATGAGGAACACCGACAACGGCACTCTCGATAACACCATCTTGATCGTTTAGGACGTCCTCGATTTCTTTCGGATAGATATTTAATCCACCCGAGATGATGAGGTCTTTTCCGCGTCCAACAATCGAAACATATCCATCATCGGAGAGCGTCGCCATATCGCCAGTGATGAACCAGTCACCTTTAAATTCAGCCGCGGTCTTCTCAGGAAGTTTCCAATACCCTTTAAAGACATGATCACCCTTAACCTCGAGCGAACCAATCTCGCCGTGCGGTAAGAGACTTCCATCTTCAGCAATAATCCGAACCTCGACGCCCGGCAGTGGTGGACCAACAGAGCCTGCGCGGCGGTCGCCCTTCAAGGGATTTGAACAACTCATGCCAGTCTCGGTCATGCCATAGCGCTCGAGAATCCGCTGCCCTATCCGGCCGAAAAACTCATCCGAGGTTTCAACAAGTAACGGAGCCGACCCTGAAATGAAAAGGCGCATATGACCACTTACCGCACCATCAAAACGTGGATTAGCAAGTAAACGCGTATAATAGGTCGGCACACCCATCATCACTGTCGCATCGGGCATCGCTTCCAAAACTATCTCAGGATCAAACTTCGGCAACATGATCACTGGTCCACCATTCATGAGCGCTAAATTCAACGCCACAAACAGACCATGCACATGGAATAACGGCAACGAATGTAACAAGACATCATCAGAACCATAGCCCCAGGCCTCAGTTAACATCTCTGCATTAGCCACCAAATTACTGTGGGTGATCATGGCACCCTTGGGTTTACCCGTGGTCCCTGATGTATAAATGATGGAAGCCAAATCGTCGAAAGCTCTGGCGACAACGTTGGTGAACGACTGACCAGTTGCCTTTGCGCTTTCAAATGCATCGACCAACGTTCCAGTCTCACCATCGAGAGTCAAGACCTGTAAACCTGGTATCGACTCCTTGAGAGACTCAATATGACTCAGCCGATCGGTGACACACACATGAATCTTTGACTCTGCATCCGTCAAGAAATATTCAATTTCACTATTCGTATAAGCCGAATTTAAAGGAAGATACACCGCACCACAGCGTAAAACAGCAAGATACAAAACAACATTCATCCAGCCTTTATCAATCTGAACAGAAACCCGATCTCCCGGTTCCAGCCCAAGATCAATGAGCGCCGACGACAGGATTGCTGACTCAGCATCTAGATCTGATCCTGTCAGATTCCGACCTCCGGGGATCGAAAGCAATGTCTTATCAGCAGAGTGCTGCAGATTGACTTGAATTGCCGCAAAAACATTATGCGTCATGAGAAAATTCCTTCAGTTAATGCTTTATCGTTTTCTTTAATAAATGCTGTACATCTTTTGATGTCGCAATTTGGCCTGTTTCCATGAGCCGCTCATGATTGCCCACGATGTCATCAAGCTCATACAGGTAATTCACCATGAAACCGAAACTCTGCTTCTGGCCACGGGAACTCATATCAGCATTTGCATTAATCCGTTCAAGCGTCGCCCCATTCCCTAAGTGGAATCGCGCAACAGGATCTGTGAGCTTTGCTCCTTGACCAGTTGTCAGATATTTCGCAACCAAAGGCTTCAATTCATCATGATCGGTCGACTGCTCAAATAGATGCAGATACTCCCGACCCGCAGTCTCAAGCCAACGACGTAATCCAGGGATTGGTGATAACGTCACAAAGCACTTGAGACTCGGGCGCTCGCTTTGCAAGATAGAAACCACTTGCTTAATCAGCAGATTCCCGAAACTCACACCAGCGAGTCCTGGTTGGCAGTTGTTGATCGAATAAAAAACTGCGGTATCAGCAAATACTGGTGGCGCGGGTGGCGTATCCAGAAGTGGCTTAATTGCGTCAGCCATCCCTTCCACCAATGCTACCTCAACAAAGATTAACGGCTCATCAGGAATCACCGGATGAAAATACGCAAAGCAAAAGCGGTCCTCGGCCAGCCGACGTCTCAAATCGTCCCAGCCTTGAATTTCATGCACAGATTCGTATTGAATCAACTTTTCCAAGACAGCAGCTGGCGTTTGCCAATTAATTTGCTCCAGTTGTAAAAACCCCTTGTTGAACCACGATGTGAATAAGTGAACCAGATCATGATCGATCGGTTTGAGTTCAGGGTGTTCACGAAGTAGGTTTCTCAGTGCTTCTCGCATCGATATCAGTGTTTGCAACCCACTAGGAGCTGCGTTCATTCGACGAAATAGCTCCTGTCGCTTCGCTTCAGCCGCTTGATGTAAAGCCATCGCAGACGATTCATCAGCTAACAGGTTGTAGTCCGCAATCGCATGATCGAGGCGCTGTTTGTCCGGACCAAACTCATCGATCAGACAACGAAAAAAAGCGAGATGCTCTTGACTGTCGAGCGCATGCCAAGAAGCAACTACCGATCCAGCCAGTGCGAGGCCAGTTGCCTCACCTTTCCGCGAAATAACTGCGTGGCATTGCGCGATTAAATCATCCAATGGAATCCCGTCAGATCCCAAGTCCAATAGTTCAAGGGCCCGATCGGTGACCTGCTGGATCCATCGTTTTATCCCCGTCGACATGATGATTAACTACTCAAATAACGCGCCGTAACCTGGGATACGGCGTTGTAGACCTAGTTCCTGCATCATGCGATAGCTTGTTGCAACAGAAGCCGACAGTGTGGGAATTCCTGTTTTAGCTTCTAGACCTGCAACCGCGGGAAGGGAAGGCATTTGAACACACGCAGAGGCAACGAGCGTATCGACATTAGCAAGTGTCAAACGGTCAACCAATTCGATTGGTGCCTTTGGATCTTGTCTTGCAACATCTAAGTTATCGGGAATCTCTAGGCTTAGCGCATCGATCACCTCAAAACCCTCAGATTCCAAATACTGGCAGACCAGATCAGTGAGTGGTTTGCGATAGGGCGTAATCAAAGCAATCTTCTTTGCGCCCAGCACCGTCAGACCCTCAACGAGAGCCCCCGCAGAACTCACGACTGGGCAAGGGTGATGGTTATCAATCGTCACTTGATGCAGCCTCGATTGACTCTCGCGATGATAGCCAAGCCCCATTGACATAATGGCAACCAAACAGGCGTATCCCGTGACATCAACCGCAGCATCAGATAGTTCAAGTGCACAACGATCACTATCGCGATCCATTGCAGCAAGCTCCTCCTTGGTCACCTGCTTCATCCGCATTCGACTTGAATGAAAGGTAAATCGGTCGCCGTAATGTTTTTCCCGCTCCCGGAAGAGAGCTGGGATTTCAGTTTCCATGGTGACATTTGAGCTTGGAACGATCTGCCCAATTCGGAAGATCCTGCTCATGTCACAGCTTTTCCCATCAGTACATCAGGTAACCAGGTAGCGATACCCGGGAACAGGCAAAGGACAATGATCGCGATAACCATGCAAGCCACGTAGGGCAAAGACCCGGTGAGGATAGTCTTTAGCGGGATTTCAGGCGCGATCCCGTTAATGACATAGAGATTTAAGCCAACAGGGGGAGAGATCAGGCCAATCTCCATATTAATCGTCAAGACAACTGCAAACCAATACGGGTCGAATCCTGCACCCAAAATGATGGGCATCAATATTGGTGCTGCCATCAAGATCACAGCCACAGGAGGCAGGAAAAATCCGGCAACCAACAGGAATAGATTCACATAAAACATTAATACCCATCGATTCACATCGAGTGTTCCGATCCATTCTGCAATCGCTTGGGTGATAAACAAGCTCGACAGCATGTAAGAAAACACGCCCGCAGCACCGATGATAAACAAAATCATGACGGACTCTTTAGTCGCATCACGCAACATCACCCATACAAGGGACAGATCTGTCATTTTGTAAATCACTATTGCAAGGCCGAGACACAACAAGGCCCCAACTGCAGCAGTCTCTGACGGCGTAGCGACGCCACCATACAGCGCATACAAAACGCCAAGGATGACGAGAAGAAAAGGAATGACTCTTGGTAGAACCTCAAACTTCTGTTTCCACGTGAAGGTACGTCCCGCCAACGCATCAACACCACCTTCACGCCAGGTCGCATAAATTGACCAGGCCATAAAAAGACCGACAAGCAATAATCCCGGCAAAACTCCGGCTAGGAACAACCGACCAATCGATGTCTCGGTCGCAATCCCGTAGACAATCATGGTGATCGAGGGTGGAATTAATATCCCAAGCGTTCCGCCTGCCGCAATCGATCCGGCAGCAACACCATCGGGGAAATTACGCTTCCGCATTTCGGGGATGCCCATCTTTCCAATCGCGGCGCAGGTCGCAGGTGACGATCCCGACATTGCAGCAAACAAGGCGCAAGCACCAAGATTCGAGACAACTAGTCCACCTGGAATTCGAGTCAGCCAACGGTCGAGTGCTTCGTACAAATCGGCACCGGCCCGCGTAGAGGCAATGGCGGCACCCATCAGAATAAACATTGGAATCGAAAGAAGTGCAAAATTATCCAGTTTCCCGAAGAGTACTTCCGGGATCAGTTCGAGCGCACGGAGACCATCAAAAATAATTAAAAATAATGCGGAGACCACCAGTAGCCCGTTAGCAACTGAGATCCCCGAAAACAAAATAAAGATAGTAACCGCACCAACAATGGCTCCCAACAACAATGGATCCATTAGTGGCCACCTCCCTCAACAATAATATCTTCCGCAGGTGTTGAGAGTGTCTCTAATAGATCCGCAAGTAACTGAAGCGCGAATAGGCCAAACCCTAAAGGCATCGATAGATAAGGAATCCAAAGTGGTGGTCCCCAGACGGTCTCAGAAACCCATCCGCGTGAAAATGATAGGTGGACCAGCTCAGCACCGTGGTAAGTCATGACAGTGAGGATGGCGATGGCTGCCAAGAAGCTCGTAATGAGCAATAGTTTACGTGCCACAGGCGTTAACAGCATTGGGACGAGGTCAACATTGACGTGTCCTTTCAACTTTTGCACGTAAGGCAACCCCAACAGCGTCGCGGCAACCATGAGGTAGATGACAGCCTCAGTCTGCCATATCGTTGAACCATTCAAAAAATACCGGATGAAGATCATCTGACACGTAATTGCAACGGCTACGACGATCATGCCAGCCGCTAGGAACCCGACTACTTGCGACGTTGAGTTCACCGCACGGATAAATGCCTGCATTTTTGATTTTCCTAGAAATGCCCGACCTGACGGTCGGGCAAGGGGTAGAGACTAGTTACTCAACAGCAAGAGCAAGATCGAGGAACCGCTGTCCTTCCGGATAATCAGCGACGAACTGCTTGTAAGATGTCGACTTAGCGAGATCCTGCCACGCCTTGAACTCGTCTTTGCTCATCTCTTTGATCTGCACACCAGCGTCGCGGAACACTTTAACTGAGTTGGCGTCTTGCGATTTTGCTTCGGTCAAATAATATTCCTCAGCTTTCTTGGCACCCTCACGTAGTGCCTTCTTCTGAGCGTCATTTAGGCCATCAAACGTTGACTTATTCATGAGCAGTGGTTGGTACATGAACCAAAGTGCTTGATCTCCGGCTGGCGTATAGCACTTCACTTGCTCGTAGATGCGGTACGAAACAAACGAAGATGACGATGTATTTGCTCCATCGAGAACACCAGTCTGCATCGCATTGTAGATTTCTGATGAAGCCATTGATGCAATGGATGCCCCAGCACCAGCGAGCAGCTGGTTGAACGACTTACCTGCCGCTCGCATTTGCATACCTTTCACATCATCTGGATGTGACACGCACTTCTCCTTGCCAACAAAGCCACCAGCGAGATATCCGTGTACTAGCACCATTACGTCATCTCCGGCCATCTTTTCTTGAACAGCGTCCATAAATGGCGAGTAGTTCAGACGTGCTGCATGGTCGTGATTTTTAACCAAACCCGGCATCAGTGTGAGGTTATATGACGGTTGCTGACCGCCGGCGTATGACAGTGGCAGTACTGTCATATCCAACTGCCCGCGGGACAATGGCTTGTATTGTTCCTTTGGCTTGAAAAGCGACTTCGATGGAAAAATCTTAATGTCTAGATCGACGTTCGCATCTTTCACATGATTGGCCACGATTTCTGCCACTTTGTGACGAACATCTTTGGTTGACCACTGATGTGAGAGACGCAGCTCGGTCGCGCTTGCGACGGAACTCACAAAGGCTGCACTAATTGCAGCGGCTACAAGGGCTTTTACTTTCATTTCAGGCTCCTGCCGATTGTTATGCGTTATTATGGCTTGCATATTCTCGTATGCTGCGTGGAAAATATCGTATACAAAAATAACATGCAACGAGTTTTCTAAAGTGAGTAGTCGAGCCGCAACACGAGTCTTTCAAGGGGTCGAAGAACAAATTGCAACCGGCCAACTGAAAGATGGTGAAAAACTAGACGAAACGTCATTGGCTGAACGATTTCAGGTATCACGGACTCCCGTTCGCGAAGCACTTCTGCAGTTAGTTGGCTCGGGGCTCGCAACTCAGGTCCCGAAACGAGGCTGTTTTGTGAAAGCTCCATCATTGCGGGAGATGATCGAAATGTTTGAAGTCATGAGTGAGCTTGAAGGGATGTGCGCACGACTGGCTGCGCGTCGTATTAGCGACCGGCAACTCATTGAATTGGAACAATCAAATAGAGAATGCGGGGACGCAATCAAGGCCAACGACAGTGATCTGTACTATCGAAAGAATGTGGAGTTTCACGAGTGTATATATAGCGCGTGTGGTAACGGATTTCTTGCCGAAGAAACCCGTTCACTGCGGCGGAGGCTGCAATCATTTAGGCATCTGCAATTACGCGTCAGGGGGCGCATGTTACAGTCATTAGATGAGCACTCTGAAATTATCGAAGCGATTCGATCGGGTGATGCGGATCAAGCCGATCGGGTATCGAGGCAACACGTCATGATTCAAGGTGAGCGTTTCAACGATCTCCTCGCTCACATGGAACAAGATCCATGAAACCAAAGGCATTGCTATTTGATGTTTTCGGCACGGTCGTCAACTGGCGACTCGGAATTACTCGGGACATAACCACCCACTTTCAAAACCATCCGTGTAACCACGCATCTGAAGTAATTGCCGATGCATGGCGTGCACAATATCAGTCATCGATGGAGCCAATCCGAAGTGGTCACCGAGGTTACGTTGACTTGGATACACTCCACACCGAGAACCTTGAGTCAGTTGCAGAAATGTTTCACTTGGAGCTCGGGACACCCGAAGAAAAAAAGTGGTTGATCGAAGCTTGGCATCGCTTGCCGAGTTGGCCAGATAGCGTTTCTGGCATCCGCGCGCTGCAGCGGCGATTTATCTGTGCATCGCAGTCGAATGCGCACATTGCTCTGGCAGTAAACCTCGCGAGACATAATCAGTTCGCCTGGGATGTGATCTTGGGTTCAGAGGTCGTTCGGACCTACAAGCCAGCACCCGAAGCCTATACCAGAGCTAGTGAAGCTCTTGGATCAAGACCTGAAGAATGCATGATGGTTGCGGCCCATAACTACGATCTCAAAGCGGCTCAAGAGGTGGGCTTTCAGACCGCGTTTATAAGGCGGCCGACCGAGCATGGACCGGACCAGAGGATTGATCTTGAGGCCAACGGTTACTGGGACATGTGCGCCGAATCTCTTACGGATCTTGCTACTCAACTTTCTTGTCACTAGATCGTAATCTGGTCCCCAAACGCTTTCATCAGCATCGCCCGGAAGTTTGCCTTTTTCTCTAGGCCGAGGCCGGGCCCGCTCGGTAGGTTCACAAAGCTCTGCTCAACTTCTAATTCATCGGAGAATCCCCCGAACGGCTGGAAGACACCAGGATACGACTCGTTTCCACCCAGTCCTAACCCGGCCGCAATATGCAGAGACATTTGATGCCCGCCATGCGGCACAACCCGTCTTGGTGACCAGCCATACGCAGCAAGTACATCAAGCGTTCGGTAATACTCAACCAACCCATAGGATAAGGCACAGTCGAATTGCAGATAATCAATGTCTGGACGCATGCCGCCGTAGCGGATCAAGTTGCGCGCATCCTGGTGAGAGAATAAGTTTTCTCCTGTCGCGGTTGGTAAGTCATAGGCTTCACTCAACGCCGCCTGAATTTCGAAATCCAATGGATCACCCGCCTCTTCATACCAAAACAACCGGTATTGCTCCAGTGCTTCTGCATAAGCGAGCATGGTCTCACGGTCAAACCGACCATTTGCGTCAACGCAAAGATTCTCTTCACCCACAATCTTCAAAGCTGCCTCGATCCGATCACAATCATGGGAAAGGTCAGCCGCTCCGATTTTCATTTTGCAAACCGTATAACCTAGATCGAGATACTGACGGAATTCATCTTGCAGTCCAGAAATATCTTTACCGGGGTAGTAATAGCCACCTGCTGCATAAACCCAGACCTCTGAATCAGGTTTCCTTCCCGCACGGTCAGCGAGTAATTGATATAGCGGGACTCCCTGCATCTTGGCGCGCGCATCCCAAAGCGCCATATCGAGAACACCAACGGCAACTGACCGCTCGCCATGTCCACCAGGCTTTTCATTTGTCATCATGACATCCCAGGCTCTATGAGGATCCAGATATCCATCTTCACCAACTAGGTGATCTGCGTCAGCCTCAAGCAGGCGAGGGATCAAACGATCTTTCAAAATCCCAGAGGCGTTATATCGTCCGTTTGAGTTAAACCCGTATCCAACAATCGGTTTACCATCAATTATTTGATCAGTGACGACCGCAACAACCGAGCATGTCATCTTTGAAAAATTGATGTAGGCGTTCTGAATATCTGAGGCGATTGATTCAACAGAATCATAGATTGCTGTTATGCGCATTTTTTCACCGTTTTCGGAAAGTAGGCCGTGCCTGAATTAAAATTTGCAGGAGTGGAAGATGACAGATTGTTAACAACCTGTCATCTGAGTAAGAGTAATGGAAGGTGGAAGTTCTAAATTAAGATTTTTTGACGTCAATGAGTACGTAACCACGGGCCGTTAGGCGGTTAGAATGATCGATTTCGCTAGACACCTCGATTGCCAGGCGCAAGGAACTACAGAACCCTTAAACAAAGCCGAAAGCTGGCTCGATGATAGTTGCGAAAGAGTTTACTGAGGTTAAGCTTGTGCGAACCGCTGACAATGTAGACGTTGAATGGCCTTCAACAAAAAACTGATGATAGTGATGATTTGAGTATTAACGTAACAATGAATAGTGCGCCGCACAATACAACTAGACTCGTCCAAATTGATGAAGCCCTACTACTCCTGCAAACGACGCATCGCATCGCATTCATTGACGTCCGCGATCGTAAATCCTATGTGGACGAACACCCGATATTCGCGGTCAACGCGCCAATTGACTCAATAGAATTGCAAATCAAGCAGCTCTTCGGTGGTGAGCCTGGAATTGCCCTAATTATCGGGGACAACCCAACCATGACAGATTGGGCCGCCGCGGTCATTGCTGACGCTACCCGTTTGACGCCCCAAGTCATCGACGGAGGATTCGATGCATGGAAAAACCATCGCCTCCCGGTCTGGGGTGGGGAATATACGCCATCAAAAGCATTCGGTGAGTGGGTAGAAACGACCGGCAACATTCAAAATATCAAGCCTGAAGATGCGATAAATTCCCCACCCCATTATCAATTTGATGTCAGACCTTTTACAGAGTTCCAGAAGTTCAGCTTACCAAGCTCAATCCATTGCCCGACTGGCAAGCTTGGGGCTCTCACGATTTCCCACAGCTCAATTTACCTTCATTGCGCGGGCCGGACGCGAGGAATCATCGCGGCACAGACCCTAGCCGACCAAGATTTTAATGCATCGATCTACTGCATCACCGGTGGCACCCAGGGATGGGAGCTTGCCGGAGGAGTCCGTTCGTTCAACAATCATCGATCGGCAGAAGGGTTCTTCTCCGAGGAAACGATGAAGCAGCAGGCCAATCACCTCATCAATAAATTTAATTTGCCAATCGCACCGAAAGATAGCGAGAGCAACTGGACACATTCAGAGACCCAACTACGTATCATCACTGTCAGCGAAGACCAAACGACCGATCAAGCGATCTCTCCAACAACTCTCATCCAAAGCACAGATCAGTATTTGGGTACCCACAACATGCCTCTAATCGTTCAAGGGCCCAATCAACTGGATTGTGCTGTATCCGCATTGTGGCTCCGACGCCTAGGCTGGAATGCGTGGTTGCGCGAAGAGTTTGTGCGAGAGTCGGGCGCGCCTCGCTGTACACCTATCACATCCCTGGAATGGAACGATGAGTTGCTGCTTGCTGATCGTATTATCGACATCCGTTCAAGCAAAGGATTCAAAGCCAGCCGGCTTAGGGGTTCGAAGTGGATACCAAGATCACAATTCAACACACTACGCACATCGGATCGGCATCTGATTGTCTGCGATCACTCCCAAATCACCCACACACAGAACCTTGTCAACGCGCTCAATCTATCGGAATCAAATTGCATCACTTGGGATGTGATACCCAAAGAATATATCGATTCATGCGCTATCACATTCGAAGCCCACCCTTCCGATCAAGCGCTATTTTTCCCAGACAGACATCAAGGAAACCTTGAACATGCAAAAGGATACCTCGACTGGGAACACAGCCTCCTTCCTACCCTGAGAGATTATGGGGGTATTCCGTGGAAACCGATCAATAAACCGCTTGACCATCCAAAGTCACATCTGACTACGTTCTATCAAAAGGTCCACCTATGACTAAACAGCCAACTGAACATTTGCGATACGGATCTCCTTCAGCAATTCCAGAAGTCGAAAGCCGAGAGACGATTGATACGCTGTTATCACATCAGTCATGCAGAGCATTCTTAGATCAACCGGTTAACGATCACGTCAAACGGCTATTATTTGCGGCTACTCAATCTGCACCAAGCAAATCTAACTTGTAACAGTACATTTTTATCGACGTCAACTGTTCATCAATAAGGGAACAACTCATTCAAATGTTTCCTTCGATCCGCTGGGCCCTAGCGGCTCCAATGCTCATCTTCGTCATCGGAGATACGCATCGAACGCAAGAAATAAACCGCACTAAAAACCATACCTTTCGCTGGGAGCAAACAGACGCTTTTCTCAATGCAACAGTGGATGCATCGCTCGCACTCGCTTTTATGATTGCCGCCGCCGAAGGCCTTGGTATCGGCACCTGCCCAGTATCAAAAGTTAGAGAATCGAGTGAAGCTATTACAAAGCTTCTGAATTTACCGAGAGGCGCTTTCCCAATCTGTGCATGTGCATTTGGGTATCCGCAAAACGAGACTCAATCAATATCACCGCGACTACCGCAATCGGTCGTCGTGCATCGTGACACTTACCACCCGATCGATTTCAATGAAATTGACAGATATGATGAGACGTACAACCGAATAGCCGGACAACCAAAAGCACGATACCCGGATAAATTTGGAGAGCCTCAACAAACTACATGGTCAGATAACGTAGCGCGACAGACGGCGGTGAGTGAACGCTCAGACTTCAGAGATATGTGCGAAAGCCAGGGTTTATTTCGGAAGCAAAGCTAACAGCCGGTCAACGACTAACTCGTCAGATTCCCACATCAACCAATGACCGACATTCGGGATCACTTCGATCTCAACATGTGGAACTGACCTCCTCAAGATGACTTCGCGCTCCGGGCGATATTTACCGACGGATGCATCGAACTCCCCGAACAATACAGAGACAGGATAAGGTGCACCAACCAATACGCGTGCAAGGGTATCTGTCGCAGAGATCGGTCGACTTTTCAGCCGGTGCATACCGGTGTTCGTTTCTTGGATGTAAAGCGCAAGGTCATCGATACAGGAAGCGTCTTGAACCATCAAAATCTCGAGATTTCTGCGATGAGCCTCACGGATCTCTTCTCGGCTCATTTCCTTTGTGCGCCTAATTAAATCCGACATCTCACCGCGCGGCGCGCCAGTTCCTCCCGGACCTAGCAAAACCAAATGCTCAATTTGCGATGCCATGAGGGACGCAACGTGCCCTGCAATAGCGCCACCAAAAGAAAATCCAGCCAATATTATTTTTTGTTGACCGACCAACCCACCCAAGGCTGCAGCGAGCGGGCCGGCAACTGATTCAGCTGTATGAGGTTCAACCGGAGTATCAGAACCCCCAAAACCAGGCATATCGGGGGCAATCACGGTTGCGTGGTGTTCAAGTTGGGGTATGACCTTAATCCAATGCGCCCAAGAGCCGTAACCGCCGTGCAACAAAACGAAACATATCGGCCCATCCCCCCAACGGTGCAGCTGTACAACTAAGCCATCCACGTCGACTTTGGCAACTGACGCGCGATCGAGGATCTGGGTATATTCTTGGGGCGGTATCGGATGTCCTGACATGGATTAAACCCAGTTTTGATAAGCCTCATAGAGGAACAATAGGCCGCCACACGCGATGAAGACCTCCATAAATTGCGAATGAACTCGGACAGAAGTATTTCGCACCAACCAACGTCCCACGTACGCTCCCGGCATTGTGCAAAGACCCACCAATATACCGGTAACCATCAGATCGTTTGTCAAAAGAGGTGACATTCCGAACACGATTGTTTTGGTAACGTTCAAGCTAAACCCTAGCATAGCTACTGTCCCGATCATCGTCTCGCCAGCCAGACCGGCGCCGATGAGGAAAGGCGCCAACATCACGGCCGCTCCAAACGTGCTGCCGGAAACAATTCCATAAGGGATCCCGGCAAGAGCCAGACCTCTGAGCCCGACTTTCACTTCTTTCTTCTTGAGGATTCTGTTCAAAGGTATAGATACCAACAAAAACAAACCCAAGACCAACGCGACGACACCGACCGGCAGAGACACATAGATATAGGCACTGAGTACAATAAACGGCAAACCAGTCAGAAACACCGCCAGGTATTCCTTGATCGCGACCGATTTCCGAAACGCCCATATCCTCGCAACGTTGCTAATAACAAGGGCAGTAGCGACCACCGGGACTGTTTCTTTAACCCCGAGAAGTGGCGCCAGCATGACCGCTAGCACGAGGCCTCCCGCGAACCCAGAGAATGAATGGAAAACAGCAGAGCTGAACGCCGCAGCGGCCACCAAGAAAACGAATAAAAAATCTATTTCGCCCATGATTGTCTACAATTTTTGTTTGTTCCGGTAAGCACAAAGAGGCATTTTTTGGTCAAGACGTTGATTCAGCGCTCGAACAGTGCGATATTTACCGCGGTATTGTCAACACAATATCAATAAAATATGAGAGAGATGTATGCCCTCCACTCTTTTTGACAAGATTTGGACCACACATGTAGTTACCAACAGAGGAGACGAGTCTCTCCTCTACGTGGACCGTGTCCTCCTGCAGGAAAACTCATTCCACG
>CAJWFL010000005.1:0-36205 GCA_913031455.1 uncultured Gammaproteobacteria bacterium
GAATTGTCCCTTTTGGCCGTTGACCGAACTGATATTAATGACGCGGCCCCACTTCTCTTCGAGCATTCCGTTGATAACAAGGCGAGTTATATTAAAGACTGATCGCAGGTTTGCATGCATAACCTGATCCCATTGTTCGAGTGTCATCTTGCGAAAAGTCGAATCACGCGTGATTCCAGCGTTATTGACCAGACAGTGGATGTTGCCATGTTTTTCGACGACTCCCTCGACGCATTGCCGTGCTGATTCTGAATCAGAGACATCACCATAGGCGATATCGAATTCAAAGCCCGCTGCACGCTGTTCGTCTCGCCATGCTTTGGCTTTTTCATGGTTGCCCCCGGAGTTATAGCCTGCGACGACTGTTAATCCTTGGGTAAAAAGTTCTTGGCAAATTGCGGTTCCAATACCACCAGTACCACCTGTGACTAGTGCAATACGCTTCGACATGCTGAGCTCCGTGCAGTTCTTTTCAATAAAGCGGTACTATTAGTCACCGGATTGAAGAGAGATGCAAGTGTGTCTGACCCAAAGTTGCCCATTCCATTAGTCGCAAAGACGATTGATGCGACGGGTTTAAAGTGCCCCGAACCAGTCATGATGTTACGAAATTCCCTGAGACAAGTGGATATGGGAACTTGTATTAAACTGGTCGCAACAGATCCTTCAACACTTCGTGACATCCCGACGATGTGCCGCTTCATGCAACATCAATTGGTGTCTCAGGATGAGGAGGATGGTCGCTACGAGTTTGTTGTATCAGCGCGTGCTTTGAGTCCGCACGATTGAAGAATGTGTTGCCAACGGTTGATATGCGCGGTCAGCGCAGTTTGAAGCTCAGCCCGAAAACCCTTTGGGAGTTTCAATAGCGCATCAATTAACGTGTTTTGAGTCCAAAGGGTCGTGGGAAGCACCGACCAGATGGAGTCCATTTCATCGATCGCTTGCTTGATCGACAAAAGCTTTGGCTGGATCGTTGGCACATAGTAGTCACGAATAAACGCCTGAACATAGCGTCCTTGTTCCGTGGGCGTCCCCATCGGGCAAATTGTATTCTGTTTTAGCACCGATACCTGTAACTGATTGGCTGCGTTGAGCCAATCTCGGGTGTTGACGATGGCTTGATGTAATGTCCCGTGATGCTGGGTTTGGCTCCAAGCGTAGAGCGCTTCCTCAAACTGAGTCATCGCTTCAGTCTCAGGCGGGGTCTGAAATTGTAACGCCTGAAGCAGTAATTGGATGACCGGCTGTGTGCGATTGATGTAGGCCATCCGACTATCGCTCAGGGTCGCAAGGGGCCTATTGATTTTCAGGTGAATCCGATCAGCTTCTTCACTTCGAGTCAGCAGATGTAAAACGGCAATCTCGACGTCCTCTGCTTTTGCCGCACGCGCTTTCTGAAACCATTCCTGATCTTCGAATTGGGTACATTGATCAAGGCCCACTTTTAATTGCCATTCATAGACAAGCCGTATCGATTCTTGTTTCTGTCGGCCGAGGCTTGAGTTTCGTTCTGCGATCAAGGGTAACAGGCCGCATTCTCCGAGCTCTAATGCATCGCCAAAGCTGATGCGCGTATCACTCAGACGTAATGCGAGCGTCGGTGCACTGATTCGCTGTGGGTCAGTGAGAATTATTCGATCTTGATCAAGGATGGTTGCAATACGGTCGAGATCTTGCTGGGTCGGGGCGACTGAATTCTGCGACCAATCACAGCCGACTAAAAAGATCGTGATTAGCCAAATCAGTCTCAACAAAATCCTGCATACCCTCGATGATGCATTTCGCTGTGGATGGGGGTTGTTTTCTCATTTCTATGTATGCGTTTTCTAAGTTCTCAAGGAAAACCGGTGATACGGGACGAACCGAAAAGTCGTCAAGACTAGGCGAGAACGGAACTCACCAAATTTCACAAAATCGTTTTTCGAGTCCCTGTGGTCGTGACTCGACTTCCTCAAATCGCTGTTGTTCGTCGCTATTTCGCCCACACGGTTTATACCAAAAGCCAAAATAATCGATTGATCTGCGCATCGGACCAGCGAGTGCATAGTGTGCGAGCTCGTGGAAAAGACTACGAATATAGTCCTCTCGGAAAAAAAGAATTGCGGGATTGTTATTTTTTGGTGCTTGATAAAAAGGCCCACGAGCACCGCCCTGAATGCGAAGCTCTGGAAGATTTGCTGTAACGCAAGCCGAACCGCGTTTAACAGCGCTTTTTCGTCGATTCGGAGATCACTCGATGGCATGGTTGTGGATTGTACTCGGATTACTCGCTGTGGTGGGATCGATCACCTGGATCCTTCCGTCACCAATGGAGCGTCGTCAGGGTGAGCGCCGGTTAGCTGCACTAAAGCTGGGTATGAAGGTACGGATTCTCTCGGTTGACGACTGGGTTAAAGAACGACTCGATGTCGTGCAGTTGTCTCAGTACTTGATTTGGACCGACAAGAGACCGAGACATGCCTCATTATGGCGGGTACCCGACCGAACCGAGCCTTGGGCGTCACCTCCCGAGGCGAAGAGCTGGGACTTGTTATCGGGAGAGTTTGATGAACTTCTCAGATCGCTTCCAACTGATATTGTGGGCGTCGGCGCTGACAGCGGATGTGTTTGGGTTGCTCTTGACGATGCGAAGGCAGGTATCGAACCGGATACGATCAAGCAAATTCTTGATCAAATCTTGGTGGCTCTGTTGCGTCACGGATGAATTTATTTATTGAATACTTGAGTCTCCTTGCGTTCTCCCGTATTGCTAAAAAAGAACAAGACGCTTGCATCGAGAGGTTATTTGCTTTTTCAATGCATGCCTGAAACCACACTGCTGATTGAGGGTATTTAGAAGATCCATGGGAAAATCATTGGTTATTGTAGAGTCTCCAGCGAAAGCAAAGACGATTAATAAGTATCTCGGCTCCAACTACGTCGTGAAGTCGAGTGTCGGTCATATTCGTGATTTGCCAACCTCTGGATCAGCAACTTCTGAGAAAACGCCGAAAGCGGCAACTTTGTCGAAAGAAGAGAAGGCAAAGCAGCAACTGATTCGCCGTATGGGTGTGGATCCAGAGCACCGTTGGAAAGCGCGATATGAGATCTTACCGGGAAAGGAGAAGGTCGTCGCTGAGCTGAAAAAGCTCGCAGCACAAGCGGATCATATTTATCTTGCAACCGATTTAGACCGAGAGGGAGAGGCTATCGCTTGGCATCTCCAAGAGACCATCGGTGGTGATGCATCGAAATATCAGCGGGTTACATTTTCTGAGATTACCAAATCAGCTATTGAGGCTGCGTTTAATCGACCCTCGATGGTGAATATTGACCGTGTGAATGCCCAACAAGCGCGACGCTTCCTTGATCGTGTAGTGGGCTACATGGTTTCACCACTGTTATGGGCAAAGATTGCGCGAGGGCTATCGGCGGGGCGCGTACAGTCGGTCGCTGTTCGTCTGGTTGTCGAACGCGAGCGTGCCATTCGCGCATTTGTCCCTGAAGAATATTGGGAAATCTTTGCGGATTTGATCCACCAGCAAACGCAGTCACGGTTCCAGGTCATTGAGTTCCAAGGTAAGGCGTTTAAGCCCGTCAATGCGGATCAGGCGTCGGTGGCAATGACAGCACTGGGCGATGTCATCTACCAAGTGTCCGAACGTGAAAGTAAACCCGGTAAGACACGTCCGCCGGCGCCTTTTATCACATCGACGCTACAACAAGCAGCAAGTCAAAGACTCGGTTTTGGCGTAAAAAAAACAATGACGCTCGCGCAGCGACTGTACGAGGCCGGTCTGATTACCTACATGAGAACCGATTCAACGTACTTATCAAATGATGCGATTCATGCGGCTCGCGCGCTGATTGAGTCCCAGTTTGACGCACGTTATATGCCAGAAAAACCGAACTTCTACGCCAATCGCGAAAATTCTCAGGAAGCCCACGAGGCGATCCGCCCCTCAGACGTCCGCGAGAAAGGATCCAATTTGACGTCAGTAGAGCGGGATGCGCAACGCCTGTATGAGCTCATTTGGCGACAGTTCGTCGCATGTCAGATGACCCCAGCCGAATACCTTACAACGACCATCAAGGTCGAAGCGAATGGATATGGTTTAAAGGCGCGCGGAAAGGTCACCACATTTGCTGGCTATCAAGCGGTATTGCCACCAGGTGGTAAGGGTGATGATGCTGCCGAACTTCCCGATGTGCAGGTTGGCGATCAACTTGACCTTGCCGCCTTAGACCCGCAACAAAAATTTACCTCGCCTCCGGCGCGATTCAATGAAGCATCGCTGGTGCGTGAACTTGAAAAACAGGGAATAGGCCGGCCATCGACCTATGCTGCAATCATTTCGACGATTCAGGATCGAGGTTACGTGGAAATGGAGGGCCGCCGGTTATTTGCGACTAAGATGGGTGAAATCGTGACGGATCGTCTGGTGGAGAATTTCAGTGATTTGATGAACTTCGATTTTACTGCTGGAATGGAAGACTCACTCGACGATGTGGCTGAGGGGCGCAGGGACTGGCTGGGTCTTTTGGATGAGTTTTACGATCGGTTCAGGCAGACTCTGGATCAGGCCGCGACCCCCGACGGTATGCGTCCAAATACGCCGACTGAGACTGAGATTGCTTGTCCCACATGCAGTCGATCAATGATGATTCGGACTGCCACAACCGGTGTTTTTTTGGGTTGCTCGGGATACCAACTACCGCCGAAAGAACGTTGTAAGACAACCATCAATCTAATCGCTGGAGATGAAGCGATTGCCGATGGAGATGAGGCGGAAACAGTCGCGTTGATGGAGAAACAGCGTTGTCCGATTTGTCAGACAGCCATGAATTCCTATTTGATCGATGAGAAACGAAAGCTCCATGTCTGTGGAAATAATCCGGACTGTTCTGGACATGTTATTGAGGAAGGTCAGTTCAAAATTAAGGGGTATGAAGGGCCTTCGATTGAGTGCGATAAGTGCGCGAGCGAAATGCAATTGAAAACAGGCCGATTCGGTAAGTTTTTCGGATGCACCAATGCGGAGTGTCAAAATACTCGCAAGTTATTGAAGAATGGTCAAGCCGCGCCACCCAAGATGGATCCGATTCCAATGCCGTGGCTGAAATGTCAAAAGGTGGATGATACGTACGTCTTGCGGGATGGTGCGAGTGGTCTATTTTTAGCTGCGAGCGGGTTTCCAAAAAATCGTGAGACACGTGCGCCGTTGGTGTCTGAACTCTTAAAGGTCAAGGATCATTTAGATCCCAAATACCAGTTTATTTTGGCTGCTCCAACGACAGATCTAGAGGGGAATCCAGCACAGGTGCGTTTCTCTCGGAAAGCGAATGCACAATATGTGATGAGCGAAATCGATGGAAAGGCAACTAAGTGGAAAATGGTCTATGACAATGGGCGTTGGTCTGAAGGCTGATGCGACCAGTTAGGGCGCGCCGTCGGGTACTGGAATCACTGGCTAAAGCCAAGGCACTGTTGGGCATTCAGGCTGAGACTCGACTTCAACATCATGCGTTAAGTGAAGCAGTACTCAATCAGATCGAAGCCACTTGGGTGGCTCTCATCCGACAAGTTGGGGACGCGCATGGTCTAAAGCCTGAGAGTATCCAATCGTTGATTGATCTGACGAACCAACTATCTCAGCGGCAATTAGTGTCGCTTGAGGCGGAGATGCTTGAATCCTTGGCTTCTGATCCAAACAGTTGGCTCGCGGCATTTTGGTCACATCACGCCAAGGTATCCTGTCCAGAAGAAAGCACTGAATCGTTTGATTCCAATCAGATACCGATGACGGATACAAGTACACTTGATCAATTACAGAACACGCGTTATTCCACATGGGTGGATGAGCTGTCTGATCTCATCGGCGAATTTCAAAATCGATTCGACGAATCCTAGATCGCGGTTCGGATCACTCCGACTGCATGTCCCTCAATAAAGAACTCTGCGTCCGGTGTGATGATGATCGGGTCGTAGTCTTGGTTCTCCGCAAGCAATCGCACCCCTTTGGGCTTTCGGTCCAAACGCTTGACTGTAACCTCTCCATTGACCCGCGCAACAACAACATCGCCGTGGCGCGCGGTTTCCGATTTTCGAACGGCCAGTAAATCGCCATCATAAATACCGATATCGATCATTGAGTCCCCCTGGACTCGGAGTAGATAGTCAGGTGCTGGAGAGAACAGTTCGGAGCGGACAGGAACCGTTTTTTCGATATGTGCGACCGAGTCGATCGGAACGCCTGCAGCCACCTTTCCGATCACTGGTAATCCGGGTTCTTGCTGATCATCGTCATCCAGTGGAATCAGGCACTGGATGCCTCGACTCGCGCCTCCTTGCAAACGAATGGCGCCACGTCTTTCGAGCGCCCGAAGATGTGACTCAGCCGCGTTAATCGAGCGAAATCCGAGCGCATCAGAAATTTCTGCACGGGTCGGCGGTCTGCCTTCATCTCGAATCGACTGTTGGATTACATCCAAGACGCGGCTTTGGGCTTTGGTCAGTTTAATCTCATTCATACTGAATAAATTACCAGTATTTTAAATCAAATGGAATCACCCGATCATGAGATGCTCGAGTAGTGCTTTTTGTGCATGCAGACGGTTACCGGCTTGCACCCAAACGGTTTGCGTCCGCGGATCGGAAAACAAATTCGGTGCGATCTCTTCGCCTTCGTGTGCTGGTAGACAGTGCAGGAAGCATACGTTATCGGCTGCGAGATCAAGTAGTTCAGGGGTGATTTGGTATCCATCGAATGCATTCAGCCGTTCATCGGTCTCATCTTCTTGACCCATGCTGGCCCATACATCAGTCGTAATGACTTGTGCATGACGGGCTGCATCCCGCGGTGAATCAACAAAGATGACGTTTCCATTGGCCCGCTGAATCCACTCAGCCTCTGGTTGATACCCTGGTGGTGTTGCAATGATCAGCTCAAAACCAAAGATGCCGGCTGCTTCTAGGTAGCTGTGACATACATTATTTCCATCGCCGATCCAGGCGACTTTGAGTCCTTGAACGTCACCAAACACATCTTGCATGGTTTGGATATCAGCGAGTAATTGGCACGGATGGCAACTATCTGATAACCCATTAATCACTGGAATCGTTGCAGCATCGGCAAAGCGCACAAGCTTCTCGTGATCATTGGTTCGAATCATCACTGCGCTCACCATTTCAGACAATACGCGCGCGGTATCTTCGAGGGGTTCTCCGCGCCCGAGTTGTGTATCGTGCGGAGATAAGAAAATTGCCGAACCACCGAGTTGCGTCATGCCCGCTTCAAAACTGACGCGCGTCCGAGTGGACGACTTTTCGAAGATCATGGCGAGCACATGTTGTGACAGTGACCGGGTAAATTCTCTCGCCTGATAGTCCTTTTTGAGCGCATGCGCACGTTCAAGCACTTTAAAAAGTGCGGACTGAGACAAATCATTGAGCGTGAGGAAATCTGTTTTCGCCATGACCGTATTCCGGAAACGCGACGCAGTGTATCATTCAGGGCCTATTCAAGCGAGCACAGAGAGGAAGAGATGAGCACACTTGAGACGATCAAATCACAAATTGAAGATAACGCAGTACTTTTGTACATGAAAGGCACCCCAAACCAGCCCCAGTGCGGATTTTCTTCGCAGACAGTTCAGGCTCTAATGGCTTGTGGTCGTCCTTTCACGTTTGTGAATATTTTGGAGCATCCAGACATCCGTGCTGAACTGCCAAAATATGCAGAGTGGCCGACTTTCCCGCAGCTTTGGATTAACGGCGAGTTGGTCGGCGGCTGCGATATTGTGCTCGAGATGTACCAATCTGGTGAACTCAAGCCGATGGTGGAAGCGGCTTCCCCCGAAGCTTCTGAGTAAGCCATGATCTGAGCGCGGCCGGTTTCAATGGTTTGTTGAGAATGGTCGCGCCAACTTTAGTCGCCTGCCGCTTCATTTCCTCGCTGCGATCAGCGGTGATCAGTGCGTTTTCAATATCTCCTCGAAGCGTTCTCAACACTGCGATCACATCGACACCCAGTGCATCGTTATCCAAATGATAGTCAATCAGTGCCACTTGGATCTTGTGGTTTGATTGGACCGCCTCTTTGGCTTCATCAAGAGTCATTCCTGTCACCACGTCTGCACCCCATCCACCAAGTAAACTCTGCATACCGACTAAAATCGCTTGTTCGTTATCGATCACGAGAACAGTCCGACCGGTCAGTGGCTGAGATAGCGTTTGACTGCGAGACACTTGTCGTGGATTGAGTGATTCCGGTCGTAACTCTGAAGTCGGCAATGTCACCGAAAAACATGATCCAACGCCAGGTGTCGAGTGCACTTTTAATGTCAGTCCGAGCAGATCGCAAATTCGTTGAGAAATTGACAAGCCAAGGCCGAGACCTTTTTTCTCAGTCTGGATGCCCTCGGAGAGCCGTTTAAACTCGTCGAAGATTGATGGCAAATCATCCGGGTGCATACCAATTCCCGTATCCCAAATTTCCACGCGAACCGATGCCCCAAAGGTCCGCATGGCGAAGAGAACGCGGCCATGCGGTTCGGTATAGCGAAGTGCATTTGATAAGAAATTTTGTAGAATTCGCCGTAAGAGTTTGGGGTCTGTATGAACCACTGCATCGCGTGATTTTGCCTGGAATGCGATGTTGCGTTGATCGGCGATCAGTTGAAATTCCTGTGATAGTTGGTCGAAAAGCTCAGTCAAAGTAAATGGTTTTGGTTCGGCACGAAGCGCACCAGCATCCAGTTTTGAGATCTCGAGAAGTGTGGAAATCAAGTTTTCAGCAGAACTCAAAGCGCCCTCGAGGTGGCCAGTCAGGTCCCGGATTTCGTCAGTCTTGGCACGTTCTGCGAGCGATGTTGTAAAAAGTCTTGCGGCATTGAGCGGTTGAAGTAAGTCATGAGATGCGGCCGCCAAGAACCGTGTTTTTGATCGATTGGCCTCTTCGGTGGCTCGCATCGCCTGAGTGAGGGCTGTTTCCGTTTCGGCTCGACGGATATTTTCTGCTTCTAATGCCTCGTTTGCCGCTTGCAACGCCTCGGTTCGCTCATCGACGCGTGCTTCGAGCGTTTCATTGGCTGTTTCGAGACCACGTTTTGCATCATTCCGGTCGGTCACATCTTGGTAGAGGACGAAGATACCCTGGACATCCCCACTATCATTTCGATGTGGAACGTAAAGTGCTTCAAATTCACGATGCTCTCCCGCGCGGTCGATTGCGACTTCAAACCGTTGTCGCCGGCCCTCGAATGCACGTTTCAGATAGGGAAGGCGTGTCTGATATTCGGGGTCGGTAAAAATTTCTTTATTGGGTCGGCCGATGACTTGCTCGCGCCAAACTCGCATGGTGCGCTCGAATGCTTTGTTAATGAACTGGATGCGATAATCACTGTCGACATAGGCAATCATGGCAGGAACATTGTCTGTATATACGCGAATCGCTTGTTCGGATTCGCGTAGTGCAGATTCTGTTTCTTTATACGAAGAGATGTCTGAGTAACTGGCAACATATCCACCATTTGGCATCGGCTCACCGATGATCTCGAGAGTGACTCCATTCGACAGAATTGACTCACGGCGATAGGCACTGCCACGATTCAGGTGATCAAGGCGTTTTTGCAACGCTTGCTCGATCTGTTCATCGGAAGTGAAGTCACCGATCAGTCCTTTTTTTGCGTTATAGCGGAATAAGTCTGCGATTGGCCGACCGACCGTTAAAAGTTCATCGGGGTAGTCAAATAACTCTTGATATCGCTTATTCCAAGCGACCAGCTTCTGGTTTGGGTCAACCACACTGATCCCCTGCGAAAGATGCTCAATCGCCTTTCGAAGAAGTTCTTGGTTTTGCTTGGCGAGTGTTGATGCCTCATCGACCAGCGATACCAGTTCGCCAAGGTGAATGCGTTTGCCGCGTGACGCTGAGCGAATCACGAGTCGAGCTGAAGTGAAGCCGATCTCTTGGGCAAGAATTGATTCAATCGCTTCAATCAGCTCAGGTGGCGCCTGGTCTCTATCATTCAGTTGTTGGAGGCGATGCTCGGTAACGTACGTATCGAGAATATGTTGGACGCGATCTTGTCCGATAAAGCGGATGGCTAAGGAGGTCAGATCGTCAATCCGAAGTTCCTCTTTGAGGTATCGGCCAGACTTCGAACTTGGGGGCATGACGTCGACAAAGGTCGCCGATTGCACTCGATCAACCAGTCGAGAGGTGGTTGCCAGTGAAATCAACACATAGGTCAACAGGTTAAGCCCAAGCGATATAACGACCGCATTGGTGAGTGGATCGACCGGTAAAATGAGCAGTGGTTGTAGTGTCTCAAGCGGACCGTCAGAGAGTTCTGGTAATACCAACATTAACAACCAGCTCATGAGACCAATGAGCATCCCGGCGAATGCGCCATAGTGGTTGCCTTGTCTCCAATACAATCCACCAAGGAGTGCTGGTGCGAACTGAGCGGCTGCGACAAAAGCCACGAGCCCAATGGACGCGAGTGATCGTTCGCTAGTTGCGGACTGGTAGTACAGCCAGGCCAATGCCATGATACCAATGATCGACAGACGCCTGACCATGACAGTGATCCAAGAGAGATCTCTGCGCTCTCTGAGCTCTTCGGAGGATGACCGAAACAGCAATGGTAAGAGCAACTCGTTTGCGACCATAATCGCCAGAGCAAGCGTAGAAACCAGAATCATTCCAGTTGCCGCAGAAAGTCCGCCGAGGAATGCCAGCGCGGCCAGAGGCTCATTGTTATAAGCCATTGGCAACAGTAATACGAAGGCATCAGGGGGCGCCAGCCCACCAAATTTCAGCAGTCCGGCAGTTGCGATCGGAACAACAAAAATAATGAACCCGAGCAGATAGAGTGGAAAGATCCAGCGCGCGTTATTTCGATACCGCTCTTCATCCGGTGATTCAACAAAGGTCACATGAAATTGTCTCGGCAGACAAAGGATGGCAAGGCTTGCAAGGACCAGTTGTGTTGCCAGTCCCCATTGTGAAAAGTTGGTGCTGAAAACCGTCGCTACCGCAGGGTCTTGGCGAGCTAATATAAATAGATGGTCAAACCCATTAAAGAGCTGAAATGTACAAAATAAGCCAACCAGAACAAAAGCAATCAGTTTGATAATTGATTCGAAGGCAATCGCAATCATCATCCCTCGATTACTGTCTCTACGCTGCCCTGGAAGACGCGTTCCGAAAAGAATCGCGAATATCGTGAGGAAAATTGCTGCGAAAAATGCAGTGTCAAAAACGCTAGGCTCAGTTCCAGTTGGCGAACCCGCCATGATGTTAAATGTTTGACCGACGGCTTTGAGTTGTAGGGCGATGTAGGGAATGGTGCCAAGTAGTGCCACTAGTGTTGTCAGGATGGCGAGTGAATGCGAGCGTCCATAACGCGCTGACATAAAGTCAGCGAGCGAACCGATCCGGTGTGTTTTAACCACGGCATTGAACTTGGAAATGATTGGCCAACCAAAAATGAAGACTAAAATTGGCCCAACATAGATTGGCATGAACTCCCAGCCATGAGCGGCCGCGGAGCCTACGGCTCCATAGTAGGTCCAACTGGTTGCATAGACGCCGATCGATAACGGATAGACCCAGCGTGATGCCCTTACTCCTCCGAACGACGCCGTGTTCCGATCGCCTTGCCACGCGATAATGAAGAGAACACCGACATATGCCAGAGACAGCACGATGAGTTGCCAACTGATGTGCACGAACACTCCTTCGATTCAGCCACAATAGTGCATATAATAAGACTAATGCACTTGGTGATGCGACCACAGTAGCCACAGGGTATATCGAATTGAAGCGTGGCCGATGACACGATCAAATGATCAAAAGGCGTTTGACAGAGCGAAACGCCAACAACGACTGAGACGCCTCACAGGTCAGGCGATAGGTGACTATCGAATGATCGAAGAGGGCGATAAGGTCATGGTGTGCCTGTCTGGCGGTAAGGACAGTTATGCGTTACTCGATATGTTGATCTCGTTGAGAAAGTCAGCGCCAGTTTCGTTCGATTTGATTACCGTTAATCTCGATCAAAAGCAGCCGGGATTTCCGAAACATGTCTTGCCAGATTACATGGCTACGAAAGAGATTCCATTTTATGTCATCGAACGCGACACCTACTCAACGGTAAAGCGAGTTGTTCCTGAAGGGAAAACGACCTGCGCGTTGTGTTCACGCCTCCGGCGCGGAACACTTTACGGATTTGCGGAAACCAATGGTGTGACGAAAATTGCGCTAGGACATCATCGGGATGACATTGTTGAGACCCTCTTCCTGAATTTATTTTTCGGATCGAAAATGAAAACCATGCCACCTAAGCTGGTCTCAGATGATGGGCGATATGTTGTCATTCGGCCACTGGCGTACTGTAAAGAATCTGATTTAGCGCAGTTTGCTGAGGATCAAAGCTATCCCATCATTCCATGCAACCTCTGTGGCTCTAAGCAAAATCTCAAGCGTGCTGAGATTAAGGCAATGATTGCAGATTGGGAAAAACGCTACCCAGGCCGCGTTGAGAATTTATTTCGTGGTTTGCAGAACGTCGTGCCATCGCACTTGATGGATACGGAACTGCATTCATTTGACAGTCCAAGTCCAGATGATTTGCTTACTTATCGGCGTGACAATCCATTGGATGAAGCCTCTGAGATTCGAGACGCATTGGCTGAAGCGGAACTGAATCCGTGGGTTGAGGCGCGATCGGATACTGATCAGATTATCCAAACAAGTGGTGCGATCGTCCAAATGCCATAAACAATGACCAGTGCGCCTGACATCTGTCGAAACAGGCGGCTCTTCAAAGCAAAGCTGAAATGTGCACTTAAGTAGCCTGCGCCCAAAATTCCGGGCAAGGTGCCAAGTCCAAACAAAAACACTTGAGTGCCGGCTTGGCCTGCATGTGCTGTGGATGCTGACAATAGAAGTGCCGAATACACCAAGCCACAAGGCAAGAAACCCCAAGCCAGTCCATACTGAAATGCATGTCCCAACGTATCCGGAGACGCCTTAGATCGAAGCTTTTGTACAAGCGGTGTGATACTCCGATCACCGAGTTGTTCGATGATAAAAACAACGACTTCACTGCGTGTTCTGGTTATTATGGTAGGCTTTAATAGCATAAAACGGTTATAAAACGCTTTCCAGTGTATCAATATTGAGTTATGTCAAGAAATAGATGAATTCATGAAACTACAACAACTCCGTTATATTAGTGAAGTGGCCAATCACGATCTGAATGTCTCTGCGACAGCACAAAGTTTATTTACCTCTCAGCCAGGAATTTCTAAACAAATTCGTTTATTGGAAGAAGAGCTGGGTGTCGAAGTGTTTGCGAGAAACGGCAAGCATCTTGTCTCAATCACGCCTGCAGGCCAGGAAGTGTTGCGTGTTGCGAGTGAAATTCTCCATAAAGTCGACGCAATCAAACAAATCTCTCAGGAGTTTTCGGATGAAACCAAAGGCGTGCTCTCGATAGCGACGACTCACACGCAAGCGCGTTATGTACTGCCGCCTATCATCAACCAATTTATGCGTGATTACCCTGAAGTGTCATTGCAAATGCAACAAGGGACGCCTGCACAAATCGCAGAAATGGCTGCCGGGGGTGAGGTGGACTTTGCAATTGCGACCGAGGGCTTAGAGCATTTCTCTAATTTACTCTTGATGCCGTGTTACCAATGGAATCGGGCGGTGATTGTTCCCAAAGACCATCCGCTGGCGCAACTCGATGGTCCACTGACACTTGCCGAACTTGCGCGTCATCCGATTGTGACCTATGTCTTTGGTTTTACCGGTCGCTCTCGGCTTGACGAGGCCTTTGAGCAGGAAGGACTGTCTCCAAAAGTGGTTTTCACTGCTGCTGATGCTGATGTGATCAAGACTTATGTACGTTTGGGCCTTGGTGTCGGAATTGTTGCCGATATGGCGCACGACCCACAAACTGATGGCGACTTAGTCACGGTTGATGCAAGTCACTTGTTCAGTCCGAGTGTGACCTCTATCGCTTTCCGACGCGGTACCTTTTTACGCGGGTATATGTATCGGTTTGTGAATTTGTTTGCCCCGCATCTATCGAGAGAGTTGATTGGTAAGTTTTTGAGAAGTCAGGGTCGGGCAGAAGCTGAAAAGATTTTTGAGTCAGTCAACGTCCCGTTGCTTTGAGTTCAGAACCCTCGATCAATATTCGATTCATTGATCTTGATGACTACCGACTTGCTGTTCATGTCGACCAAAATCCAACCGGTACTGGCGATCTGATCTTATTGCATGGGGCGGGTGTCGCCTCAGAGTCCACTTGGTATCCAATGCTTTCTGCGTTTCAGTCATATCGACGCATACTCTGCCCAGATTTGCGCGGGATGGATCGCTCTCATGCGTCTGATTTTGAGGATCATCCAATCACAGCTGAAGCTGGGGCCGATGATATCGGTGACTTATTGACGGAATTTTCAGTGACTCAATGTCAGATAGTTGGCTACAGCTTTTGGGGGTCTAATCGCATTGATGTTCAATGCACTCAATCCGAGGTCTGTCAGTGACTTGGTTTTATTGGAGCCTGCGCTTTTGGAACGGATGTCACTTGACGAGTTGAGGATCGTACGATCACAGTAAGCGATTGCTGCCTCGGCATTACTTTCAAATGGCGATCCTGTGGTTGGTGTGACGCACTTTTTGGATTTGATTTCACCAAACAGATCCACGTATCCACGTGTTGAACGAATGACCATCCAGCGATTGGTGAATCGACCGAAGGGCCTTGCTTATGCGTTAATGGCAGTCAATGAAGCAGCTTGGCATGTTGACCGAATGGCATTGATTGACCAAGCGCCACCAACCTTGAGTCTGGTTGGTTCTAAAAGCGTCGAGGACGCGCATGCATTTCACCGCTTACTGGCAACCTCAAAATTGCAGTGGCGTTATCAATCTGTCCCGGGTGTCGATTACGCTTTGCCCTATCAAAAACCGAGCGGGTGCGCAAACTTAATCTGTGCACATTTCGGTCGTTAACGATTCCCCTTTCGCTTCCCGGTCACCTGAAGAATTCGGGCACTGATTTCCTCTACGGAGCGCTCAGTTGTCGATAAGAATGGAATCGCATGCCGTCGATACAGCGCTTTGACTTCGTTAACTTCGTATTGACACTGTTTTAAAGAGGCATAACGGGAGTCGGGGCGGCGCATTTCGCGGATCGCTTGAAGTCGCTCTGGATCAATGGTTAAGCCAAATAATTTTGGCTTATATTTGCGTAGTGTATCAGGAAGGTTGTCATCATCGAGGTCATCTTCAGTCAACGGGTAGTTGGCGACTTTCAGACCATACTGCATCGCGAGATAGAGACTGGTTGGGGTTTTTCCAGAACGTGAGACGCCAATCAAAATGAGATCTGCTTGATCGTAGTAACGAATCCGGGCTCCGTCATCATTATCAAGGGCAAAGTTAATCGCATCGATCCGACGAGCATACTGGCCATCGGGTGCGACTGCGTGACTCATTCCGACCGAATAACTTGATCCTTGCCCAAGTTCCCGCTCAAGCGGTTTCAGAAAGGTTTGAAAGATATCGACCAAAAACCCATTACAGTTTGCCAACACGTCACGAACTTCCTGATTTACAATCGTGTCGAAAACGATCGGCGTCACCTGGTGTTCGATCCCGGCCGCATTGATCTCGGTTACTGCTTTTTTTGCTTTTTCAACACTATCGATGTAGGGCAAGGTCGTTTTGTCGAACTGGACTGAATTGAATTGGCTTAATAAGGCTTGCCCCAAGCCTTCGGCGGTCAGACCAGTTCCATCGGAAATAAAGAATACTGGACGAATTTCTGACATCATATTTGGTTCCAAATCATTTATACTATAGCGTTTTATCGACTAGCCGACTAACGTTTATTGAGCCAATGCAAGGAAGCGAACTTGAGATAAGTCTGCGTTAGCGGTTACCAAGACACAAGATAGGAAGGGGATTCCTTTTGGACAATTATATCCTTTGGTTTGATGAGCTCGGCATGACCGATGTTGAGCGCGTTGGTGGGAAAAATGCATCGCTCGGTGAAATGATTTCGAATCTTGCTGGAGCTGGGGTCAGCGTCCCGAGTGGATTTGCCACAACCGCACACGCATATCGCGAGTTCTTGGCTCACGAAAACCTCGCAGATCGAATTAATCAGTCGCTCGCGGCTTTAGATGTTGATGATGTGAACGCATTGGCAAATACCGGCGCAGAGATTCGTTCATGGATAATTAATACACCATTTCAACCAGCCCTTGATCAGGCCATTGAGGCGGCATTTGCCAGAATGACCGCAGATAATTCCGGAATGAAGGTTGCTGTTCGCTCATCAGCCACAGCAGAAGATCTTCCAGATGCGTCTTTCGCGGGTCAGCAAGAAACATTTTTGAATATCTCTGGAATTGACAACGTGAAACACGCGATCAAGGAGGTCTTTGCATCCCTATTCAACGATCGTGCGATTTCATATCGAGTACACCAGGGGTTTGCGCACGAGTTGGTCGCATTATCCGCGGGTATTCAGCGCATGGTTCGCTCTGAGACAGGTGCTGCTGGTGTGATGTTTACCATGGATACTGAAAGTGGATTCCGTGACGTCGTGTTTGTGACTGCAGCCTATGGTTTGGGAGAAACAGTCGTTCAGGGTGCTGTGAACCCAGATGAATTCTATGTTCATAAGCCAACGCTAGATGCCGGCCGTCCTTCGGTATTGCGTCGAACGCGTGGTTCAAAATTGATAAAAATGGTGTATGCCAATTCGTCAAAACCTGGCCGATCAGTCGAGACGATTGATGTTGATGCCGTAGACCGTCGTCAGTTTTGTGTTACCGATGCAGAGGTCGAGTCGCTTGCGCGTCAGGCGTTGATTATTGAGAAACATTATGGGCGTCCAATGGATATCGAGTGGGCGCGTGATGGTGATGACGGTCAGCTGTACATTGTGCAGGCACGACCAGAGACCGTTCAGAGTCAACAAGACGGCCGGCAAATGGAGCGTTTTGTTCTCAAGGAAAAAAGCGGAATCCTTGCTCAAGGTCGTGCGATCGGGCAAAAAATTGGGCAAGGTCCGGTTCGTCTGGTGAAAGATATCTCCAAGATGGATGAAGTCCAGCGAGGTGATGTTCTTGTGACGGATATGACCGACCCTGACTGGGAACCAGTGATGAAGCGTGCTTCGGCGATCGTGACCAATCGTGGGGGTCGTACCTGTCACGCTGCGATTATCGCTCGTGAATTAGGCATCCCAGCGGTAGTTGGCTGTGGTGACGCAACAGAATTATTGTCGACAGGAGTCGATGTAACTGTCAGTTGTGCTGAAGGGGACACGGGTCATGTCTATGCTGGGATCCTGAACTATGATCACCGCGTAACCAGCGTCGATGCGATGCCTGAACTGCCATTTAAAATTATGATGAATGTTGGTAATCCGGATCGTGCGTTTGACTTTCAACGTCTCCCGCATGCCGGCATCGGTTTGGCCCGCCTCGAGTTCATTATTAACCGAATGATTGGCGTGCATCCGCGTGCTCTGATGGATTACGACACCTTACCTGCAGACTTAGAGGAAGAGATTGCAGAACGAATTGGTGGCTATGCAAGTCCGACAGATTTCTTCGTTGAAAAACTGGTCGAAGGGATTGCGACACTCGGCGCATCATTTGCGCCCGAGCGGGTCATCGTTCGCTTGTCAGACTTTAAGTCGAATGAATATCGCAACTTAGTCGGTGGTCCGTTGTACGAGCCCGAGGAAGAGAATCCAATGCTTGGATTCCGCGGTGCATCGCGTTACATATCCGAATTATTCCGCCCGTGTTTCGAATTTGAATGCCGCGCGCTGAAAAAGGTGCGCGATGAGATGGGTCTCACCAATGTTGCCATTATGGTTCCGTTCGTAAGGACTCTGGATGAAGCTGCCGCTGTGATTGAGCTTCTGAAAGAGAATGGTCTTGAGCGGGGTAAAAACGATCTCGAAGTCATCATGATGTGTGAGCTTCCGTCGAACGCTGTTTTGGCCGAGGAGTTTCTTGAATATTTTGACGGATTCTCCATTGGATCAAATGACCTGACGCAGTTGACGCTGGGTCTTGATCGAGACTCAGGAATCATTGCGGATGCATTCGATGAGCGTAATCCAGCGGTGAAATTCTTGCTGTCCCGCGCGATTCAAGCATGTAACGACGCAGGTAAGTACATCGGTATTTGCGGACAAGGACCATCAGACCACCCTGACCTTGCATTCTGGTTGATGGAGCAGGGCATTGACTCGGTGTCATTGAACCCAGATACCGTGCTGGAGACCTGGTTCTTCTTGGCGGATGCTCGGGATAATAAGTGATGAAATCCACCTAGGATTTATGTGATGCCTAAGAGGACGGAATCGTCGTCCTCGAGCCATTATTCACTAATTTTGGTGGTCGCGAACGGTTTTATGGTGAAGCCGTCACCGTGAAGTGTTTTGAAGACAACTCCAAAGTGAAGGAATTAGCAGGTACCGCCGGCCACAATCGTGTGATGGTTGTTGATGGTGGCGGTTCACTTTGGCGTGCATTACTCGGTGATATGATTACTGCCAATGCCTTGGCCAATGTTTGGGCCGGTTTTGTGATTTATGGCTCAATTCGCGATGTGGATGAGCTCGGTACGATGGATCTTGGTGTTCAAGCGCTCGCAACACATCCGATGAAGACGGAAAAAAAGGGGGTTGGTGATGTTGATGTTCCGGTGACCTTCGCCGGTGTCACAATCCATCCTGGTGATTTCATCGCATGTGACAACAACGGAATTGTTGTGTCACCTGTCGCTCTCGACGTTTAAAACACGCAAATTGAAGACATAAAAAACCCCGACACGGAACTTGCCGGGGCTTTTTATTAATTGCCTTTAAGCAATTTCCGTTACAGGGATGTTGGCTTCCTTCGCTTTTGCCTGGAATTCTGCAATTTGATGGAAATTCATGTAACGGTAGATGTTATCAGCCATCGAGTCGATGTCTTTGGCAAACTCCATGTACTCGGAAACAGTCGGTAATTTACCGATAATGGATGCGACCGCTGCGAGCTCAGCACTTGCCAGGTACACATTGGCGCCCGTACCAAGGCGGTTCGGGAAGTTCCGGGTTGACGTTGAAACAACAGTCGAATTGTCAGCAACCCGTGCTTGGTTACCCATGCAGAGCGAACACCCTGGCATCTCAGTGCGAGCGCCCGCTTTACCATAGATTGAGTAATACCCTTCTTCCATCAACTGATGCTCATCCATCCGTGTTGGTGGAGCAATCCACAACCGTGTCGGGATCGATCCTGTTTTCTTCAGCAGTTCGCCAGCGGCACGGTAGTGACCGATGTTCGTCATACACGATCCGATGAAGACTTCATCAATGCCAGTGCCCTGTACTTCAGACAATGGCTTCACATCATCTGGGTCGTTCGGACAAGCCAGTAATGGTTCTTTGATTTCATTGAGATCGATTTCGATGATTTCAGCGTATTCCGCATCGGCATCGGCTTCTAGGAGCTCTGGGTTCTCAAGCCATGCTTCCATTGCTTTGATGCGGCGTGCGATTGTGCGTGCATCACCGTAACCGTCCGCAATCATCCACTTCAAGAGCGTGATGTTTGATTCGAGGTATTCACTAATAGGCGCTTCATCCAACTTGATTGTACAACCACCGGCTGAGCGCTCAGCAGATGCGTCTGATAGCTCGAAAGCTTGCTCAACGGTCAATGTTGGCAAACCTTCAATTTCGAGCACTCGGCCTGAGAAGCAGTTTTTCTTGCCTTCTTTGCCGACAGTCAGTAAACCGCGTTGTAATGCTGCATAAGGAATTGCGTTGACCAGATCGCGAAGTGTAATGCCCGGTTGCATTTGTCCTTTAAAGCGCACCAATACAGATTCAGGCATATCCAATGGCATCACACCTGTTGCTGCAGCAAATGCCACAAGGCCTGAGCCACCAGGGAATGAGATACCGATTGGGAAACGTGTATGTGAGTCACCGCCTGTACCAACAGTGTCTGGTAGCAACATCCGGTTCAACCATGAATGAATAATCCCATCGCCTGGACGCAGCGAGACGCCGCCGCGGTTCATGATGAAGTCCGGTAGTGTGTGCTGGGTATCCACGTCAACTGGCTTTGGATAAGCCGCTGTGTGACAGAACGACTGCATTGTCAGGTCCGCTTGGAAACCAAGACAAGCGAGTTCCTTCAGTTCGTCGCGAGTCATTGGACCCGTCGTATCCTGTGAGCCGACTGTTGTCATGCGAGGCTCGCAGTACGTGCCTGCGCGTACGCCTTCCACACCGCATGCTTTGCCGACCATCTTTTGAGCCAGTGTGAAGCCTTTATCGGATTCAACTGGAGCCTTTGGCGTTCTGAAGTAATCCGCTGCTCCAAGTCCGAGCGCATCGCGTGCGCGCAATGTGAGACCACGGCCTACGATCAGTGGGATTCGGCCACCTGAGCGAACTTCGTCAAGGATAACGTCACTCTTCAATTCAAAACTGGAAATGGTTATGCCTTGTTCATTTGTGACAACGCCCTCGTAGGGTTTGACGACAATCACGTCACCTGTATTCATTTGTGTGACCTCACATTCAAGTGGCAGGGCGCCCGCATCTTCCATGGTATTGAAGAAAATCGGTGCGATTTTTCCACCAATACAGACGCCACCAGCGCGTTTATTCGGTACAAATGGGATGTCATCGGCCATGTGCCAAAGCACGGAGTTTGTGGCTGACTTCCTTGAAGAACCCGTTCCAACCACATCGCCGACATACGCCAGCGGGTGACCTTTTTTCTTCAGCTCTTCGATTGTTTCAAGCGGCTTATCCATCCGTGACTGAAGCATTGCTTGTGCGTGCAATGGGATATCCGGGCGGCTCCAAGCATCAACCGCTGGAGACAAATCGTCAGTATTTGTTTCGCCAGGCACCTTGTACACCGTCACTCGAATTTCAGTAGGGACTTCAGGTTTATTCAAAAACCATTCTGCGTTCGCCCAGGATTCCATGACCTCTTGAGCCAATGGGCTGCCCGCTTGACGCTTCTCTTCCACATCGTGGAACGCATCAAACATCAACAGAGTGCTCTTGAGCGCTTCAGCCGCTGTTTTTCCGACTTTTGCATCGTCAAGCAGTTCAACCAGTGGTGGGATGTTATAGCCACCCAGCATGGTTCCGAGAAGACGTGTTGCTTCAACACGTGAGACCAGAGCGCAAGCAGTGTTGCCTTTTGCGACGTCAGTCAGGAACGCAGCTTTCACGTAAGCCGCCTCATCGACACCAGCAGGAACGCGGGTTGTCAATAAATCCAGGAGAAAGGCCTCTTCGCCAGCAGGTGGATTTTTCAGAAGTTCTACCAGTCCGGCAACTTGGTCAGCGTTGAGAGGTTTTGGCACGATACCTTCAGCGGCACGTTCCTCGACATGTTTGCGGTATTCTGTCAGCACAATCATTGTCCTTGTTCAGATTGAGTTGAACGCGGTGGGTGGATCCTTTTGGGAACCGATTCACAGCGCGCTTGGAGGCGCGAGTGTAGCAAAAAATTTGAGAAATCTGCGTCCGTCCTTGGTCGCAGATGTCGTGTGGATTAGTTCTCGATTGGGAAAGCCGGTAGTGTTGCCTTGGTCATCTGTCGTAAACAACGAATGACCTGGCAGCTGTAGCCGTACTCATTGTCGTACCAAACATACGCAACGCAGCTATTATTCCCAGTCGCGATGGTCGCAAGGCCGTCAACGATGCCGGCGGCGCGTGATCCCACGAAGTCAGAGCTTACCGCTTCTGGCGAATTCGAGTAGTCGATTTGCTTTTGCAATTTTGAGTGGATTGCCACATGGCGCAGGTAGTCGTTGAGCTCCTCTTTTTCAACAGGCTTATCCAGATTCAGTTTCAAAATCGCCATCGAGACGTTCGGCGTTGGAACACGAATTGCGTTACCGGTGAGTTTGCCTTTTAACTGAGGTAACGCCTTCGCAACGGCTTTCGCAGCGCCTGTTTCTGTGATTACCATGTTCAAGGCCGCGGCCCGACCACGCCGGTCACCCGGATGGAAGTTATCGATCAGGTTCTGGTCGTTGGTATAGCTGTGCACGGTTTCAACGTGTCCGTTTTGTACTCCGTACTTCTCGTCAATGGCTGCCAAGACTGGCGTGATTGCATTGGTCGTGCAGCTGGCTGCGGACACGATCGCATCGGCGTCTGTAATCTCGTCATGGTTGACACCATGAACAATATTCCTCAAATCACCCTTACCCGGTGCCGTCAGTAGTACCCGGCTTGCCCCCTTTGACAGCAAATGCTGCGACAAACCTTCGCGATCTCGCCATTTACCCGTGTTATCGACAACTAATGCGTTTTCGATGCCGTATGCGGTGTAATCTAATTCGGAAGGGCTCGACGCATAAATGACCTGGATGCGCTGCCCGTTAGCGATGATGGCATTACTGTCATGGTCAACAGTGATGGTGCCATCGAATGAGCCGTGTACGGAATCTCTTCTTAAGAGACTCGCACGCTTCATCAGATCGTTATCGCCATTCTTGCGAATCACAATCGCACGCAGGCGAATTGCCTCTTTAGAACCAGATTTCGCGATCAACTCGCGTGCAAGTAAGCGACCGATTCGTCCAAATCCATAGAGCACTATATCTGTTTTTACATCGCCAGCAGGCGCCTCTCCAGTGGCCCCTGTAAGCTCGTCGGCGACGTAGGCTCCAAGGTCTCGTCCAGCGCCGAGTCGTCTGAAATTGACGGCCAATTTTCCGATATCAACATGGCATGGATTCAGATCGAGTTTGGCGACTTCAAGCAGGACATCATGGGCTTCTTCAGAAGACAGCTCTTCGTTTTCGACCTGGCGCGCAAAACGGCAACACTTGATGATATTAATGACCGTCCGATTATTGAGTAGTCGACCAAAAATTGACGTTTCGATCGCTTTCTCGCGGAAAAGACGACCAATGATCGGCATCATCTCTTCAGCTGCGGCGACTTTGCTGTTCCAATCCTCCATGGACTCATTGAGAAGATCCAGTGACATTGTGTGCCCTCCTTATCATGTAGACCACGATTGTGGAGTCTCGGATGTCATAAAATCAACTAATTTTAGAAAAATGATCGTAATATGACTAAATTATAATTTTTAGTCATAAAATAAATTTGCGCAGTGCACGATTGTTTTTTTTTACAAAGTCCTAACTCTTAAACACATCACTTAATCAAAGGCCAATCGTTATGATGCAAACGCGCGTACCGACTCCTTGCGTCGGGCTTTGTTCGACAACTTATGGCGATTCTGTCTGCCGAGGCTGTAAGCGCTTCGCCCATGAAATCGTGAATTGGAATCGTTATGACGATCAGCAAAAGTCTGCAGTGCTCTCGCGGTTGACGCAGTTAATGTTGGGCGTGGTGAGTCGGTATTTGCTGGTGGCTGATGTGCAGCGACTGCAAGACGCGCTCGACAGTCATAGTTTGCGATATCGGAGGGATCAACCTCCAGAATGCTGGGCCTATGATCTATTTCGGCAGACGCGTGGTCAATTTGCGCGTTTGGCGGACCTCGGCTTATCGAAAAACCCTGAGGTAGCAGGCTTGTCTTGTGGGGAGATATGGAATGCGATGAACTCTGAATATTTTGCGGTTTCCGAGGGACATTACGAGCGGTACTTCCGGCAGCCTCTTGCATTCGACTAATCCTTGAAGCCTTCGCCGGCTGAGTGCGGTATTCTATTGCGCCACAGGAGGTCCACGTGCATTACCCAACCATTGAATCAACACTCGGCCATACCCCCCTTGTGCGGCTTCAACGTCTCAATGCGGGTCTTCCCCCCGAGGTGACTGTGCTTTGCAAAATGGAGGGTGACAACCCCGCGGGCTCGGTCAAAGACCGACCAGCGTTTTACATGATTCAAGGCGCACAGGAGCGCGGTGAGATTCAGCCTGGTGATCGCTTGATTGAAGCAACCAGTGGTAATACCGGAATCGCACTTGCAATGGTCGGTGCCATTCTTGGTTATCGAATGACCTTGATCATGCCGGATAACCTCTCTGATGAACGAAAGCGCGCGATGACTGCCTATGGCGCGGAACTCATTCTTGTTTCTGAAAACAAAGGGATGGAGGGCGCCCGAGACCTGGCGTTGCAAATGGAAGCTGATGGGGAAGGACGTGTCTTGAATCAGTTCGCAAACCCGGACTGTCCTCGTGCGCACTACGAGACGACGGGTCCCGAAATTTGGAAGGATACCAATGGTAGTGTCACTCACTTTGTCAGTGCGATGGGAACGACAGGTACCATCATGGGTGTCTCCCGATATTTGAAAGAACAAAATCCCGACGTGACGATCGTTGGTCTCCAACCGAGTGACGGTTCAAAGATCGCTGGGATTCGTCGTTGGCCGATTGAGTACCGTCCAGAAATCTTCGATCCATCACGCGTTGATGTCACCTTGGACATCGATCAGCATAAAGCGGAAGAGATGGCCAGACAGCTTGCTGTCGAAGAAGGCATCTTTTGTGGTGTCAGCGCCGGCGGGGCGGTATCTGGCGCCTTACGGGTCGCGCGTGAACTGCCTCGCGGGGTAGTGGTTTGTATCATTTGTGATCGTGGTGACCGCTATCTGTCGACGGACCTCTTCCCGCGATGAATCAACGCACACGAAAACGCGCTCCACGTCGTAAACAAACACCCGACTTTCCGATTCGAATCGATAAGCTCTCCCACGAAGGCCGCGGTCTGGCGCAGTGGGGTGAGCGGATGCTTTTTGTGGATGGTGCGCTGCCCGGGGAACTTGTCACCGTTCGAGTTACTCAGAAATCATCGCGAACTGCCGAAGGAATCGCGAAAGCGGTCTTGGTGCCATCGCCAGAACGCGGTCAGCCAGCATGTCGACATGCTGAGGTTTGTGGTGGTTGCTCACTTCAGCATATTCCTCATGCAGCGCAGCTCGTTCACAAATCGAAAACCCTGGATGAGTTAATGACACGTGAAGGTGTCCCTCTCGATCGCGTCAAAAAACTCCCGACACTGCAAGGGCCAACACTCGGCTATCGCCGGCGCGCGCGGCTGGGTGTCCGTTGGGTACATGCAAAAAATCGCATATTAATTGGCTTTCGGGAGAAAGGCTCGAATTTCATCGCAGATATTGACGGCTGTCCTGTGTTGGATCAGCGGATTGGTCAATCTCTCGGCTTATTGGAATCAACGATGGCCTCACTCTCTCAACCTGATCGTATTCCACAGGTGGAGGTTGCCGCAGGTGATGACACCTTAGCCATTGTTATTCGACATCTCGAAGCACTGTGTGAAGCTGACTTAATCACCCTATCGACACTTGGTCAGCGGACCGGGTGGCATGTCTATTTGCAACCCAAGGGCCCTGATACAATTACCCGACTTTGGCCCTCCACAGGACCAGAACGGCTCGCATATCGCATTGGTGAATACGGTCTTGAATATCAATTTGCGGTGACAGATTTCACGCAAGTCAACGCGGCGATAAACCGCAAAATGATCGTGCAGGCCATCGATCTTCTCGAACTCAAGGGAACCGAACGAGTATTGGACCTGTTTTGCGGTCTCGGTAATTTTACGCTTGCAGTCGCAACACGGTGTGCCTCAGTGGTCGGGGTTGAGGTCTCAAAGACGATGGTCGAGCGGGTTCTGCATAATGCGCGCCATAACGCGCTAGATAATGTATCAGCGGTTGCTTTTGATTTGACCCAGCCAATTGCAGAGCAGCCGTTTTCTCAGGAATTATGGGAGACGCTGATTGTCGATCCGCCACGCTCAGGTGCGAAAGAAGTGCTTGAAGTATTACCGCTGAAAAATATCGCGCGTGTTCTTTATGTGTCATGTAATCCGGCGACGCTTGCGAGAGATGCACGAATATTGATCGATCGTGGCTTTTCAATGACGCATCTTGGGATCATGGATATGTTTCCAAATACTGCGCACGTTGAATCCATGGCGCTGTTTGTGAAGCGAGCGTCGAGTGGTTAAGGCGCGAGAACTTCATCCGATTCAGCTCGACTCCGATCTTTCATTGGAAAATTGGGGTGAGCGATTTGCGCGTGAAGCACATCTTGATTCAACAAAAAAACTTCAGAAAGCGATCGAGTTGATCGAAGCACTGGAGACCCAAGACGTAACGGCCAAAGATTGGAAGGGGCCTGATGCGCACCGGTTTGGTCTTGAGATGGCCGATATCTTGTCAACCATGCCGATTGATGAAGATGCGCTGGTTGCTGCATTACTGTACCGATCTGTCCGGATTGGCCGTCTGCAGTTGCGTGACGTACGTCAGGACTTTGGTAAAACAGTTGCCAAATTGATCGAAGGTGTGCAGCAGATGGCGATCATCAGCCAGACGCGCCAAGACACGCCAAAACAATTCCTCGGAGCGGCAGAGAATCAGGCCGATGCAGTTCGACGGATGTTGGTTGCTGTGATCGATGATGTCCGGGTGGCACCGATCAAACTTGCTGAACGTACGGCCGCGATTCGTGCAGTTAAATCGGCAGACAACTCACGCCGGATCAAGGTTGCACGGGAAGTGTCCGAAGTCTATGCGCCGCTTGCTCATCGTCTCGGGATTGGACACCTAAAATGGGAGCTGGAAGATCTCTCATTTCGATATCTGGAAGAATTTGCGTATCAACAGATTGCCAAGGCGCTTGCTGAACGTCGCGAAGACCGAGAACGATATATTCAAGAATTGGTCGATTCGATTCAGGACACCTTAGTGTCCCAGCAGATTCATGCAGATCTCACTTGGCGTGCAAAACATATTTTTTCAATTTGGCGAAAGATGCAACGAAAGCAAGTTGATTTCTCGCAAATTTACGACGTCCGAGCGATTCGAATTCTTGTGGATTCCGTTCGTGATTGTTATGCCGCGCTGGGTTTAGTGCATGGCGCATACAAAAGTATCCCTCATGAGTTCGATGACTACATCGCATCACCAAAACCCAACGGTTATCGCTCGCTTCATACTGCGGTGATCGGGCCTCAAGGAAAGGTTGTTGAGGTACAGATCCGTACACAGCAAATGCACGACGAAGCAGAATATGGTGTTTGCGCGCATTACAAATATAAAGGCACCGACACTGATATCAGTGGCGAGGCCTATGAAGAGAAAATTGCATGGTTACGGCAGGTGCTCGACTGGCATGATGAGGTAGGCGATCTTCGGGAACTGTCCGATGCGCTTCGGCAAGACGTTCTCGAGGACCGGATTTACGTATTCACTCGCGATGGCCACGTCGTCGACCTCCCGTCTGGATCTACCCCACTTGATTTTGCCTATAAAGTGCACACCGAAATTGGCCATTCATGTCGTGGCGCAAAAGTGAATCGCAAGATTGTTCCATTGACTTACCCACTTAGAGTGGGTGATCAGGTTGATATCTTGCGTCAGAGTGAAGCGAGACCCAGTCGGGATTGGCTCAATCAAAGCCTCGGCTATTTAAAAACCTCCCGTGCACGAGCCAAGGTTCAAGCCTGGTTCAAGCAACTGGATCGTGAGCAAAATGTGTCTGCTGGGAAGCAGTTAATTGACTCAGAAATTAAACGACTTGCGCTTGGTTCGTTTGATTTACAGATCGTTTCGGAAATGCTGAATTTGCAATCGAGTGACGACTTATATGCAGCTGTCGGCGCCGGCGATGTCAGAGTCTCACAGGTTGTGGGCGCAGTCAGTCGTCTCTCCGGATCAACCCAGCGGGAACTGGATCTTGAGCCACGTCAGGCTTCCCCTCAAGCACGAACTGAGGGAATTCAAATTCGCGGCGTCGGCAAGTTATTGACGCAGATCGCAACCTGCTGTCATCCAGTGCCAGGTGACCCCATCGTCGGTTACATCACCAAAACCCGCGGTGTGAGTATTCATCGCGACGACTGCTCTAATTTGTTGAGTCTCGGTGATGAGTCACCAGAGCGCATCATTGAGGTATCTTGGGGTGAGAACCAGGTCGAAACCTACCCCGTGGATATCGAGATTAGCGCATATGACCGTCAGGGTTTGTTAAGAGATGTCACTTCGGTTCTTGCGAACGAACGGGTTAACGTCACTGGCATGCAAACAATGACTGATACGTCAGCGAATACTGCGCGATTGCAACTGTCGATTGAGGTGGATAGCTTATCTCAACTGTCACAGGTTCTTGACCGAGTGCAGCGTATCCACAATGTCATGACAGCAAAACGAATCCGGTCGGCATGAGTTATCAGTTGGCTGATTTAGTGCGACTCATGGCGTGTCTGCGTGATCAAGAGCATGGCTGTCCTTGGGATCGAAGTCAGACTTATCGCAGCATTGTTCCGTTTACGCTTGAAGAAGCCTACGAGGTTGGCGATGTGATCGAGCGTGGCATGTTTGACGAACTATGCGCAGAGCTTGGGGATCTCTTATTCCAGGTGGTTTTCTATGCGCGTCTCGCAGAAGAGGATGGCCGCTTTAGCTTGGATGATGTCATCGATGCAATTGTATCTAAGTTGCTGACTCGTCATCCGCACGTATTTCCAGATGCAACATTCCAGAGTTTCGGTGATAGCCAGGCTGCGTCGGTCCAGTCAATCAAACAGACATGGGAAGCAAAAAAAGCAGAAGAACGTGCGAGCCGTGGCCAGCTTGAATTGTTTGATGATGTTCCGCTTGGACTACCCGCTTTATCTCGGGCTCAAAAAATTCAAAAGCGAGCCTTGAAGGTCGGCTTCGATTGGTCTTCGATTGCTGGCGTGTTCGAAAAAATTGATGAAGAGTTGGTTGAGTTACAGACTGCCCGAGCCGATGAGAATTCAGCGGCCATCCGAGAAGAGTATGGTGATTTGCTCTTTACAATCGTGAGTTTGGGAAGGCATCTTGGACTTGACAGCGAGCAAGCGCTTCGACTTGCAATACAAAAATTTGAATCCCGAATCGAGACAGTGAATCGATTGGCGAAAGCGCAAGGGATCGACTTAGCGATCGCAACTGACAACGAAAAAAATGGACTATGGGATCAGGCTAAAGCTCTTTGAGTCTGGAGTGATCCGAAGGATTGAATGAATATGGAACTGCATCCATCGTTGCGCGAGAACGTGCGCTTATTAGGCGAGCAACTTGGTCAAATCATGGTATCCGACTAGGGGTCGGCATTTCTCGAGCGAATTGAGGGGCTCAGAGGGCTCTCCAAATCGGTGCATCAAGGCGATGATGGTGCGCGCGCATCCTTAATCGACCAAGTGCGTCAACTCAACGATGACGAATTGGTTTCGGTTGCCCGAGCCTTCACTCAGTTTTTGAACCTAGCCAACATCGCAGAACAACATCATCGGGTTCGTAAGACGCGCGGAGATTTTGAGGACAGTGACCCGTATCTTGATGAGACGGCGCTTCCCAATTTATTTCAGTCGATCTTGCAGACCAATAGCCCAGAGACAATCGTTGAGATGCTTGCTGAGATGCAGATCGATCTCGTCTTGACCGCGCATCCGACTGAGTCGATGCGGCGGACCCTGATTCAAAAATACGAGAAAATTGAAGAGTGCTTATCCGAGTTTGACGGAGGTACGCTATCCCCGCGTCGCGATGCGCATATCAAACGTCGACTGAAGCGTTTGATCAGTGAATACTGGCACACCAATGAGATGCGAGCGACGAGACCGTCACCGATCGATGAGGCCAAGTGGGGCTTAGCGATGATCGAAAATTCACTCTGGATCGCTGTTCCTGATTTCTTGCGTGAACTCAGTACACAGGTTGCACAAGTGATCGGAGGGGAGCTTCCACCATGGGTTGCGCCAGTCCGCTTGTGTTCGTGGATGGGTGGAGATCGTGACGGTAATCCAATGGTCACTCATACCGTGACACAGGAGGTATTGTTACTTGCACGATGGGCTGCGGCGGACCTGTATAGCCGTGACTTAACAGAATTGATTCAGGATCTTTCGATGTCGGAAGCATCTGATGATCTCCGGTCGATCGCCGGTGATAACGAGGTTGAGCCATATCGGCGAGTACTCAAAGAGCTAAGAGATGAGCTGATCATCCTACGAAAGGAGTTGGAGGCGAGATTGCGAGGCGACAGCATGGAGCGACCAAGTCGCATACGCGAGACGGGTGACTTATTTGATCCAATGCTCGTGATGTGGGAATCATTGCATGCATACGGTATGGGCGAGATCGCAGATGGTTATCTGCTCGATACGCTACGACGTATTTCAACGTTTGGAATCGATTTAGTCACGCTCGACATCCGTCAGGAATCCAGTCGACACGCCCAGGCAATTGCAGAAATTGCCGCTTTTTTAGGACTTGGTGATTATCTTGGCTGGGATGAGTCCAAACGCTGTGATTTTTTGAGACATGAGTTGGCCAACCCAAGGCCATTGATGTCTTATGAATTCAAGCCATCGGACGATGTCGCTGAGGTTTTGAAGACCTGCAAAGTGATCGCGGGTGCAGATCCGGCGAGTCTAGGCAGTTATGTCATTTCTATGGCCCGTCAGCCATCTGACATCCTTGCGGTGATGCTGTTACAAAAGGCGTACGGGGTCACTCAACCCCTTCCCGTCGCGCCATTATTCGAGACTCTTGACGATTTAGAACGCGCACCGGCTGTGCTCACCTCGTTACTATCGGATGCAAGCTACATCGCCGCAATCGGTGGTGTTCAACACGTCATGATTGGATATTCAGATTCCTCAAAGGATGCTGGGACACTGGCGGCGGCCTGGGCGCAGTATTGTGCGTAGGATAAGTTATCGAAAGTGGCGAATCAATTCGGAGTCAAGCTGATCTTGTTTCATGGCCGGGGTGGAACTGCTGGCCGTGGCGGATGACCTGCGCACCGTGCGATCCTGGCTCAGCCACCAGGATCTGTCGATAACGCGATTCGTGTGATTGAACAGGGTGAAATGGTTCGTTGGAAATTTGGCTTGCCCGACCTGGCAGTACAGACACTGACCGCCTACGTGCAGTCGGTGATGCAAGCAACATTGAGTCCAGTCGATAGGCCTAAACCTGAGTTTGTCGATTTAATGGACGCGCTAGCCCGTGATTCTGTGAAATCGTATCGCGCCCTCGTCAACCATCATCCCGATTTTGTTGCCTACTTTCGAGCGGTAACCCCTGAGGGTGCACTCGGCAAACTCCCGGTTGGTTCGCGACCGGCAAAGCGGAAAGTCGATGGTGGAATTGAGAGCTTGCGGGCCATTCCCTGGATTTTCGCATGGACGCAGATTCGATTGATGTTGCCAGCCTGGCTTGGATCGGATGAAGCTTTATCAGACGCTCTTCGTCACGGGAGCGGGGATCTATTACGAACCATGTATTCAGAGTGGACGTTCTTCAAAGTTTATATTGATATGCTCGAAATGGTCTTAGCGAAATCGGATCCTGATATTGCTGCGCATTATGAGGGTGTGCTGTTGGGCGAAGAGCATGCGCTTGGTCAGCTCACGCGAGTTCGACTGCAATCAGCGATCGAGAACATCTCTGAGATCAAACAAGTCACCGAATTATTAGAGCGTGAACCAGCAATTGCTCGCTCTCTCGCTGTTCGCCATCCCTACATGGAACCGTTGCATGTTGTACAGGCAGAGTTGTTGCGTCGCGATCGCGAAAGTCCACAGCAGCCATTGGTTGAGCGTGCTTTAATGGCTTCTATTGCAGGCATCGCTGCGGGTATGCGAAATACTGGCTAGATGCACCATTAGATAACTTGCACAAACACGTGAAATCCGGATAGGGTTCTGCATTATTCTAATAAGGAGTGCGATGGCACATGCGAGTCATTCTGTTAGGCGCGCCTGGCGCAGGTAAAGGAACTCAGGCTCAATACATCTGTAAAGAGTTTGGTATTCCTCAAATTTCAACCGGTGATATGTTACGAGCAGCAGTTAAAGCTGAAACCCCACTTGGGCTTGCTGCGAAAGAAGTCATGGATGCTGGGCGATTGGTGTCGGATGACATCATGATTGGGCTTGTGAAAGAGCGTTTGAAGCAGCCTGATTGCGCAAATGGTTGTTTGTTCGATGGATTCCCACGCACCATTCCGCAAGCTGAAGCGCTACGCGACTCAGGCGTGGATATCGATCAGGTGGTTGAAGTAGCCGTTGATGATGAGGAAATTATTGAGCGGATGGCAGGACGTCGCGTTCACCTAACGTCGGGCCGGACTTACCACATCATCTACAATCCACCGAAGAAGGATGGATTTGACGATGAGACTGGTGAGCCCCTGATTCAACGTGATGACGATCAAGAAAGTGTTGTTCGTGATCGATTATCGGTTTACCACGAGCAAACAGAACCATTGATTCATTTCTACACCTCTTGGGTAAAAACGGATCCAGCTGGTGCACCATCCATGAATCGTATTCAAGGTGTGGGCCAGGTTGAGGAAATTCGAGACGAAATTTTTAAAGCGCTCAAAGGCGAGTAATTGATGAGCCGAAAGCCTCGGCTGATACTTTCGAAACAGGCGTTGGCGGCAAACTACCAGCGCCTGTCTTGGTTTTCGGGTACGGCAGAATGTGCCGCATCGATTAAAGCGAATGCCTATGGTGTTGGCATCGACTTCGCCGCACCCGTACTGTGGGAAGCAGGCTGTCGAACTTTCTTTGTCGCATATCTGGACGAGGCGATAGCTCTCAGACAGTTAGTACCTGATGCCGTTATTTACGTGTTTCACGGGTTGACTGAACAAGAGTTTGAAATTGCATCAGCGTCTCACATTCGACCGGTCATCAATACGCTGGGTGATGCACTCGATCCGGCGCTCGCTGCCTTAAAGCCAGCATTACATGTTGATACCGGGATGCGCCGACTGGGTATTCCTGAATACCAGCACGATCAGTTGATCGAGGTGGCATCGCAATGTCGGCCGTCGCTGTTAATGAGTCATTTGGCATCGGCTGATGAGCCTGAACGTCCTGATAGTGAGCAGCAACGCGCCCTATTTGAGATGATCAGATCAAATCTCGGTACGGTGTGCCCACCAAGCTCACTTGCCAATACGGCTGGCATATTGCTCGGTGCGTCGTACCATTATGATCTGGTCAGGCCAGGGATTGGCCTTTATGGAGGCTCACCGAATCCTGCTGATCCCAAGGGGTTTGAGGCAGTTGTGACCTGGCATGCTCAGGTTATTGAGCTACAGCAGGTCCGTGCCGGTGACACCATTGGCTATGGTGGCTCCTATGTTGCACCCCGTCACTTGTCTATCGCAACGATTGGTGTCGGTTACGCGGATGGCTATTTGCGCGCGTTAAGTGGCCGAGGTGAAGTGCTTGTCGAGGGACAACGGTGTCCCATTGTTGGTCGAGTGAGCATGGATTTGATTACAGTTGATGTGAGTACAGTCGAAGACATTAAGGAGGGGACGTGGGTCGAAATGATGGGCCCCGCGGTTTCCTTGGATACGGTTGCCCAAAAAGCGAATACAATTGGGTATGAGTGTTTGACGCGCCTTGGCGATCGTCTGGAGCGAGTGATTGTTTGAATCGAAATCTGTGTTTGAGGTCACTGCGTGATGAGTTGTTTATTTATTGACGCATCACGTGATCGATTGTCTGTCGGAATAGAAAAGGGATCCGACTGGATCGCATATGATGCGATTGAGGGACCTCATGATGCGGTGCTCCTCGATTCGATCCGGTTGCTGTGCATTGAGTCTGGGCAGCCAGTGAATCAATTGTCGCAATGTGTTGTGATCAACGGCCCGGGGAGTTTTACAGGTCTGCGAATTGCTGTGTCTTGTATTCATGCCCTTGATTTGGTGAATTCACTGCGCGTGTTACCTGTCGATCAACTCTCACTGTTGGCAGCGGCAAGTCAGAACGAAGCTGACCATGCATTACTCGATGCGCGAATGAATGAGGTCTATGTTGGATTCGACCGACAAGCAGATGGAACGTTCGGTTGTCTCGAACTGATGTCAGTAAATGCGCTCGACGGAGAACATGCGTGGATCTGTCACGCTGAAGAAATAGATCGGTTTCCCATATCGCCAATTCCTGTTTCGCCGACACTTGATACCCTCAGACGCTTGGCATCAGGCATGGATTCATCGAAGTGGATTCCTGGGCAGCAACTCACACCTTTGTATTTGCGGCAAACTGTGTCATGGAAACCGCTCTCTGAGCAGCCATCGAAATTATATGACTATTGAGCACGCATTTTTTCTGGCACTCATTCAGGGCTTGACAGAGTTCCTTCCAATCTCGAGTTCTGCACATTTGATTTTACCTTCAGCCGTCTTTGGATGGCCGGATCAGGGATTAGCTTTCGACGTCGCGGTTCACTTTGGTTCTTTGGGAGCCGTGATACTTAGTTTGCGTCTCGAGATTCAGAGGATTTCAACAGGCATGCTTGTTGGGATGGGCCGACGCTATCCAAGGCACGCAAAGCTCGGTTGGTTTATTGGTTTGGCGACGTTACCCGCGGTCTTCGTGGGTTTGATCGCTCAAGACTTCATCGAAACAGAGCTTCGTAGTGACATGGTCATCGGCTGGGCGACGATCGGATTTGGACTATTGCTGTGGTGGGCACACTATCAAAAAGGTCGTGGGGGTTTCGTCCGAATACGACTCAAAGAAGCGTTAGTTATCGGTTTAGCACAAGTACTCGCATTGATTCCTGGGACCTCGCGCTCAGGAATCACCTTGACCGCTGGACTCTGGCTGGGCTTATCGCGTCGAGTTGCGGCGAAGTTCTCATTCTTGCTCTCGGTACCGATTATTTTGGGAGCCGCCCTGCTGAAGACGAAGGATCTGCTTGAGACATCTGATCCAGTGGCTTGGGATCTGATTGCGACTGGCATCGTGGTTAGTTTTACTTCTGCGTATCTTTGTATTCGTCTGTTCCTTGCATTGATCCAGCACGTGGGATTACTTCCGTTTGTTGCCTATCGCCTTGCGCTTGGTCTGATATTACTCATGCTTCTTGTCAGATATTGACCCGAGGTCCCATTGGTGACTATCTGACCAGCCAGTGACTACAGTCTCTTCAGGTCATATTGAGGAGCGTTTCAATGCATATTTCAGTGGGTGCTGTGTCGCACCAAATTTTATTTCTTGAGGCCGTAGAAGCAGCTGTTGTTGGTTCCGAGTTTCAAGTCATCACATCCCCATTTAAAGAGCGATTGGCGCTTGATGAGTTTGTAATGACTCCACCGCGGAGTTTGATTCTCGACGGGAATTGCCCAACGCAAAGTCCGCTGGTGACGGGTTGATCGGGCGAAAAGGGTGCTCCCCGATGCATTGGTCTCAGTCTATTTACGGTCTATTCGTGCCATCGAATGCCAATCGTTACTATCACTTGGCGTCTCTGGATTAATCGATGCCAGTTGCTCGAGCGATAACATCGTCGGTGCGCTTCGGAAGCTGATGCGGAAGGAGGTACATTTGGTTCCAAATGTTGCACAGGCGTTGGCATTGAGTCGGTTCCGATCAGCGAACCCGTTCGATGAGCTGTCACGGCGTGAACTCACGGTGTGTGATTTGGTCATTGAAGGTAGTCGGGCGCTTGAGATTGCACAGCAGTTGGCGGTATCAGCGAAAACGATCAATTCCTATCGATACAGAATATTTGAAAAACTTGGGTTCGATTCTGATGTTGAGTTAACACACTTAGCCTACAACCATGGCCGGAAGGGAGTAGAATCAACCCATGGTCGAGTTTGATTCCGCACGATTTCTGAAAAGCCTAACGGTTCGCCCTGGTGTCTATCAAATGAAAGACGCTGATGGTCATATTTTATATGTCGGCAAAGCGAAGAACCTCAGGGCTCGCGTGTCGAGCTATTTTCGTGGCAGTGGACTTGCGTCGAAGACGCTGGTGATGGTGGCTAAGATTGCACACGTCGATATTACGGTCACGCGAAACGAGGTGGAGGCGTTGCTGCTCGAGCAAAACCTGATCAAGGATTCGAGGCCTCCCTACAATATTTTACTGCGGGATGATAAGTCATACCCCTACGTGTACATGAATACAGCGCATCCTTACCCAGGGCTTTATTACCGGCGGGGTAATCGCCAAAGTACCGGGAAAACCTTTGGCCCGTTTCCTTCTGCTGGATCTGTAAAGTCAACACTCAATTTGATACAGAAGACTTTTCAAATTCGACAGTGTGAAGAGAGCGTTTTTCAGAATCGCAGTCGACCATGTTTGCAATATCAGATTGGTCGATGCAGCGC
>CAJWFL010000006.1:0-35999 GCA_913031455.1 uncultured Gammaproteobacteria bacterium
CCTACTTTGACTTCGGCGTGTTGTCGCTATCCATATATAACTTCTTGGATAACAGTATTTAAGGAAGTGGAGCATCCTGCATTAACAGGTGATTACTTCCCATCCGTTAGATAATTTTTTACAGGCTCTGCACAGCCAGCAAAGCACCAAAGACAATGAAACACAGTTTGCAAAGGTAGAACTTTTTCAAAGGATCACCATCCCATCTTTCTAAATTTCTTAGTTACGCTTGGCATAACCTCTTTTGATAAATCTTTCTTATTGTATTTGAAATTAGAGGCTGAGATCGCGATCGCCACACTATTGTTGTAATGGTTTGGAATCATTACTTGCCCACCCTTACCAGTCAGAACAATTACCTGCTTTCCTCCAATCTTGGAAACCCAAAAGAAATAGCCATACTTCTGATAACCCCGAAGTGTGGTTTTTATCGCATTATCTAGCCCATCTTTTAGATAGTTTCCGATACAGGAATCAGACTGAATTTCATCGACCATATATTGACCTAGCCAAGCCCAATCTCTGGTGGTCATGTTGAGTCCGGCCATCCCTAATGAATAACCATTTTTGTCAGCCCACCAGACCATTTTGTCTTCTGGACCTATTTGGCTATATATCTTGTCGTAAAAAATGGCATCTACTGATTTACCAGTGATCTCGTTGACCAAAACTGAAGCGGCAGTCACGTCAAGCGTGTGATACCTAGCGTCTTTGCCTTGATCTGAATACTTAGTTTTGACACTTTGATTAACTGAAGCTGATCATTTGATCCATCTTGAAATCGGTTACGTAAAGTCTGATCAAATCCCGATTCGTTATCCCGGTTTTCATTAACGCCGCTAGCCATTCGCAAGACATTTTTAATGGTTACATCTTTATAAACGGAACTAGCAAGCCCTTTGGAATACTTGCCCATAGTGTCGTCTAAAGAACTGATTTTCCCATCACAGACTAAGTGGCCAATAACCAAACCCATTGCGGTTTTGGTCATAGACATCCCGTGAGCTAAAAGTTATCGTCAAATCCACGTTTTTCGTCATAACGTTTGTAGACTAGTTTCCCGTCTTTAAGAACAACAGCAACCATGTTTTCTGGGAAATCAAAATATTTTTTTAATCTTCCTTTTTTTTGCTATCTCAAGAGATTTTGTATTCACAGGACAAACCAAATTCACGGGAGTCGGTCCAAATCCATCCCTAACCTGAGGATCTAGTCCCATAGTCCGTTTTTTATAAAACCGCTTGTCGACGTCCGCCTGAACAGACATCACAGCGCAAGACAGCACTACAAGAAGTGAAGTTCTTAATAAAACCATAACAGAATCCCGTTTTTTATTGTTATATCTATTGATATAAACCTAGTACGCTTTCAAGTCTTCTGATATTTGGCTATTCGCTCGATGTCATGGCCTTGAAATTCTGCTTTTCCTCGTTGATCTCTTTAGCCAAATCCCACATCCCTGATCGTCTCGATTTGTAAAGGGCGACATGCTTACTGAACTTTTGTTCTTCGGGTGCAACTGCTCCACCCGTGACACCACGTTCTTTGATGAGGTGCTTGAGTTGTTCACATTTCTGCGTGTAAAGAGAGCGGTTCTTTTCAAGCCAAGCGGTTTCCTTTTCAGCAACGTCGCGCAGTCGTTGAATCAGCGATTGTTTAGCCTTGATATTCTCGTCCGTCATACCAACATTCTGCAACGAACTGCGGTAAAATCATTGTTTCGCAAAGCTAGGCAGGTGGTCTAGTATTGGTAAAAACAAACCCGCTGTAAAACTAGTCAGAATCAGATCAGGATGAGGCCATGAGTTCAAAATTAGACTTCCCATTATTCATGTCCCTAATTTTTTGCGTAGCTCTTTCTGGGTGCGAGGCGACTGCCGCAGGAATCCCATACCTTGATGAGCAAAAGGTTTCTGCAGGAAAGATCGTGTACGACAATAATTGTGCATCCTGTCATGGGGCCACTTTGGAAGGTCAGCCGAACTGGCAGAAACGGAGCTCAGCCGGATATCTCCCTGCACCACCCCATGATGAAACAGGACACACGTGGCATCATCCGGACCAGATGCTTTTTGAATTTACCAAATATGGGCCACAGAGATATGCAGGAGCTGACTACAAATCCTTGATGCCAGCGTATGAGAGAAAGTTGAGCGATGAAGAAATATGGAGTGTGTTAGCCTTCATCAAATCCCAGTGGTCAGAAGAAATTCAAAAGAAACACACTGAGGCCTTTTCTCAGCAGTAGTTTCAAATTGGCCGACTATATTATCCTCCTTTCGCAAAATCACTCCTTTCTGAATATAGGCTGATGCTCGCTCAAAGTTATGTCTCTCTCATTGATAAGCATTACTAAAACAATTCACATTCTTATTGATGCGTCGCACAATTATATGTATACTTTCGTATCATTTTAGTTGTAACCAAAAGTTACACTTCCTCATCACTTCTCACAAGGAACTTGACGATGTTCGCAGATATACCTTTACGTAGACCTAACTTTGATGCTTCAAAAGCTGTTGCACCAATCACCACTTTTCTCAGCCGTGTCCTCGATGCGTTTATTGAGGCAAGGAGAATTGAAGCGGCAAGACAGACTGCACTGCACTTGAAAGCAACAAACCGAGACTTCGCTACTATTAGATATTACGATCTGGTTCAGCGATTGCTTGATGATCGGGATCCGACTTACCTCGATGGATCAGAGGTTTCCAAATGATAGGTTTATTTCTGGGAATCGCCGTCATGATTATGGAAGCCACGCTTTTAGAAGCGCAAGCAAAGTATCGATCAACTTGGGATACGACAATTCATCGAAAGATAAATCTAGTTCCTTCCACTGAGATTACTTTTGAATCTTTCAGCAACCAATCACTCTGAGTCCAAGGTACAAATTGCGGCGCTACCAAGACGCAAGATGGGTAGCGCCAACAGTCAGACCAATAAATCACTCATATATTCCAGCCCTACCCAGGTCTCAGCTGGTACTACACATAATTTGAAGACTGTTTAGACGCCCCCGGTGATTGATTTGAGGGTTGCCTGTTTCGACACACTTCACCTCAAAGTTTAGCCAATCCTATTAAACCAAGCGCATTCGCAATAGCGATACCCACAAACTTTTGTACTGTGAGGAGCGCCGGCGGCTTCGCTGCGTTCCGCTAGATACTCATTTGCACGCTAAACCTTTCGCTCAAAAATTAAGTGACGCTTTCTGTAGAGCACACTCAAAATCGTGTTGATGTCATCATGCTCTACCTGGAAATTAGAAAGAATACCGTGCAGGTTATCAACGACCTCATCGTAAGATGTCGAGGTAATACCTAATCCTCGATGCCCCTCCTTGAGATTAGAATCTGGGTAATATGTTTAAGGCTTACCGAGGGCGAACGCAATGAATTCGACCTGATGTACGATTAATCGATCCATATCCACCCCCTCAAAATAGCGTCGAAGGGTAGGCCCTACTCAGAACTTGTTTATAAAATGCCTTAACTATCAGTCTAATCGTTGGCACCCCACCGTATTTATCAAATATTGTCACAGCACCCCCTTTTTTTATGGCGGAGGGTACCCTACCCTTAACGGTCATTCACTCGGTCGAGGTATTACCAATATTTCAAATACGCCCGAGGCTGTCGGGCGTATTTGAACTTGCGCTCATCTAACCAAGACCTCTTTGCATCGATAGATCAGCCTTTTTGAGAAGCTCTCGCTGGCGAATCTCAGCACCCTCTATAAATTCCCAAGTGACCTCGAGCATTGGAAGGACTACAAGACCAACAGAAAAGTCGGGCAGGGACCTTAGTCGGATTTCCACGACCACACCCTGCCACGCGATGCGAACCGAATTATCAATGGACACACACCCCGGAAATGCCTGCATCAGCCCCCTGTGGTAATCCGACTCTGTCGACTGAACCACCCTTGTAATTGTAGGCGCCCAATGTTCAAACACTATCGAGTCACTCTTCAACTAAATACTCAAAAGAGTTGTCAGATTTGCTAACTGGCATAACGGATTAACACTAGGATCGCCAGACCAAGAATCGAAAACAGTGTCAACGAAGTGCCGCCGACCCTGAGTACGATGTTGTGCTTCAAGAAACCGAAGCAGTATCCATGCATCAACCGAGCTATCACGAACACTGTACCGTAGCTATGGAGAGCATTGTCTTTAAGGCCGCCCATCTCAGCGACCAGCATCAGGATCAGAAAGATTGGTGCGTATTCGATTAAATTACCGTGAGCCCGTATCGCCCTCGCAAGACCCTCCTCACCGTTATTGCCAAAGGCAAACCACTTGAACGCAGGCATTCCTCGTAATGCGATCACCCTAAATGACAAGATCACTAGCAAGAGTGCTAGGACAGATGCATATGTGCCGGTAATCATCGTAACCTCCTTTTACCTTCAATTTTTACACAGTCGCAACATCAGGCTATTTTGCACAACAGGCTGGCGTCACGGGCCGATAGTTATGAGCTCGACTTGAAGAGTAACGAACCGGCTGAACATTTATCGTAAGCTTTTAGTCGTAATAGAATGTTGTTGCGCATCAATTACTTTCGACCACAAAAAGATGGACATCGCCTTTTCTGTAACCAACTATCATTATGTCGTCAAAGCCAGAGACGCTGCGGCGACTTAATCCTTTCGATCAGTCATACGAAAGTTCAAGGATCATTAGTGAAGGGTAAAGAAAAACTGAGAAAGCAGTCTTGAGGACCCTAAGAATAACAAGAAGCTAACGACTCAGAGAACAAGTTGAAAGGAAGCTAAAAAAGGACTGGGTTGATCCAGTCCTTTTTTTTGTCCTACACCTCGAATACGACGGTGCCAGAAACTGGGTCTGTGACCCCAAGGTGCGGCGACAATTCCTCCAATAGATGTCGAGAGCTGTCGAGCAATGCGATCATCTGTGGCATTGCGGTCTGCATATCCTCTTCACTTTCCCAAAGCCCATATGCAACGTAACTTTGCTCACCCGTCTTAGCCAAAACATGCATCAGCATTCCGTCCCATTTATTGGCGGCTTTGAATAGTCTCTCAAACTCGTCCTGCTTTTCTGATTTTACTCTAAAGCGAACAACATTGTGTATTTAGACATATTTCTCCTCCTCGAAGGGAACGTTATAAGCTGGCCGCTCTGCTAGGCGTTTGCAGGCTTATAAGCTCCCATAACAGCTGCCGCGGATTGCATCCAGTCCATTTGATCAGCGGCCGAAAATACTTCATCGACACTGATGTCAGTAACCGAACCAGAGGCGCCAGCGACAATCATTAGTGCACCACCGGCTTCGGCTGTCCCTGATATCACCATGAACAGCTTCCCACCGAGCGTCATGTGCAAGCTTTCTAGACTCATGTTGAGAGCTGAAAGTATCTTCCCAATCGCTTCCTCTCTATTGTGTGGATTGTTTGCCATACCGGCGAATGCTGAGTCTGTATACGTAGCGGTAACCATAAATTGAGCCATAAGATTCTCCTTCTTGGTTTTTGATGTTTCGTCATGTTTTATCATCATTAAGGCTGGTAGTTTAGCAGTATCGATAAGACAACTGTCTCTCAAATTCACAACGCCTTGTCGATACGGATCAATAGGTCCCACCCATCAGGAGCGCTCTACACTTACTACAAACCAAAACCCTGGATTCCAGCCACATACACGCCCGTCCCCACCAAAATGCTGAGCAAAGGATGTCTAAAACAAGCATGTAACGTGATCACGACTAACAAAGCGAGCGCCGATAATCCGCCTCGATCAAAGGACTCAATCTCGAGACTCATCAGTCCAAAGCACACCAAAACCACCATAATCATCGGCGGCAACGACTTCCCAAAACGATCTAATATGGAATGGCTCCTCACCTGCGCGAGTGCTACAAAAGGGAGTGCTCGCGTGATGAAAGTCGCAATACCCATCACCACAAAAAAGCCAAAAAGCTGGGCGTTATCCATGTTCTCCTCCGGCACGGATGCAAACCATGAGAGTCACCAAACACAGCCCAATCGCAACGAGTAGAAATTGATTTGGAGTCAGTAAATACGCTAGGACCGATGTGCTCAATGCGACTGCTAACAGCCAACGCTGATTCATTGTGCGGACTTGCTCGATCAATAACACCAAGAATAATGCAACTAAAGCAAACTCAAATCCACGCGAATCAAACGCATAAAATGACTGCAGTCTCGCGCCTAATGCACATCCAATCACCCAATACAATTGATTCAGTCCGGTCAGGTAGACAAAATAACACACGTTACCTGGAGACCGGAGTGGCCTTGCTGTAATCAGTGAATACGTCTCATCAGTCAGACCAAAAATAAGGTACCAACGTGAGAGTCCGCGAGCTGGATAGCGACCCATCACCGAAAGCCCATAAAACATGTGGCGCGAATTCAAAACGAGAGTTGCGATAAACGCTTCTGCATAAGAGACACCAGCTGCCAACAAGCCAACAGCCATGAATTGTGCAGAACCGGCATAAATCACCACACCGGCAAGCGGCGCGAAAATCCAGTGGTATCCCAGACTTTGAAACAACACCCCGAAGGCCATCCCGAGCGGAATGTAGCCAAACATGACTGGCGCTGAATCTCGAAGAGCCTCCGAAAAATCTGAGCCAGTGGCTGGCCTCAATCAAGCCATCCCTTCAGTTCTCGACGCGCCAGATATTCGAGAACCTCCATACCCTCCTCCGACGCATTCAAGCAATCAAGGGCGATCAATTGATCGCCACCAGCTTCTTGGAAAGTCTCATTCAAGCCAAGCGCGATTTCTTCGAGGGTTTCCACACAGTCGGAGAAAAACGCTGGACTCACAACAGCGACCCGCTTCACTCCCTGATGACCCAGTTCTTCAATGAGTTCATCGGCGTAAGGCTTTAACCATTCCTTCGGCCCAAAACGCGATTGAAAGGCGACCTTGAATCGATCTTCTGGCCACCCCAGTGCCTCTCTCAGCAGTCGGCCAGTCTTCTGACATTGGCAGTGATAGGGGTCACCCTTTAGCAGGTATTCTCTAGGCACCCCGTGGAAACTCGCAACCAGCACTTCAGGCTGTTCATCCAGCATATCGAGTTGCTTTTGCACTGACTTCGCCAAAATTGCGATATATTTTGGGTCGTCATAAAACGGTGGTGAAACACGGATCGTTGGCTGCCAGCGCATCGCTTTTAACGTATCTCCAATCTTGTCGACAACCGACCCTGTGGTACTCGATGCGTACTGCGGATACATCGGAATACAAACAATTTTCCAACACCCTTCATCAAACATCGTCTGGATCAATGAGGGAATGGATGGGTTCCCATAGCGCATGGCAAATTCAACTCGCACAGAAACACCGAAGCGTTTTTGGAGTTTCGCAGTCTGCTCGTGAGTGATCGTTCTAAGCGGCGATTCATCCAGCTCGTTATTCCAGATTTCTCGATAAGCAGCGGCCGATTTTTTGGGACGAAACGTCAAGATTGGTCCTTGTAAAATCAATTGCCAAAGCACTTGCGGCAATTCAACAACTCGTTTGTCGCTTAAGAATTCGCCAAGATATCGACGCATTGACCAATAATCGAGAGCGTCAGGCGTTCCCAGATTAATTAAAAGTAAGCCTAGCTTTGCGCTTGGCACCTTCGGGTGGTCTGACGGCATGGATGACATTAGATAAGATCTCGCTGTGTTAATTGTGTCAGAAGCTTGAGCATCAACTCCGGATCCTCGACTCCACAAGTTTCGCGCGCTGAGTGCATTGCGAATTGGGCACATCCCAAATCAATGGTGTCGATACCAAGACGTCCAGCTGTCAGTGGTCCGATTGTGCTTCCACAACCGAGATCGGCTCTACTTGAAAAATATTGTAACGGAACATCGGCTTTCTCAGCCGCCTGCTCAATGATTCCTTGCGTCAACGCGGTGGTTGCATAGCGATGATTCGCATTGACCTTCACGACCGGGCCTTCGTTCAGAAGCGGTCGGTGGCCCTCATCGTGCTTTGAAGCATAATTCGGATGGACGCCATGCGCATTATCGATCGAAACCATCAAACTATTCACGCGTACCTGCTCAAAGTTCGCCTCGATTGTCGCCCGTCGTAAAACCGATTCTAAGAAGGGACCATCGGCACCACTCGTGGAAACGCTGCCAATTTCTTCATGATCGTTTAACACGATCATTGTGCCTTCGGCTTGGTCGTTGTTTATGATTGCTTCGACAACAATGAAACAACTCAATAAATTATCGAGTCGTGCGCTTGCCAACAGCTCCTGTTCGAGACCAACGATTTGAGCCCTCTCCGTTGGATAAGCACAGATTTCAAAAGCTGCAATATCCCGAGGAGATCGATCCAGTTCACGCGCGAGCAACTCTTTAAAATCAAGCTCTGCATCTTTTTCTGCACGACCTAGGGTCATGGGTAATTCTTCCTGTGGGTTAATCTTCCGGCAACTATTGGCGTCTCGATTCAAATGAATCGCAAGATTCGGGACCACTCCGACAGCACGCTCAAAGTCGACTAGTTCAGACAACACCGATCCCTCATTGGCGATTGCAACTCGACCGGCGAGCGAAAGGTCTCTATCAAACCAGGTCGACAAAAGAACACCCCCATAGACCTCGAGTCCTAGCTGAAAATAACCATGCTTTTTGACGATGGGCTCTGGACGCACTCGGAGATTTGGACTGTCCGTATGCGCGCCAAACAGTGTCCAGCCAACCACGTCTGAAGGCTGCCGCCATGCCACGAGCGCCCCATCGGACCGAACAACGAAATAGGATGCACTGGCCTCGAGAGTCCACACCGAGCGCTCATCAAGACGAATAAAGCCGGCACGCTTGAGAAGTTCGGAGATGTTTGCCACTGCATGCCAAGGTGTCGGCGAGCGATCAAGAAAATCGGTTAGTCGGCCGATAAAAGGAGACACCATCTGTAAATCCAAGTTGTCACTCCAAGGGTTGCGTTCTAAGGTGGAAGGAAGCATAACAAGATAATTAAGGTTCGAAAGGGTAAGACGCAAGGTGTTGAAATTAAGTTTATTGCGTAAATTTGTACTCAACGGGGTATTGGCGTCAACGGTGTTTGTCTGGGTAGGAAGCGCGTATGCGGTGTCGCTCGAACCAACACAAGAAGACAGTCTCCTTGCTCAAGTCATCACTCGCGAACTCGAACGTCGACACCTTGCTTCAGATTCTCTATTTGCTGAACGAAAGCCAATGGTCGGTCAACTGATCCTTAAAGCCATTGATCCGTCTCGGTCACTACTGACACAAGCAGATATTCTCCAAGCAGATATTGACCGGTTGCCAGAGCAGATTGAGCAGGGGCGCCTTTCGACCGTCTATCAACTGTACGGGCTCTCCCTGAATCGCTCCGAAGAGCGCCTCGACTACTGGCTGCAGATACTTAGCGATGGGAGCGGCTCGATCGATCTAACTGATCAGGAAAGTCTCCGAATTCGTGACGAGAACACGCCATGGGTAGAAGATTTTGCCGCTTTAAAAGATCTTTGGCGAAAACAGCTCGAAAATCAGGCAATTGGTCTGTTACTGGCTGATCGGACGGAAGATGAGGTCTTCAAAGCACTCATTCGACGCTACAAAAACCAGAAGAATCGCCTTGAGCAAACGCGCCCCGATGATATTTTCGCGGGTATCATCAACGCATACGCCAGTGCCTACGACCCACATACTTCCTACTTGCCTCCTGCAGATAGCGAAACATTCAACATCAACATGTCTCTGTCTCTTCAAGGGATTGGCGCTGTCTTACAATCCGAAGATGAGTTCACGAAGGTCGTGAGTTTAATTCCGGGCGGACCAGCTGAAATGGATGGACGACTCAAACCGGCTGACCGAATCTTGAGCATCGCTCAGGGCTCTCAGTCGTTCGAAGACGTTGTCGGATGGCGCTTAGACGAAGTTGTCCAAAAAATTCGGGGGCCGAAAGGGTCGCAGGTCCGGCTGGAGGTGCAGGCAGGCGATGATGCACCTCACCGGGAAATTGTTTTAATTCGTGATCGAGTTCAGCTCGAAGAACAATCGGCAAAAAGTGAGATTATCGAGGCTGGCGATAACGGCGAAAAAATTGGAATCATTACGATTCCAACGTTTTATTCGGACTTCACTGCGAAACAAGCGGGCGATCCGAATTACAGAAGCACAACACGCGATGTCAAAAGACTGCTTGGCGAATTCGCTAGTCAGGATGTTCAAGGAGTCATCGTCGACTTAAGAAATAACGGTGGCGGTTCCCTTCAGGAGGCGTATGAGTTATTCGGATTATTCATCCCTCGTGGTCCAGTCGTCCAGATTCAAAGTGCCGGCGGGCGTACTGACGTTCGTGGTGACCGAGACCCAGAGGTATCGTGGGAAGGTCCAATGGCTGTTTTGGTCAATCGCCTAAGCGCCTCAGCAAGTGAAATCTTCGCTGGTGCAGCGCAAGACTACGGGCGTGGTCTAGTTATCGGCTCACAAACATTTGGTAAAGGGACCGTTCAGGCTCTTCTCCCAGTCAACGAGGGTCAGCTAAAGTTGACGATTGCAAAGTTTTATAGAATTTCAGGCCAATCAACGCAGCACCAAGGCGTCATTCCTGATATCGAGTTTCCTTCTGCATTCGATCCCGAGGAGATCGGCGAAAGCGCACTCGATACTGCATTGCCATGGGGCCAGATTCGCTCACTCAGATATCGTCCGCTTGACACACCACAAGCGCGAGTTGCGCAGTTGATCGATCGACATCAGGCGCGGATCGCATCCGACCCTAACTTTACGGCGTTACTTCAGCGAACAGAGCGAGCGCTCGAATTGGGTAACGAAACAGGAATTTCGCTCCACCTTGAAACACGGATCGAAGAGCGTGAAGCCAATAACCAAGCGTTACTCGAGATCGAAAACATGAGACGAACTGCACTCGGACTACCGACGATCGATAAAGTGAGCGAGCTGGAAAGTGAGGCCAAAGACGCAGAACCCGAGGATGACGCGAGTTTGATGGAGTCTGCCAGAATACTCTTAGACGAAATTCAGATTAATCCGCGTCTCGCGGGGCTCTAGGAGGCGGAACCATCGACAACGGTGAGACGGTACCGGCTTTGCTTTCGCGGATGCGAGCTGGCCCTGAATCTTCCACCTCATCAATACGGATGACAGCATGCATCGGAATATAACTGCGTTTGACGCCTTGAAACTCAGCCTTGAGCTTCTCCTCCGACGGATCGACCAGCAATCCACTGCGCTCACCAAAGACAAATTCTTCAACTTCGATAAAACCGTAAAGATCACTTGCATAAATTTGCTTCGCGAAAACTTCGAAAACTTTGTCTTGACTGACAAACTGAACGCGGAAAGTAGGGTCGGTAGTCTTGGTCATTGTGATCCTCGATTTAAGGGCGCGTAGTCTGTCGATGTTTCTCTCCACAGTCAAGAACACTCGTGCAATTTCAAGTGCTTCGGACTATACTCGCGCGCCCACGCACGAGGAGACGGGATGACTGCAAAACTCTTCATCAAGACCCACGGGTGTCAGATGAATGAATATGATTCGGACCGCATGGCTGACCTACTGCATCACAGCCACGCACTAACTATGACTGACGTTCCGGATGATGCGGAAGTCATTCTGATCAACACCTGCTCGATTCGCGAGAAAGCGCAGGAAAAGGTGTTCTCAGAGCTGGGCCGTTATCGCGCGCTCAAAGAAACAAACCCAAATCTTATTATCGGCGTTGGTGGTTGCGTCGCATCGCAAGAAGGTGACGCGATCCGACAACGTGCTCCGTTCGTCGATCTAGTCTTTGGTCCACAGACATTACATCGCCTACCTGACATGCTCGAGGCGCGTCGTAGCGGCGGGGAAGCACAGGTCGATATCAGCTTTCCTGAAATTGAAAAATTTGACCGCCTACCCGAACCAAAACTCGAAGGACCAAGTGCCTATGTCAGTATCATGGAAGGATGCAGTAAGTACTGCACATTCTGTGTGGTTCCCTACACTCGGGGTGAGGAAATCAGCAGACCTCTTGATAATGTATTGCAGGAAGTACTCGCCAACGTCGAGCAAGGTGCACGCGAGATTCACCTGCTGGGTCAGAATGTGAACGCCTATCGTGGTGAAACCGACGACGGAGATACCGCTGATCTCGCAGATTTGATCCGCATTATTGCTGAAATCCCGGAAATCGAACGGATTCGCTTTACAACGAGTCATCCTACCGAGTTCTCTGATGCATTAATTGATTGTTTCAGGGATGTTCCAAAACTCGTCAGTCACTTGCATCTACCGGTTCAATCTGGATCAGATCGAGTTCTTGTCGCGATGAAGCGTGGTCATACCGCGCTGGAATATAAGGTAAAAATTCGGAAAATTCAGGAAGCCCGTCCTGGTATTAGCCTGTCGTCAGATTTCATCGTCGGTTTTCCAGGCGAAACCGACAAAGACTTTGAAAAGACAATGGAACTGATCGAGTTAATTGGTTTTGACGTCAGCTTCAGCTTCATCTACTCAGCGCGGCCTGGAACACCCGCGTCTGATATTGAGGATCAAACCGACCAGTCAACTAAAAAGAAGCGCTTAGCTGCATTGCAAGCAAGAATTTCACAACATGCACAGAAGATCAGTCGAGAGATGGTCGGCACATTACAATCAGTATTGGTTACAGGGCCCTCAAAGAAAGATCCTGGTGAACTCTCTGGTCGTACCGAGAACAATCGCGTGGTGAATTTCCGTTGTGATCAAACAGACCTCATCGGACGCTTTGTTGAATGTGATATCGTTGACGCGTATGCGAATTCGTTGCGTGGCCAAATGACCTCGAAGGCTCCTTGGTAGTGGATGTCCGCCAATTCGTCCTGGAACCAAACGACACTCGTCGTCTCGCGTCATTATGTGGTCGTCAAGATACACATCTGAGGCTGATCGAATCACGCTTACCTGTGACCATCCGAAATCGTGGTAATCAATTTGAAATCGAGGGCGAGGCCGGTGCGACCAAAGCCTGCGCTCGTCTTTTAGATCAGCTCTATCGGGAAACCCGAGATTCTGAGTTAACTGACGATACGGTGCATCTGCATCTACAGGAAGCGTCAACCTATCAAGACAATGCCCAAGCTTCGATTGTGATCGATACACCGAAACTCAAAATCAAACCACGGGGTAAAAATCAGCTTGGCTACATCGACGCGATACGCTCTCATGACGTGAATTTTGGTATTGGTCCAGCAGGTACGGGCAAAACATGGCTGGCTGTGGCTTGTGCAGTTGAAGCCCTTAGACGCGATCAAGTCGAACGCATCATTTTGGTTCGTCCTGCGGTCGAAGCGGGCGAGCGCCTCGGCTTTTTACCTGGAGATCTTGCACAAAAAATCGATCCCTACTTACGTCCTCTGTACGATGCACTTTATGAAATGCTGGGTTTTGACAAGGTCACCAAGTTACTTGAGCGTCAAGTCATTGAGATCGCGCCACTGGCATACATGCGTGGCCGAACTCTGAATCATAGTTTTATTATTTTGGATGAAAGTCAGAACACCACTCGTGAACAAATGAAAATGTTTTTAACTCGGCTTGGTTTTGGTTCAACAGCAGTCATTACAGGCGATCCAAGTCAAATTGATTTACCACGAAAATCCGACTCTGGTCTCACGCATGCATGTCGTGTTCTGGAATCCGTTCGCGGTATTTCAATGATCCGTTTTAATTACAAAGACGTGGTTCGACATCCATTAGTCGGTCGCATCGTCGACGCCTATGACAAGGCCCAAGATGATCACTGACTTCGAAGATGTGACTGGGATTTGTCCTATCGCATCAGATCAGGTGATCAGTTGGGTGGAATTGCTATTTGCTTCCGAAATAGAGGAGGCACTTGAGCTTGTGATCCGAGTGGTCGATGCAAATGAAAGTCAGGAACTGAATAAAACCTTTCGTGGCAAAGACTATCCAACCAACGTGCTCTCATTTCCAGCAGATATTCAACTTCCCGAAGGCCCGACAATTCTAGGCGATATTGCGATTTGTCTCCCTGTTGTCAAACGAGAAGCAGATGAACAATCCAAGCGCTTTGACCAACATTTTGCGCATATGGTCGTTCACGGATGTCTCCATCTCATGGGCTACGACCATGAAGATATGCATGATGCTGACCAAATGGAAGCTAAAGAAATCGGCATTCTCGAAAATCTCGGCTATCCTAACCCCTACCTGAGCCAGGAACAGAAAGATACATGAACGACGGACGAAGTCCCGAGAACCAGGACGAACGATCCTGGTTTGATCGTTTGGCCAGCGTCATCTCTGGTGAAGCTGAAAATAAACCTGAATTGATTGATGAACTGCGTGATGCCAAAGAGCGAGGTTTGTTTAATCAGGAAACTCTCGCAATTCTCGAAGGCGCTCTCGCCGTGAGTGATATGCAAGTGCGAGAAGTCATGATTCCCCGAACACAAATGATTGCAATTCGAGCCGATGAGCGCCCAGAAGAGTTCTTGCCGAGAATCATTGAATCTGCACACTCCCGTTTCCCGGTGCTTGGGGAACAACCGAGTGAAGTGATCGGTATTCTCCTCGCAAAGGACCTTCTCTCATTTTTAATCAGCCAAGATCTTGAACGATTTGAGATCAAAGAAGTGGCCCGTCCAGTTCGACGTGTTCCGGAGAGTAAACGGCTTGACCAACTGCTGAAGGAGTTTCGTGATAATCGTGCACACATGGCTGTCGTTATCGATGAATACGGTGATATCGCAGGTCTTGTGACGATCGAAGATGTGCTTGAGCAAATTGTTGGTGAGATCGAAGATGAGCATGATCACGACGAGGATCTGAATATCCGCCACCAAGCGAGCGGTGCGAGCCTAGTCAAAGCGATGACTGAAATCGATGATTTTAACGAAGAGTTTGGTACCAACTTCGCGGATGACGAGTTCGATACCATCGGCGGTCTCGTTACACATGCTTTTGGTCATCTTCCAGCGCGCGGCGAGACAACCACGCTCGGTCATCTCAATTTTGTTGTCTTAAACGCAGACAGTCGACGGATCCGCTTGCTTGAAGTCCGGCCACATGGGTCTGACGCCTCTCACTAAGCACAGCATTGCGATTGGCGCCGGAATACTCGGCACACTTGCATTTGCTCCCTTTAATGTCTGGTGGCTCGGGTTAGTCAGTCTCGCTGTCTGGATGTGGCTTTCCATCAAGCATCCGAGCTTCTCCATCGGTCTGTTTTACGGACTTGGTCTCTTTGGTTCTGGGGTCTCATGGGTCTCTGTCAGTATGACTGAACATGGAGGCGCGTCATTTTCACTTGCCTTCATCATGACCACTATCTTCGCAGCGGGACTCGCGATCTTTCCGGGGCTTGCGTCCTGGGGCTATGCAAGCTGGCATCAACGATGGTCCACGGCACTTGGTAAAGTGTGTTTATTGACGGCTTGCTGGGTCACGATGGAGGCTTTTCGCAGTTGGTTTTTAACTGGATTTCCATGGCTTTTATTCGGTTACAGTGCACTTGGAACACCATTTGAAGGGTATCTATCGTGGGTTGGCGTATTCGGTGTGTCTGCTGTCATTACAATGACAGCAGGAGGGCTGGTAGCGAGTCTCCTGGATCGACGGCTCACCCCGTTGATTATCCCCGTCCTCTTGATGATAACAGGTCCGATTTTAAACGCTCAGTTTGAACCCAGCCAGGAACAAACACAGGCAACCCGCGTCGCCCTTTGGCAACCAATGATCGCACAGTCAGAAAAATGGAAACCTGAGTTTCGTGAGCGCATTCTCGAGCAACATGTGGTCAACGGGCTCCCGCCGAATGTTGATGTAATCATTTGGCCTGAAACTGCATTACCAATGACTGAATCACAAGTGAACTCAGTTCTACCGGATTTAAATTTGATGCTTATCTCCAACACACAGACGTTGATCACCGGTGTCCTGGGTCAACATGAAGGTCGATACACCAATCGTCTGATCACGCTTGGTTCAGGGCAAGGAGCCTATGACAAAACGCGACTCGTTCCGTTTGGTGAATATGTTCCACTGGAATCTATGTTGCGAGGCTTGATCACATTTTTCGATTTACCCATGTCAGCAATCGTTCCCGGAGGCCAACAGAGTCTATTGACTCATGGTCAGATTAGGATTGGTGCGTTAATTTGTTACGAAATCGCCTATGCCGGTCAAGCTCGGAGGGTAACTGAAAATGCGAACGTCATCTTGACTGTTTCGAATGACACTTGGTTTGGCGACTCCATCGGGCCCGATCAACATCTGCAAATTGCTCAAATTCGTGCACGCGAACTGGGTAAACCGGTGATCAGAGCGACGAATGACGGATTAACCGCATTTATTGATGCTCACGGCCAAATCGAACAACTCCTCCCAAGATTCGTGGCTGCTGTTCTCTCTCATACGGTCATACCAGCAACTACCGTGACACCTTATTCAAAAGCTGGTGAAACGCCATTAATTATCTTTTTGATCGTGATTCTAACGCTCACCCGACGAAACGAAGTATTCAACTCAAAATAGAGCGTTTTTTCACAAAACGCCTTACAGTAAGGCAACCGAAACGCTATTCTTCTTGTTTTTCCACTCGAAGGATCATCTAGAGCTCATGGAGCGCGATTACCAACCTCAGGTCATTGAACCGGAAATCCAGCAGCACTGGGAATCAGAGCAGACATTTAAATCATCAGAAGACCCGCAAAAACCTAAATTCTATTGTCTCTGCATGTTTCCCTACCCTTCGGGCAAACTCCATATGGGTCATGTTCGCAACTACACCATCGGCGATGTGATCAGCCGCTTTATGACCATGAGCGGTTATAACGTGTTACAGCCAATGGGCTGGGATGCGTTCGGCATGCCCGCTGAGAATGCGGCAATTAAAAACCAGCGACCCCCAGCTGCCTGGACTTACGACAACATTGACCACATGCGTGGTCAGCTGAAACGCCTTGGTTTTGGATATGACTGGGACCGTGAACTCGCAACCTGTTCGCCAGATTACTATCGCTGGGAGCAATGGCTCTTTACCCGCATGGTTGAGAAAGGGCTCGCATATCGTAAAAAAGCTCGCGTGAATTGGGACCCTGTCGACCAAACGGTACTTGCCAATGAGCAGGTCATTGATGGCCGCGGTTGGCGCTCTGGTGCACTTGTCGAACAACGTGAGATTGATCAATGGTTTATCCGGATTACGGATTATGCCGATGAATTACTTGATGATTTGGATTCTGTTGATTGGCCCGAACAGGTCAAGACGATGCAGAAAAACTGGATTGGACGAAGCCAGGGTGTTGAATTTAGTTTTGAGCGTAAAGGCTCTAAAGAACGACTCGAGGTCTACACAACACGCCCGGACACCATCATGGGAATCACCTATGTGGCAGTTGCTGCAAAGCATCCCATTGCTCAGCAAGCGGCCGCAGCGAAGCCAGATGTTGCTGCCTTCATCGAGGAGTGCACAAGCATGTCAGTCGCAGAAGCGGATCTTGCGCAGGCTCCAAAGAAAGGCATGGCAACTGGCGAATCTGTGATCCATCCGATCACAGGGGAAGATATTCCAGTCTGGATCGCCAATTTTGTGTTGATGGATTATGGATCTGGCGCTGTCATGGCAGTCCCTGGCCATGATCAGCGTGACTGGGAATTTGCGACGCAATATAACCTACCAATCAAACCAGTCATCAAGCCGATGACTGATGATGCTAAATACGATCTCAGTCAGCAAGCATGGTGTGAGAAGACTGGAATCACGATTAATTCGGGCCAGTTTGATGGCCTGGACTTCAACGATGCATTTCAAGCAGTCGCCAATGTACTCGAGAACATGGGAATTGGCCGCATCACAACTAACTACCGTATCCGTGACTGGGGTGTTGGGCGTCAGCGTTACTGGGGATGTCCGATTCCCGTCATTCATACGGACGAGGGATTAAAAACCGTTCGTGATGAAGATCTTCCGGTGACCTTACCCGAAGATGTCGTAGTTGATGGTTCAGGCGGTCCATTGGTCGGTCGTCGTGATTTCGTTGACACCGTTGATCCAGATACGGGCCGTCCTGCAACGCGTGAAACAGACACTTTCGATACATTTATGGAATCAAGCTGGTACTACGCTCGATTCGCAAGCGCTTTTTCGAATCACGCGATGCTCGATAAAAACGCCAACTATTGGCTTCCTGTCGACCTCTACATCGGCGGCATCGAGCATGCCATTTTGCATCTCCTGTATGCACGCTTCTTTCACAAAGTGTTACGTGATCTCGATCTTGTCGATAGTGATGAACCATTTAAGAAACTGCTCACACAGGGCATGGTGTTAAAAGATGGTTCAAAGATGTCGAAATCAAAAGGCAACACGGTCGATCCACAAGAACTCATCGATCAATACGGTGCCGATACCGTTCGTTTATTTACAATGTTCGCAGCGCCACCTGAGCTTTCTTTGGAGTGGTCTGACGATGGTGTGGCCGGGGCACATCGATTCTTGAAACGCGTCCATACCCTGGTCAGTGAGCACATCGCAGAAGGTAACCACTCGATGTCTGGCAAAGTTGACCTCGATTCCTTGTCAGACGAAGCGCGAGATGTTTATCGGAAACTCTATGAAACCATTGCAAAGGTGTCTGATGATATTGGACGACGTTACCATTTCAATACAGCGATCGCGTCAATCATGGAACTCACCAACACCGTAATGAAGTTCAGCGCGCAGACAGCACCGGACTGGCGCGTGCGTTCTGAAGCAATCGAAGCAATCGTTGTCCTGCTGTCACCAATCACGCCACACGTGACTGAACATCTATGGTCAAATCTTGGTCACAGTCAATCACTGGTCGATGTCAGCTGGCCCGAGGTTCGGGAGGATGCTTTAGCGCGCGATACACTGATACTCGTGGTGCAAGTGAATGGAAAACTCAGAGGCCGGATTGAAGTGGCGGCAGATGCCGATAAAGATTTGATTTTGACCATGGCTCGCGATGAGCCCTCTGTTGCAAAATTCCTCGAAGGAATGATCGAGAAAAAAGCGATCGTTGTTCCCCAAAAACTCGTGAATATAGTGGTAGCGCCAGCATGATGAATCGACGTGCATTTTTAACACTGTCCGCGGCAGGATTTTTAACTGGATGCGGTTATAGGCTACGCGGTACTGGGACAGCTATGGGAAAGCTTCCTGAATCATTAAAAATTCAAACAACCGATCCCTACGCACCGATGATCCAAAATATCACACGCCAACTGAATGACCAGGGTACGGATGTGGTGACGTCGGGCTCGGTTCCCACGCTGACACTCAGCCTTCCAGCGCTCACAGATCGCGTGCTTGGACCTGTGTCAGGTGGCGATCAAACAGAACTCGCGCTGGAGATAACCTATCGTCTCGTCAGCGAAGATCTCGTTCTTTTGATACCAGACACCAAGGTCCGAGCAACACTCATTTATGTTGATGGTGGTGCCGATACCTCAGCGGAAGACCAACGCGTGGCTCAGTTAAAACGAAGTCTCGAGGAGGATTTACTCCGTCAAATCGTGCCATCAATTCGTGTTCGATACGAACAGGCGCTCAAACAGACAGATACCCCAAAGGCAGATTAATCGATGGCCGTCAAAGCATCGGAATTTGATGGCCGTCAATGGGGTTCAAACCTACCGCCTGTCACAGCTTTATTGGGTGATGAACCTTTTTTTATCACCCGAACCGGGGACCTATGGCGGCAGATGGGCAAAGACCAAGGCTTCACTGAGCGATTGGTACTCGATCAAACAGAATCCGATCTAGCTAATCGACTGTTGAGCGAACTCAATGCCTTGTCTCTGTTTGCTGACCGGACGCTGGTCGAATTGCGACTGACAAAAACAACGCTTGATAAATCGTTACGCGAAGCACTCGACCGTTGGACCCAAAACCCACCTGACGACAAACGGCTTTTAATCAGTGGTCCAAAACTTGGAAAAAGTGAAACGTCCAGCAATTGGCTTCAGACACTTGACACGGCTGCCGCAGTCATTGAGGCAACCACAGTACCGGCTTATCAATTTGCGAAATGGCTCGATGCCGAATTGGAATCACATCAAATTGTGATGGATCAAGATGCAAGATCCGCTGTTCAGATGCATACCGAAGGGAACTTATTAGCGGCCGGGCAGGTGATTGAACGACTCAAACTGATTCAACCTGATCTGATTGAAGGACCGAGATTATCGCTAGATCAAGTGCTCGATGTTCTGACGCAAAGTGCACGTCACACCGTTTATGACCTGGTTGATCTGGCCATGAAGTCAGATGTGCCAGGACTGAACCGCTTGACCGATCTATTGAAAGCTGAAGGCGTAGAGGCCATGACCGCACTTTGGGCAATTTCTCGAGAACTCGATATTCTGCTACAAATTCGATACCGATTGGATCAAGGCGAGTCAGTGAATCAAACGATTGGTTCATTGCGAGTCTGGCGCTCACGCGAGGGATTAGTTCGTGGTGCGGTGAATCGACTGAGTCTCATGCAATTGAGAAAACTCTTAACGCTCTGTCATGACACCGACCGAACCATCAAGGGTGCAACCCAAGAGCCCGCTTGGTCCATGATCAAGGATATTTTACTCGGCTTTGCTGGCCATCCGATGACTCGCTAAATCTAATAACTGTTGCCTGAACTGCTGGCTGAGTTGGTCACAGACCTGATCAATTGCAACAGTTGCAATGCAATCAGACAGTTGTGTCACCTCAAGACCCTGATAGCCACATGGGTTGATCCTTGAAAAAGGCTCAAGGTCCATTGACACATTCAACGCCACGCCGTGGTATGAAACCCCATGTCGAATTCTGAGACCCAAACTCGCTATCTTCCGATCTCCGACATAGACACCAGGCGCGTCCGCACGTGCCTGAGAGGAGACTCCGTACGACGCCAATACACTGATCACCGTATCCTCCAGAAGACTCACAAGGTCTCTGACGTTAAGTGAAAAGTGTCGCATTGGGACCAGGGTGTAAAGAATCACTTGACCCGGGCCATGATAGGTCACCTGTCCACCGCGATCGGATTGGACAATCGGTGTATCACCAGGATTCAAAACATGTTCGGCCTTGCCTACCTGACCCTGTGTAAATACTGGCGGGTGTTGGACGCACCAAAGCTCAGCACGCACCCCACCTTTGAGGACTGCAATCTGATCCTTCATTGCTTGATGGGTTTGCTGGTAGGACTCGACCCCGCGATCAAGGATGATGACCTCTGTCATCACAAAACCATATGCACTCGACCTGTTGCCTTGAGGTCTTCGTGAAGATTCTTCAGTTGCTCTTCGCTTTCAGCAGTGATTGAGAATCGAAAACTTTGATATTTCCCATTTTTACTGGCGATTACTCGCAATTGATCGGCTTGATAGCCTTCGCAATGACGGCCCACGATTTCTTCGAGAATCGTAACGAACCCATCATGCGTATCAGCAACAACCGAGATATGGTAATCCTCACAAGGGAACTGAATCGTCGGTTTTTCAGGTTGTTGTTCGTTACTCATGGTGATGTAACCGCTCATCATAGGCTGCCTGAAGCGCCATAAAGGCTTGGGTCAATTGACCACTGCCGACTTGTCCACCCGGATCAAGCTCAACAATCGGCATCAATCCCCGAGTCGAGCTGGAGACAAACACGCCATCGGCGTCAGAGAGGGAGTCGACGTGGATGGACTCTTCAATGACATCCAGACCAATCTGTGAGGCCATCTCGATCACGAGATGACGAGTAATGCCTGGCAGTATCAGATCACTCAACAGTGGTGTAACGAGCGACTGCCCTCGAATCACAAATACATTCGAAGTTGACGCCTCAGTCACCAGATGGTCACGATGCAAAATTGCCTCGTGAGCACCACTGTCTCGCGCTTCTTGCATTAACAGCACATTGCCAAGCAACGACACCGATTTGATGGAATTGCGACGCCAGCGAATATCGGGACGGACGATCGCTATCGATGGCTTTTGTGAGACTGCTGCGAATTCGCTGATTGTTAAAAAAACAGTTGGTGAGATTTTTGATGGAAATGCGTGATCACGAGCCGAAGCTGCTCCTCGGGTGACTTGTATATAAATTTTGGCATCCAACAGTCCGGCTTTTTCGGTTAAACGATCGACATCAGCAAATATGTCATCGACTGAGACTGACAACCCGATTGCATCGAGACTCGACTGAAGGCGCGCTTGATGAAGTGATTTCGCACGAATACGACCATCAACTCGAGCCATCACCTCGTAAACCCCATCACCAAACAGGAAACCACGATCCATTGGCGAGATCGTCGCCTGTTCGATTGGCATCATTGTGCCATTAAGGCAACACCAGGTCACGCAAATAGTCTCAGGACAAAATCGATCATGCGCTTAAAAAAACCACCTTGGGGAACGGCTTCAGCAACAGCCACAGGCGATTCAGCAAGAATCCGTTCGCCAAGCATGATCTTGACATTTCCAACGATGGCGCCTGCTTCAAGTGGCGCATCAAGGGTGTCAGGAGCGTCTAACGTCGCCTGAATCGCTGACTCACGACCAAGCGGCAACGTCACATACAGCGACTCAGTTGGTGCGAGCTCGACCATTTCAGATTCACCAAACCATACCTTCCGCGCACTTTCAGGTAGCGGTTGCCCTGCCGCAAAGACTGTCTGACCACTGAAATAACGGAAACCATATTGCAATAGCTTCGTGGTCTCTTGTTCACGCGCTTTTTCACTAGCGGTGCCCATGACAACCGAGATCAGGCGGAATCCGTCACGCTCAGCACTTGCAACTAAACAATAACCCGCTTCTTCAGTGTGCCCTGTCTTTAACCCATCGACGCTTGGATCACGGAATAACAAGCTGTTCCGGTTCGCCTGCTTGATGCCGTTGTAAGTGAAGTTCTTCTCTTTATAAATCGCGTAGGTCTCTGGGAAATCCGCGATGGTGCGAGCTCCCAATATTCCTAGATCTTTGGCTGTGGTGTAGTGCCCCTCCTGAGGGAGACCGGTGGAATTTTTAAATTGCGTATTTGTCATGCCAAGACTGACTGCCGTTTGATTCATCACATCCGCGAATACGTCTTCAGAACCAGCAATATATTCGGCCACAGCGACGCTTGCGTCGTTACCTGACTGGATCACAATCCCACGCAGTAGATCTTCAAGCCGGACTTCTGTTCCTTCGCGGATAAACATCCGCGAGCCACCCGTTTTCCAGGCTTTAATACTCACTGGTACCTTGTCATCAAAGCTTATCCGTCCCTCAGCAATTTCGCGCTCAGCAATATAAGCAGTCATCATTTTCGTCAGGGAAGCAGGTGGTAGTGGTTGATCTGCATTCTGTTCGACTAGGACTTCACCGTTGGTGGCGTCAATCAACAAATAACCAGTGGCTTGCAATTTGGGCGCTGCAGGAATCGGTGGTCCATTACCGAGCGGCACATTCGCTAGGGCCGTCAAACTCAATACACATGCCAGGGCAATCCAAAAAAGACGCACTCTACTCTCCTCGCTTCATTCCATTATTTTGCGATTAATCTCTGTGGTGACCAACCAAGTGCCACCAGTTGCTCAAATACCTCGCGCTCAATACTCAAATCTATTTTTGGCAGTACTTGTACTCTGAATAAACCAGATCCATTGGGTTCGACCCGGATGGCGGCCATCTCAGTCGTAACCACCTCACGAATCTGATCAGCAACCTTTTGCGCTTGAATCTCTGTGGAAACTGCCGTCACCTGCAAAATCGCTTGCGCGGGCTCTGCTAGCGGATTGGCAATCAAAGCCGCGTCAGAAGTCGGCACACTTAATACTTCATAGGTTACTTGGGCTGTCCCTTGATCAGAAAAACCCAAACGCTTCGCCGCGGCCCAAGACAAATCAAGCACTCGATTCTTTTTGAATGGTCCACGATCATTGACTCGCACAATCAACGACTGATTATTCTCTAGATTCGTTACACGAATCCAGGCAGGAATCGGCATACTGGTATGTGCTGCCGTGAATTGAAACATGTCAAATGGCTCTCCAGAAGAAGTCAGCTGCCCATGAAATTTCCGTCCATACCAACTAGCAACTCCAGTCTCCGAAAAACCAGGGCTCACAGCAGCAATTGTGTATGTGACTCCGTCGACCTCGTACGATTCAGGATTTCCATATTGCGAGAGAGGTTCAGGCTTTGGTTCGGGCTCTGGTATTTCGTTAACATCAACCAAAGCAATCAACGGTGGACCATCTGGAACTTCCTCTACAACCGGAACTTCCTCAGCTGGCTGGCCCCCACCAATCCACTGTTGGATCGACGCACATCCGCTGAGAAACAGCGGAATTAATAAGAGACTAGTCCGAATCACAAACCAATTTCCTCGGCGATTTCATCAGCTAACTGCGTGACAGCCATCGCGTAGAGAGGTGAGCGATTGTAGCGAGTGATCACATAGAAATTTTTGGTCACCGCCCAATATTCATCACCCTGAGCTCCGTGTAAGCCCAAAATATCGAGCGGTAACTCAGACCAAGCATCAGGGATTTGCTGAACCCCCTTTGAAGTCAATTCGCTACCAGTCTCTTTGACATCGATGCGAGATTCCATCCGTTCAACCTGAGATGCAGCATTCGCGACAGGACTCGCGATCCCATATTTCATATCCCAACCATGTTCTGCGAGATAATTGGCAACAGAGCCGATGGCATCAACAGGGTTATCTATCAAATCGCGGCGACCATCGTTATCAAAATCGACTGCATAAGCGAGATAACTGGATGGGATGAACTGACCATAGCCCATGGCTCCAGCGTAAGAGCCCTTCAATTCAGTGGCACGCAAATTCTCCTCTTGACCAAGAACAAATAAGGATTCGAGCTCGCCAAGAAAGAACTTAGCACGCTTAGGGTAATCAAGACCGAGTGTCGCAAGTGCATCCAACGCTCTGAAACTCCCTTTATTCTTCCCGTAGTAAGTCTCGACTCCGATGATGGCTAAAATCACATCAACCGGTACACCAAGTTCAGCTTCAGCCCGCTCCAACGTCTGGCGATGTGTTTGGTGAAAGCGCGTCGCCGCATTCACACGCGCTTTCTTCAAGAATATTGGCCGATAATCCTTCCACTGCTTCCGTTCTGCTGGACGATTCATTGCCTTGATCACCGAATCCAAGCGCTTGGCTTCTGACATGACTTTGATCACCTCATTTCGATCAAGGCCTTTCGCAGCGAGACGGTCAGCCATCTCTTGAACCTCAGCTCGTTCTGCATAGTTCGCTGAAACTGTCGGAATGTTTAACCCAACGAAACCCAACATGATCGCAACTACCGGAAATATCCGCATCATGACTCCCCTGAAAGTATCCGTTTCGTCCGCTGCATAGACATAATCAAACCAAAACCAATCAACAACGAGACAATTGACGTCCCACCATAACTAATTAATGGTAAAGGCACACCCACCACAGGCAAAACTCCACAAACCATTCCCACATTAACGAAGACGTAAACGAAGAAAGTGAGTGTGATTGAACCAGAGAGAAGCCTCCCGAAGTTCCCTTGCGCACGCATCGTCAAGACCAAACAACGGCCAAGGATCAACGCGTAGAGGATGAGCAAAATGCTGATACCAACAAATCCCAATTCCTCACCAAGTACTGCCACGATGAAATCAGTGTGTGACTCAGGAAGAAACTTCAACTGGGCCTGCGTCCCTGCCGCATAGCCCTTGCCAAACATCCCTCCAGAACCCAGGGCCGTCATCGCTTGAATCGAATTCCATCCAGCTCCTAAGGGATCGCTTTGCGGGTCTATCAGTGTCATCACTCGAGTTCGCTGGTAATCATGCATGACCATCCACAGGACAGGTAAAGCCGACAGACCGAAGCCACCGAGCAGTGCTAATAATCGCCACGACATTCCCGCGAGAAAAATCGCAAAAAAACCGGAGCCAGCTATAATAATGCTGGTCCCGAGATCAGGTTGTTTTGCAATCAAAGCAACAGGAACAACAATTAAAACGGCCGCAATCACCAACTGCGAAATCGATGGCGGAAGCTTCTGTCGAGTGAGCCACCATGCAACCATCGCCGGCAGTGCCAACTTCATCAATTCTGATGGCTGAAATCGTGGCAGCCCTGGTAGGTCAAGCCAACGCTGAGCCCCTTTCACCCCAACCCCGAAGAACAGGACTGCCACCAAAAGTGATGCTGCGAATAGAAAGACGAATGGTGTCACTTGGATAATGACATCACGTCGTACTTGTGACAGCAGCGCCATGATCGCAATCCCAACAACGATATGCGCGCCTTGACGAAGCACCATCGACAAATTTTGGCCCGATGCCGAATACAAGATGATCAAGCCATATAAGGCGGTGATTAAAACAAACAACGTGAGCAACGGATCGACGCCATAGCGTTGTGCAAAACGCTTCGGTTTGAATGACTCGATATGTCCTGTTTCAGTTGCTGTCAGCATGCTTTGGCTCGAGAACGCGTTGATTGATTGTTGCGATGTAATCGAAATCTGGCGGGCTTGCACCTCTATTACGGTCGAGCAACCAATAATCGAATACTTTTCGAGCAGCAGGCGCAGCTGTTGAACCACCCGATCCTCCATTCTCGATAATCAGTGCAACCACGATCCGAGGCGCATCTGCAGGCGCAAATCCAACAAACAGTGCGTGGTCACGAAAACGCTCTTCAATCTCGTCCGCGTCATACTGCTCTTCCTGCCCAATACTCACCACCTGTGCTGTCCCAGTTTTACCTGCAATCCGGTAATTCAGTCCACGAGCCGCACCGCGCGCTGTTCCAGTTTCACCATGCAGGACGCCTTCCATTGCATCAATCATCCGCTCCCAGTCCATCGACGTGCCCAAAGGCACGGGAGCGCCCGCGTCCACATCTTCAAGCACCGAGAAATGCGGTTCGATAAAATTCCCACGACGTGCTGTTGCTGTTGTTGCTGCCGCAAGTTGCAATGGCGTTGTCACCCAAAACCCTTGACCAATTCCAGAGATCACTGTCTCCCCGAGATACCATGACTCATTTCTGGCAGCGCGTTTCCAGTCTCGACTTGGAAGAATTCCGGGTAGATCACCTTGAATATCGCGACCTTGCCGACGTCCGAATCCAAAATGTTTCATACCCTCAGACATTTGGTCGATGCCAAGTCGCACAGCCATATCATAAAAATAGGTGTCGCATGACTCGATGATCGCCTTGTCCATATTAACCCGACCGTGGCCCCACTCCTTCCAGTCGCGATATTTGTGTTCGTTTCCTGGCAACTGAAAAAAGCCTCGAGAAAAATATTCTGATTTCCAACTCACTGCACCATAGTGCAAGCCGACCAGACCAATCATCGGTTTGATCGTCGATCCCGGGGGATATTGTCCACGTAAAGCGCGATTGAATAACGGCGTATCGCGATCAACCTGAAGTGCCGAGTATTCAGCCTGACTGATCCCACCAATGAATGAGTTCGCATCATAGGTCGGCGCACTGGCAAGTCCTAAAATGCCACCGTTCATTGGATCAATCGCAACGATCGCTCCGCGTTTATCTCCGAGGACGTCATACAGCTTGGCAGTCAACCCAATATCCAGATGCAAAGGGATGTCTGCACCGGGTGCCGGGTCCTCTCGATCCACTGATCGCATAATCTGACCACGAGCGCTCGTCTCGACCCGCTCAACACCGACCTGGCCCAACAGCGCATCTTCATAGGCTTTCTCGATCCCTAATTTACCAATGGTCTCTGTGCCGGCGTAGCGGCTTTCTTCAATCCGTTTCAACTCATCAAGTGATAATCGCCCAACATATCCAAGACTATGAGCCGTCAAACCACCATACGGATAGTAGCGGGTTGGCCGAGCCTCCATTTGCAGTCCCGGAAACCGAAATAGATCAACCGCAATCCGTGCCGCATCAGATTCCGATAAATCATCTTTGACGACGACTGGATCACGGGGCCTACGACGGGTTTTCAAGTTTTTAGCAAAACGCTCCGCGTCGCTATCGGTGAATTCAATACGCTGTCGGACCTCTGCAATCAGCTCGTCTAAATCGGTTACCTCTTCCGGAATCAACAACAATTGAAGGTTGGGCCGGTTCTCGGCCAAAACCACGCCATTACGGTCGATGATCAGGCCGCGTGCAGGGCCAACTGGTAGTGTTTGTAATCGGTTTGCTTCGGACGCAGTTTGAAATCGCTCTGTTTCAACCAATTGAAGCCAAATCAGTCTTGCCAAGAGTAGCGACAGAAGAACTAAACCACCCAGAGCGGCAACAACGACTCGCGACTGGATGAGATTCTTTTCACGAACACCGGTTGAAAGTTCCAAACCTAACTCCTGTGGTATGGATGTCCTTGCCGGACACTATCCGCTCGATACAGTTGTTCAACAACAATGACTCGGGCCAGCGGATGGGGAAAGACCAGTTTAGACAAACTCCACTGACTGTCTGCCCGCTGCCTCATGTTCTCACACCATCCATCGGCGCCGCCTATAGCAAAGACCAAAGAACGGCCCGAGAGTTCCCACTGCGTGATTTGATCTGCTAACTCAGAGGTAGAGTATAACCATCCGCGTTCGTCCAAAAGGATTAAAAAATCATTGGCTTTTAAACGGTCGAGCAGTTTCTTTTGATGTTCTGCTTGCGCTTCAGCACCGGCTTTCTTCGATGCCGTGATTTCCTCAATCTGAAGTTTAAATTGGTGTCGGAACCGCGGTAAATAATCGGCGCAGGCATCAGAAACCCAAGTTGGCATCTTTTGTCCAATCGTTATTAACCGTACCTCTGCCATTAATGCTCGTTATCCTCAGCCGTATCTCGGCCGCGACGATCCCAGAGTCTTTCAAGATCATAGAACTCACGAATCGGCGGCTGCATGACATGAAGGACAACTGAATCAAAATCAACGAGGACCCATTCAGCCGCATCAGCACCCTCACTACCAAGGGCACCCACGCCATGCTTCACTTTCATTTCCTGAGCGACATGATCGGCAAGAGACTTCACATGACGACTTGATGTTCCACTGGCAATCACCAACCAATCGGTGACAGAGGTCTGCCCTCTCACATCAACAATTCGAATATCCAAGGCTTTCAGATCCTCAAGGGCGTCAACGATCGGTTGGGTCAAATCAATTTCTTCAGTCATTAAGCGTCCTGATACAAACGGTGCTGCCTGATATAGTCAGCAATTTTCGGTGGTACGGGAAGTCTGGACTCATCCTTTGCAATCAGCTCTCGCACAACAGTTGATGAAACCGGAACATTTGGAGTGTCTAAAAACGCTAGCAAACCACATCCGATTTCGCGCATTTCACATAGATCATCGGTCCATCGATACGCAGATAAGCTCTGGGGGATCTCAACGCGCTGATGCGCCCGATTGAGGATACACAGATGGCTGAGCTCAGCGAGTAGTTCAGGTCGATACCACTGATCAATCGCACCGGCCGCATCGGCACCCAAGCAGAAAACTAGAGATTCATCTGTACCAAACTGTTCCCGAAGCGCCCGCAGTGTGTCTACCGTATAACTTGGTCCACTGCGGTCAAGCTCGATCGCATTAACCACCGCTTGAGATATTCCGTCCACCGCTGCTTTAAGCATCGCTAACCGATGTTCAGACGATGCCATGCACGCTCGGTGCGGTGGCTGATGATTGGGTATCACATGGATAGTTGCATTCGGGAAGGCGCGCAATAAGCTCTCCACCATCATGACATGGCCGTCATGAACAGGATCAAAAGTTCCACCAAACAGCACCTGCACTAAGCGCGCACCTGCCCTTCTCCAAAAACGATCCATTTTTGATTCGTTAGCCCTTCCAGACCAACCGGACCGCGTGCATGAATGCGGTCAGTCGAAATACCGATTTCTGCGCCAAGCCCATATTCAAATCCATCCGCAAACCGCGTCGATGCATTTGCAATGACCGAAGACGAGTCAACTGCCCGCATGAAATGACGCACGGTTCCATAGTTTGTCGACAGGATAGCGTCAGTATGGTGCGAGCCATAATGATTAATGTGCTCGATAGCCTCATCCACTGATGACACCACCTTAATGGCAACCACAGGGCCGAGGTATTCCTCATACCAATCGTCTTCGGTGGCACTTGATGCTGAGGACAAGATCGCACAGACGCGCTCACATCCACGGATCTCAACCGCATAAGGTTGCAGTACTGCTTCGAGTGCTGGAAGTAATGTCTTGATCACGGCTTCGTGAATTAAAAATGACTCCGCAGCATTGCAAACGCCGTAACGATGGGTCTTCGCATTTTCAAGTATTTGAAGTGCCTGTTGCTCATCACTTTCTGCATCGACATAGACATGACAATTACCATCTAAGTGCTTAATGACAGGCACTGTTGCTTTTTTTGAAATGCGTTCAATTAAACCTTTACCACCACGAGGAATGATCACATCACACATCGGATGATCGCCTCCAATCATTGCACCGACGAAGTCACGATCTGTGGTTGGTGCAACTTGGACACACGCCTCTGGCAGACCAACCGATGTCAAGCCATCAGCGATAGATTGAGCAATTGCTTGGTTGGAGTAAAACGCTTCACTACCGCCTCTTAAAACACACGCATTTCCTGATTTCAGGCAGAGAGCGGCTGCATCGATGGTCACGTTCGGACGTGACTCATAAATAATCCCAATCACACCGAGTGGCTGTCGCATGAGTCCGACTTCAATTCCCGATGGACGACGCGTCATACAAGAAACTTCACCAACCGGATCAGGTAAAGCAACAATTTGCTCAACACCCTCAATCATCGTGTCGATACGGGCATTGTTTAACTCCAGGCGGTCAAGTAACGCTTCATCAAGCCCGTTATTCCGGCCCACCTCAAGGTCTTTCTGATTCGCTTTAAGAATTTGAGAGCTCGACCCTGCCATTGCATCACGGATCGCTAAAAGTGCTGCATTTTTGGTATTGGTCGATGCGGTCGCAATGGTAGTTCGCACCGCTCCGGCTTGCTTAGCCATTTGTTGGTAGTTCATGATCGCTCCACTGTCGTCCGCAGATTATACAGTGGGTTATGATCGGATATCAGGCGCCACGCCCTTGAATCTGGAGTTTTGTCACCTCGGCCTCTAATTCAACCAGTCTCAGCAGTGGGTCACTGATCTCAAAAAATGACTGCTTCACTTCATTATCAAGAGGCAGCAGTTCAGTAAGGCGCGCACTCACTTCAGTTGCGTCGGTGTAATCAATATCGCTGTATAAGCCCCGCACGGCCGGATGGACTTGAAGACTCTTCAGTAACTCAACCAAACCGGAATGCTCGGCAGGTACCTCAACAGACACCTCCATGGGAATATCTGCTGCATCGGCAATCCATAAGCCATCTTCACACTGCCTAGGGTTAAACAGCTGCTGTTTGCGCTCTCCGACAGCAAGAATTCCGAGAAGTCCATTGCTTAATTGATCAAAATCACGAATCGAGACTTCACAACCGAGATCTGCGAACCCTTCAGACCGTGACATTGTCACAATGAAGTTTCCACCTTCTCGCATGCATGAACCGACCATATCCAGGTATCGCGCTTCAAAAATCTGAAGCGGTAGCCGGCCGCCTGGAAACAAAACCAGTGGTAATGGGAAGAGCGGTTTAGTCACAGCAACCTCAGGCCGGATTGATTCAAAAATCATGCAATGTACTGTGCGGATGTTTCAAAATTTTTCAACGCTCCTGTAAGCGGTCAACCACTCGACTTTGGATTCCAGAAAATCCGCTGTTAGACATAAATACGATTTGCCCGGTGGTTTGCCTAACCAACTCATGCTCCAGACTCAACGCGTCAGCCACGACACTCGAGGTTCCATTCGATCGCTCAAGTACAGAAGTATCCCACTCAGTTTCAGTCGACAACACCCAAATGACGCGATCAGCACAGGCGGTTGAATCTAACAGTGCACTGCCGTGAATACCTGCCTTCATCGTGTTCGACCGCAACTCAATCACCGCAATCAACGGACCATGCGTTGCACCGGGCTCACTGAGTGCATGAAGCGTTGTTTCGATCGCCGTTGGATGATGCGCAAAGTCATCCCAAATCTTCAAATGATCTGTCTCATACAACAGGTTCAGTCGGCGAGCGACCCCTTTAAAAGAGGCAAGCGCATTGAATGACTGCCTTACCGGTAAATCGACCGCATGCGCCATTGCGACAGCAATCTCTGCATTCTGTGCGTTATGAGTCCCACGCATCGTCCATTGAATGGATTGATCAAGCTCCCCACTGATCAACTCATTCGATTTTGCAATGAATTCAAGCTCTGTATCTTGTCCAACGCGTTTCTGGCGAGACCAGCAACCACGGGCCAAGACGCGCTCGATCGCCTCAACCCCGGATCGACTGATCACACAACCAGACCCCGGAACGCGGCGAATGACGTGGTGAAATTGCGTCTCAATCGCCGCAAGGTCGGTAAAAATATCAGCGTGATCAAACTCTAAATTGTTGATCCCCAAAATATCAGGGTGGTAGTGCACAAATTTTGATCGTTTATCAAAAAATGCAGTGTCATATTCGTCCGCCTCCACGACAAAATAGTGTCCACTGCCAATGCGAGCTGACACACCAAAATTTCGGGGAACACCGCCAATCAAAAATCCTGGCTCCAAACCTTGGGACTCCAAAATCCATGCAAGCATGCTGGTTGTCGTGGTTTTGCCATGAGTGCCCGAGACTGCAAGTACCGTCATATCAGTCGTCAGATGGCCGAGCAACTCGGGTCCAGAAACAAATGGGATTTTCCGATCCAAAACAGCTTCAACGACCGGGTTACCACGCGACATGGCATTTCCAATGACAACCATGTCGAGATCATCAGTCAGAACGCTGGTGTCAAAGCCCTCATGCAGAATAATCTCGGCATCTAGCAGCTGATCTGACATCGGGGGATACACATACTGGTCTGAGCCCGTCACGTCCCAACCCTTTTGGCAGCAAAGTTGTGCTAGGCCACCCATAAACGTACCGCAGATTCCGAGAATATGGATTTTCAAAATGCATTCTCTCTAATTCGTTTCAAAGATAGTGTCATTGCACGCTACAAACAGCAACGAGAGATCTTGAACCATTTCACAATGGCGATTGGTGTTCGTATCGGTTGAAATAGAGACTGAAGCACTGGACACTTGCCGTCTGCAAATGCATCGATTTGATTTATTAACCACCTGAGGACCTTATGAGCTTCAATGATATTCCTGCGGGAAAGGACATCCCAAACGACATTTATGTCGCAATTGAAATCCCATCAAACTCAACGCCAATCAAGTATGAAATCGAGAAAGAATACGATGCCGTATTCGTCGATCGTTTCATGGCGACACCAATGTTCTACCCAGCGAATTACGGGTATGTACCCAACACACTTGCAGACGACGGAGACCCGCTCGACGTATTGGTGGTCACACCTTACCCAGTGCAGCCGGGATCAATTATTCGTGCGCGCCCAATTGGTATTTTGGATATGAGCGACGAAGCCGGTCGCGACTCGAAAGTACTGGCGGTACCACACGATAAACTGACGACGCTGTACAAGGAAGTCAAGGAGCCTCAAGACTTAGGATCATTGCTTCTCGATCAAATCGCTCACTTCTTCGAGAACTATAAAGATCTCGAAGCAGGTAAATGGGTCAAAGTCGATGGTTGGCGTGGATCCGATGCAGCTCGCGACGCGGTGATTGCCTCTGTCGAAGCAGCCAAAAAGTAATCAACCTTGCGCCAACAGTGCACGCAAGTCAGAAATGGCTGCGTGCGCTCTGGAGATGTAACTGGCCATCACGAGAGAATGGTTCGCAAAAACCCCAAACCCAGAGCCATTGAGAATTATTGGAGACCAAACCGTTTGCTGAGTCGCTTCTAATTCGCGAATCACTTGTTTGAGCGACACACGCGCATTTTTATTATCGAGAACTGAACCAAAATCTTTTTCGATCGCGCGCAGTATATGCAACAAAGCCCAAGACGAGCCCCGCGCCTCAAAAAAGACATCGTCAATTTCAAGCCATGGCGTTTTGATCATCCGTTCTGACACATCCTGCGTCGATTGGCCTGCTGCAGGATCACCCGCTAAGTCTGTGTTAAATCTCGTTTGCCCAACGCTTGCCGATAGTCGTTGGCTCAGCGAACCGAGGCGCGTCTCCACATCGGCCAAATAGTTACGCAGATTATCTGCGCGGGCGTAAAGTTGCGCGCTCTCCCCGGGTGTTGCCAACCGGCCTTGATATGACTTCAATGACTCGACTGCTTTGAAGTAACTTGACTCAGCAGATGGGAACCATTTCTCGCTGTCGTAGTTGAGGGCAGGCTCAGCGACGACCAGATCAGCATCCTCAGTCGACTGAGACTGACTACGTGACAAATCTTTGCGTAATGCTCGGGCCAAATCTCGCGCCTGAACCAACGTACCAAATTCCCAGTTTGGCATATTATCGAGCCAAAGCCCTGGTGGCGTCACGTCGTTCGATAAATAGCCACCTGGCTTATCCAGTAACGTCTCGGTAATGAAGATTAAGGTTCCAACAGTGGCGCTACCAATCGTGATCTGATGATCACCAGGTGCCGTCTCTGCCAAAATCTCTTCGATCCGTTGCTGTTGAGGTGGCTGACTCCAGTGGATTCCTAACAATACCGCGCCGAGCAAATACAACACCGCAGCACCACTAGCAGCGACGATCCACGTTGATTGGTTACCGAGATTGGCCAGCCGGTTCTTGAAAGCTTCGAGCATGTTTAATCCGTTTCTCTAATCCCAAACAACGAGTATCATCAACCAATATGACAACGGGAGGAAAGCAGTGCAACGCGTTATCTCAAGTTTTATTGCAGCCGGCTGTTTTTTGGCGACTGCGTCTGCGCAGGGGCAAGGCGCATTTGGCTCAACTTTTGGTGCTCCAGATCTGCTAGCCCCAGAACAGGCGTTTATTGTCTCGCAACCACAGGCCGATGTGATTGAAATCAAGATTGCAGACGGTACTTACCTTTACGATGACCGGACGATCGTGCAAAACGATGCGGGCGATATTCTCAAAACGGAACGTTCTCAATCTGAGATGTATGATGATCCGTTGTTCGGACCAACGCCAATTCATAAGAAACGCTTACGGATGACCATCTCGAATGCACCCGATCTGATGGTTTTGACTTATCAAGGCTGTGCAGATATTGGATTTTGCTACCCGCCACAACAAACAGAACTGTCATTTTCACGGTAAATCGCGCAAAATAGCCGCACGTTTAAAGAAGTTGTGGTGATTTTATGTCCAAGATGCTCGTGCTGAATGGCCCAAATCTAAATCTGCTCGGACGACGAGAGCCTGGCGTCTATGGCACCACGACGCTACAGGAGTTGAAAAATAACCTGTTAGCCAATGCGCCTTTCGGGATGGCGCTTGAGTTTTTTCAGAGCAACCACGAAGGCCAGATGATCGATCGAATTCATCGAGTGATGGACGAACCGGTCGATGGGATTGTCATCAACCCGGGTGCCTGGACACATACCAGCGTTGCCCTTCGTGATGCACTCAGTGCAGTTGCCGCTCCCTTTGTCGAAGTACATATCTCGAACGTGCACGCGCGCGAGGCATTTCGCCATCACTCGTATCTCTCTGATATTGCACTCGCAGTTATCGCGGGATGCGGAATGCAGGGCTATACATTTGCTCTAGAAACACTAGATCAACGCTCAAAAGGCTAAGGCTCGAGGATGGATATTCGTAAGATCAAAAAACTGATCGAATTGCTGCACGACACGGACGTTGCTGAAATTGAAATTTCAGAAGGCGAAGAAAGTGTTCGTATTACACGTGGCAGCACCAATCAAGTTGTTGTTCAAACACCACAGATGACTGCACCCCAAGCGGTGGTCGCGCAACCCGCAATACCGCAGCCTGTTTCCGACGAACCAACGGGTGTGGCAGCACCAGCCGGCCATCAAGTGAAGTCACCAATGGGTGGCACTTTCTATCGCTCAC
>CAJWFL010000007.1:0-32212 GCA_913031455.1 uncultured Gammaproteobacteria bacterium
CATTGCAGACACCGTGCCAATCAATCACTTCGCAGGAGATTGCGGGTTCTGGCGGGTTTTTCCCGGTCAGAAAGCACCGAAATTGCGCACACCATGAACTGTAACGGCTTTCACGGCACTAAAATAGTGCGAACTGTATGAGATGAAATTTTTCCGATCACCCGCATCATAAAGTGGTAAACCAAAAGGAGATAGACCATGCTCAATAGAGATGCGTTTAATGACATCGCCACAAAAATTTCTGAAGCGTTGCCAGAGCCTGCTCGAAAAATGCAGGCTCAATTTAAGCAGCAGGCAGAAGATTTAATCGCGCAAGGATTGAAAGATTTGAACGTTGTGACGAGAGAAGACTACGACAAACAGACTGAAAAGCTCTCAAAAGCTGAAGCAAAATTAGCAGAACTCGAAACACGGCTCGCTGCACTCGAGAAATAAGATCTTAGAGCGTACTATGAGGCACTGAATTTTACTGTATATAATTACAGTATGTTTGCAGAGCTTTGTTGTACATCTAATTTCACTTTCTTAACAGGCGCATCACATCCTGAAGAATATGTGATGCGCGCTCATACTCTCGGTTACTCAGGGATTGGCGTTACCGATGAAGCCTCCGTGTCTGGGGCTGTTCGTGCACATCTCGCCTCACAAACACTGAATATCCCCATGGTGCATGGATCGCGGTTCCGAATCGATGAGCAACTTGAGCTGACGTTTCTTGCACCGAACAGAAAGGCTTGGGGAGAACTCGGACAACTGACTTCACTCGCACGACGACGATCATCAAAAGGTGCGTATCAGTTAACGCGACGTGACTTAATTGGGCATACAGACACACTATTATGTCTGTGGCACCCACATCCTCAGGCATTGGACTGGACCTCTCAAATCGAAAGCTTGTCTTACGCCTTTAGAGGACGATTTTGGATTGCAGCCCACTTACCCGAATCTGGGCATCAAGCCGATCTAGCTGAACGTATCGATCTCACAGCATTTGAGTGGAACTTACCTGTTGTGGCAACACAGCGACCTCTGATGCATATCCGTCAGCGTTTAAAGCTTCAACACACGCTAACAGCGATCCGGCTTGGTGCCCCAATTATTGAAATCGCAGATCAATTAGAACGATCAAGTGAACGTACTCTAATGGATCAACACGGACTCAAGCAGCGATATCCAAGCGCCTGGCTCCACGAATCACTCAATATTCTGGACCGATTCGACTTTTCGTTAAGTGATTTACGTTACGAATACCCGCAAGAGATTTGCCCACCGCAATACGATAGTGAACAAGCATTCTTGCGAGATCTGGTATTCGAAGGCGCAAAGCGACGCTGGCAGCAAGGAACACCCGACAACATCACTCGCCTGATCGAAAAAGAACTCACACTCATCGAGGAGATGAACTACGCCTGCTATTTCCTGACTGTGCACGATATCGTGGCTTATGCTCGCTCTCAAAACATCCTGTGTCAGGGTAGAGGCTCCGCTGCAAATTCCGTGGTCTGCTATTGCCTTTTTATTACAGAAGTTGATCCAAGCCGCGTATCAGTATTATTTGAACGCTTTGTATCTAAGGAGCGTAATGAGCCACCCGACATTGATGTCGATTTTGAGCATCATCGGCGAGATGAAGTCATTCAATATATTTACCGAAAATATTCCAAAGAACGAGCAGCACTTGCCGCAGCCGTCATCACCTACAAAAAACGGTCAGCCATCCGGGATGTCGGTAAAGCCTTGAATCTACCAATTGATTTAATTGAAGCACTCTCAGGCAGTCTCGCGTGGTGGGATAAAAAAGAGGCAATGATTGAACGCTTTGCTGAGCTCGGAATCGATCCACAAGGTCCTCAAATTCAATTGCTGACCGAATTAGTGACGGAAATCTTGGGCTTCCCAAGGCATCTCACACAGCATGTCGGCGGATTCGTGATATCACGCGGCCCACTCTCTGAATTGTGTCCTATAGAAAATACAGCCATGCAAGACAGGACCTGCTTGCAATGGGATAAAGATGATATTGATGCACTGGGGCTTCTCAAAGTCGATGTTCTCGCACTCGGTATGCTGACCGCAATTCGTGGAAGCTTAGAGCTTGCGCTCCAATATCAGACAACCTATCAACCCCGTAACGGACGATATCAGCATCCTCCTCGTTCAATTGCTGAGATCCCTCCAGAAGATTCATTGGTCTATGACATGCTGTGCCAAGGAGATGCGATTGGTGTTTTCCAAGTTGAGTCCAGAGCTCAACTAGCCATGCTTCCTCGTCTGAAACCACGGACCTATTACGATCTTGTAGTTGAAGTGGCCATTGTCAGACCTGGACCAATTCAAGGCGATATGGTGCACCCATATCTCAGGCGACGCGATGGTGTTGATCCCAAAGAAGAACAACCGAAAGAAATCAGCCAAGTTCTGGATCGAACCCTTGGTGTACCGATTTTCCAGGAACAAGTGATCCAATTGGTCATGGTGGCTGCCGGCTTTAGTGCTGGAGAGGCAGACGCACTGAGACGAGCGATGGCGACTTGGAAAGCAGGCAATGGCTTATCTCATTTTCATGAAAAAATTGTCAACGGAATGCTGGAACGAGGACATTCTCGCGAGTTTGCTGAGCGACTCTGTCATCAAATCGAAGGATTTGGAAAGTACGGTTTCCCCGAGTCACATGCTGCAAGCTTTGCATTGCTTGTGTATTTATCAGCTTGGATCAAATGCCATCTCCCAGCGGCATTCTACTGTGGCTTATTAAACGCCCAACCCATGGGATTTTATACGCCATCGCAACTACTACAGGATGCCAAACGTCACGGTATCGACATCCGACCGATTGATGTGAATGCGTCTGACTGGTTATCAACACTTGAGGATGCGGAAGGGTCTCCCTGTGTCAGACTAGGTTTGCATCTCATTAAAAGACTGCGATTTGAGGCAGCGAACGCACTCGTCAGAGCACGCCGTCATCCTTTTCAGAACCTCAACGACTTTCGAAGCCGTACAGGACTCTCAACAAGGGACTTAGAAGTTCTGGCCAGCGCACATGCATTCCGCTCACTGACTGATAATCGTTTTGATAGTTTTTGGCAGCTTGGAGATCAAGAATCGCAATTACCATTATTTCAAGGCGCAATTCAGGCAGTTGAAGACTTTAGGCCGCGTATTCCTGCACTTGGTGAAACCTTAGTTGCCGATTATCAAACCACCGGATTATCGCTTGAAGCACATCCGATGAATTTATTGCGGAATAAATCAGCGTTTCGTACCTGTCGACGGTCATCGGAGCTCGATCGATTGCCAAGACATCCCGATCTTCGAATTTGGGTAGCAGGAATTGTTGCGACACGCCAACGACCAGGTTCAGCCTCTGGTGTGGTTTTCATCACCTTAGAAGATGAAGATGGACAAATTAATTGCCTTGTCTGGCCTTCTCTCGTGGAAACATTCAGACATCAGATCTTGGCCAGCCGTTTATTGAAAGTAAGAGGAAAAGTCCAAGAATCTCACGGGGTCATTCATATCATCGCTGATACCCTGGAAGATGCCAGCGAATGGCTTGGAAATCTCACACCAAGCTCTCGTGATTTTCACTGAACCAGGTACCGGTTGATCCGCGCAATTGCTGACTCGGACAGATCTCCGATCGCTTGGTCGAATTGCAATTGTCGAATGACATGAGTGTGTCGCGCCTTTGCGAAATCACGTTCTGCAGCAAATAAATCCTTTTTCGCATTCAACACCTCGACGATATCGCCTGATCCAACCGCATAGGCGGCCTCAGTCGCTTCAACACGACTCGCTGCAGAAACAATCGCCAGCTGTCGAGCTTCCACAGTGCGCGCACTCGCCTCGAGATTACGAAACGCTTTCTGCATACTCGCGCGAACTTCACGGCGTACTTTCGCTAAGTTCGCTTCTGCTCTGATGACATTTGCTTTTGCCACATCAACCTTTGCAGCAGCAACACCGTTGGTATAGATCGGTGCAGACAATGTCACACTCAGAACATTACTTCGCGCACTGGCATTCGTCGCTGCTGTATTACTGCCTGACGTATCAGATATGGAAAAAGTTGACGATAAAGCCAGTGTCGGGTTGATCTCAGAGCGCGCTTCATCAAGGTTTGCTAGCGCACTCTGGTAACTCTCTTGTTCAGCGATCACGTCAGCGTGTTGATCGACTGACATCTCAAGTTGATCATCCAATGATCGATGAAGATCTGCCGCGAAGCCCTCTCCCAAATCCAAAAGATCAGGAATTGAGGTATCAACTAATTGCTCGAGATCTGATCTCGCAGTATCCAGCGCAACTTCTGCACTAATTAAACCCACCTGAGATAAATCCAGCTGTGCTCGCGCCTGATCCACATCAACCCGCGTCCCGATGCCGACAACTAAACGTTCAGACGCTTGCTCCAACTGGCGCTCAAATGCCTCAACTTCCGCTCGGGCTGCAAGCAAATCCTGCTCCGCCGACAACACAGCAAAATATCGATCCGTCACCGAAATGATATGCGTCTGCCGGTACGCGGCTAACGACGCGTCTGCCTCGCGAACCGCCGCGTCCTGGCTTTCGATTTTGGCATCCAGCCCCCGATCATATAAAGGCATGCTTAGAGTCAGTGACAAGGTACCTGTTCGATACACATCGTCACTCTTAAGATTCTGAGTTCCCTTTCCAGACACTGACGCACTCGCACTCAAACCACGACCACGACGAACCTGCTGCCCCAATGCCTCTGACGCGTCACGGGTTGCAATCTGAGCCCGCAACGCCGGATCATTGGCAACCGCTAAATTGTATACATCGGATAAATTTTTAGACTCCGCCATGGCGCTAACCGCCAGGACTAGACCTAACGCAATACTACAGATGCGCATGATGTCGACCTCAATGTGAGCCGGAGTGAATCTCGCGGCTAATTCGTTGTATTGCTTCAATCATGGTGGCAGGACGCTGAGGATCAACGTGCTGGTTAATACCGTGGCCCAAATTAAATACATGGCCCAGGTTCGGACCGAAGCTTCTCAGAAGTCTTTCCACCTCAGATGTAATCAATAAATCAGATCCGAACAAAACAGACGGATCAAGATTACCCTGGAGAGCTACCTGTGATCCGACTCGCTCCCGGCAACGACCAAGATCAACTGTCCAATCAAGCCCCAACGCATCGCAACCTGTCGCTGCCATTTGCTCGAGCCATGCGCCGCCACCTTTGGTAAACAGGATCACTGGAACTTGTCGTCCCTCAGATTCACGAACCAAGCTGACGACAATTTTTTCCATGTAAGCAAGAGAAAACTCACGATAGGCAGGTTCCGTCAAAACTCCACCCCATGTATCAAAAATCTGTACCGCTTGTGCGCCAGCGGCGATCTGCGCGTTCAAATAATCCGTCACAGCGGTCGCAAGCTTTTCGAGTAATACGTGAAGCGCATCTGGATCTGAATACATCAATCCTTTGGCATAGCGATATTCTTTTGATCCTCCACCCTCGATCATATAGGTCGCCAAAGTCCAAGGGCTTCCAGAGAATCCGATCAATGGCACACGGCCGTTGAGTTCGCGACGAATCGTTTTCACCGCATTCATCACATAATCCAATGCATCTGCCATCGACGGAACCAGGAGCGCATCGATGTCTGCACGAGTTCTCACAGGACGCTCAAAACGTGGACCTTCGCCAGCCTCAAAATAAAGACCGCAATCCATCGCATCAGGAATCGTCAAAATGTCAGAAAACAGAATCGCTGCATCAAGCGGATAACGCTCAAGCGGCTGCATCGTTACTTCACAGGCGAGCTCTGCATTTTTACAGAGGCCCATGAAGTCACCTGCAATTTTTCGGGTCGCCCGATACTCTGGCAAATAGCGCCCCGCCTGACGCATCATCCAAACGGGTGTTTGATCGACATGTTGGCGGAGCAATGCTTTTAAAAAACGATCGTTTTTTAATGCCGATGTCATACAAGTGATAAGGCCTGATCGAGGTCAGCCAAAATGTCATCAATGTGCTCGATACCAACGCATAAGCGAATCATTTCAGGCTTCACTCCGACCGATTGTTGTTCCTCATCCGATAACTGTCGATGCGTGGTCGATGCCGGATGACAGGCCAACGAACGCGCATCACCGATATTGACAAGACGCTTGAACAAGCCAAGAGCATCGTAGAATTTCACGCCCGCATCAAAACCACCTGTCACACCAAAAGTCAGAAGTGCCGAAGGCTTACCTCCAAGCTGACTCTGGGCTAGCGCGTGATGAGGGTGATCGGGCAAACCTGCATAACTGACCCACTCAACCTTCGAATGCGCTTGCAAGAACTCCGCAACTTTCTGGGCGTTCTCGCAGTGTCGCTCCATCCGAAGATTCAGGGTTTCAATGCCCTGTAAAAGGAGAAAAGCGTTCATTGGAGCAAGTGCCGCACCAGTGTTACGAAGCGGTACAGTACGTGCCCGCGCAATAAAGGCGGCAGGGCCAAATGCATCTGAATACACAACGTCGTGATACGCAGGCTCAGGTGCAGTCATCCCAGGGAACTTGTCTCCCTGTGCAGTCCAATCGAAGTTACCGCCATCAACGATAATTCCACCCAGTGAGTTGCCATGGCCTCCCATGAACTTTGTCAGCGCGTGCACAACAATATTGGCACCCAATTCAATTGGCTTACAAAGCGCTGGAGTAGCGACCGTATTGTCAACGACCAAAGGCAACCCATTGCGAGACGCGATCGCAGCCATTGCGCGAATATCGACGATATTACCGGCTGGATTACCAATGGTTTCGCAATAAATCGCGCGCGTATTTTCATCGACCAACTTTTCCAAGTCTTCCGCACGGTCAGTTTCAGCGAAACGCACTTCAACGCCTTGGCTCGGCAACATGTGCGCGAATAGCGTATAGGTCCCACCGTACAGTTGTGGTGTCGTCACAATGTTGTGACCCTGACTGGCAAGTGTCTGCAATGCGTAAGTGATTGCCGCCATCCCAGACGAGACGGCAAGCGCGGCAATGCCACCTTCAAGAGCCGCGACGCGTTGTTCAAGCACATCACATGTTGGGTTCATGATGCGGGTATAGATATTTCCCGGGACTTCAAGGTTAAATAGCGCCGCCCCATGCGCTGCATCATCAAACTCAAACGCCACATTTTGGCAAATCGGTGGGACGACCGCCTTGGTTGTTGGGTCGGTTTGATACCCCGCATGGATCGATAGTGTCTCGTCGCGCATTCTCGTTGCCCTCTTATCGTTTATTTCTAAAAACGGTCGGTGTAATCAAGATTCTTTCAGGAATCCAATATCTTTATCGAATATCTAAATAATCGAGGATCGATTGTGCCGCATTGCGTCCCTCTGCAATAGCTGTGACCACCAGATCTGAACCACGCACCATATCGCCACCAGCAAACACCTTTGGGTTGGTCGTCTGATACGGAAGTTCCTGATCATCGCTCGCCAAAACAAGCCCCGAATCCGCAGTATGAATATCCAAATCGGTAAACCAATCTGCCGGACTTGGACGGAACCCAAAAGCAATGAGGACACAGTCTGCAGGAATCACTTCTTCAGATCTTGGAACAACTTCCGGACTCCGGCGACCGTTTGCATCCGGCTCACCAAGTTGCGTTGTCACAAACTTTACACCAGTGACACCTGTCGCATCGCCGACAACTTCAACAGGTTGACGGTTAAACATGAATTTCACGCCTTCTTCTCGTGCGTTCGCAACCTCGCGACGTGACCCAGGCATATTGGCTTCATCGCGGCGATAGACGCAGGTCACAGACTTCGCTCCCTGGCGAATCGATGTCCGATTGCAATCCATTGCCGTATCACCACCACCGAGGACGATCACACGCTTACCTTGCATATTGATAAACTCACTGGGATCTTTTTCAAATCCAAGGCAACGGTTCACATTTGAAATCAAAAACGGTAGTGCTTTGAAGACTCCAGGGAGACTTTCCCCAGGGAATCCACCAGCCATGTTGGTATAGGCCCCCATTCCCAGAAAGATTGCGTCAAAAGTCTCCATCAATTCGCCAACAGAAATGTCCTGACCAACTTCGGTGTTCAAACGGAATTCAATACCCATGCTTTCGAAGATCTCACGACGACGATTCATGACTGATTTCTCGAGCTTGAATTCAGGAATCCCAAAAGTTAAGAGACCACCAATCTCAGGATGACGATCAAATACCACAGGCTTCACGCCACCACGCGCCAAAATATCTGCTGCTGCGAGGCCTGCCGGACCAGCACCGATGATCGCAACACGCCGATCAGTCCATTCAACATCCGACATATCAGGGCGCCAACCTAGAGCGAACGCGGTATCCGTAATATATTTTTCAACCGACCCGATCGTGACCGCACCAAAACCATCATTCAAGGTGCATGCGCCTTCACACAGGCGATCTTGCGGGCAAACCCGTCCGCAAACTTCTGGTAAAGAATTGGTTTGATGGCACAGTTCGACAGCAGCCATGATGTTCCCCTGGCTAATCAGCTCAAGCCAGTTGGGAATATGATTGTGTACTGGGCACTTCCACGAACAATAGGGATTCCCACAAGCAAGGCATCGATGTGCCTGCGATCCGGCATCCTTATTCGAAAACGGATGATAGATCTCAGTAAACTCGTCTTTCCGCTGATCAAGATCCTTTTTAGTAGGATCCACTCTTCCGACATCTAAAAACTGAAAGTCATTGTTTTCCTGCGTTGACATCGTTATCAATCCTCTAATTTGCTACTGCGCACCTGACCTCGATGACGCCAATAAATCACCTAAACTTGCGGCCTTCGGCTTCACAAGCCAAAACTGACTGACAAACGACTCGAAATCAGAAAGGATGGTTTGCCCCCGCTGACTACCGGTCGTGTCCGCATAGTCACGAATCTGTGACCGCAGGTGTGCGCGATATTGCTCCATCTGCTCAGTACTGATACGCGTAATTTCGACTAGCTCATGGTTATAGCGATCAACAAAGGTCCGTGACTCATCAAGTACATAGGCGAATCCTCCGGTCATACCGGCGCCAAAGTTACGGCCAGTATTCCCGAGCACAATCACTAAACCACCAGTCATGTACTCACAACAGTGATCACCGGCGCCCTCGACAATTGCTGTTGCACCTGAATTACGCACAGCGAAGCGTTCACCCGCTCGACCTGCCGCATACAACGTTCCACCAGTTGCACCGTATAAACAAGTATTACCAATAATCGATGTATCTTGGGTGGCAAATTGTGAGCCTACTGGTGGTGCGATCACAAGTCGACCGCCAGCCATGCCTTTACCAACATAATCGTTTGCATCACCGCGCAAATGCATTTCCAGACCAGGTGCGTTAAATACTCCAAAGCTCTGGCCAGCTGTCCCAGATAAATTCAAGCGTATCGGGTTGGTCATTCCTTCTCGACCATGAGCCAATGAAATTTCACCCGACAAGGTCGCACCGACAGAACGATCTTGGTTTGTAATTTTGAACTCAAACTCACCACCTGTTCCAGAAGCAACTGCGTTCGCTGTTACCTCAACGATAGCCCGATTCAATGGCGCCTCATCATAGGGTGGGTTCTTTTCAACAGCACACAGCTGTGGTTTACCCTCGTGTTCTGGTCCTTGGTAAAGAACGGGTGAGAAATCCAGTTTTGCCTGGCGCTGCGACCGACCCCCAACCTGCGTTAACAGGTCAGTTCGACCAACGAGTTCGGCCAAGGTCTTCACACCGAGTTCGGCCATCACTTCTCGCGTCTCTTCAGCCACAAAGGTGAAGAAATGCTTGATCATCTCAACCGTTCCGCGGAAGTGTTGCTCCCGCAGCAGTTCATTTTGGGTGGCCACACCGGTTGCGCAGTTATTCAAATGACAGATGCGCAAATACTTGCACCCCATCGCAACCATGGGTGCTGTACCAAAGCCAAAGCTTTCAGCGCCTAAAATTGCGGCCTTGACGACGTCTACGCCCGTCTTTAATCCGCCATCGGTCTGCAAACGGACTTTGTCACGCAAATCATTCGCGCGCAGTGCCTGATGCGCCTCCGAGAGACCCAACTCCCAAGGAGAGCCTGCATACTTGATCGATGTTAGGGGGCTTGCTGCAGTACCGCCGTCATAGCCCGAAATCGTAATTAAATCTGCGTAGGCCTTAGCGACACCAGCTGCAATCGTCCCCACACCAGGTTCACTCACAAGCTTGACCGAAACCAACGCTTTAGGATTGACCTGTTTAAGGTCAAAGATCAGTTGTGCCAGATCTTCGATCGAATAGATGTCGTGATGCGGCGGCGGTGAGATCAATGTCACGCCAGGAACTGAATGGCGAAGCCTCGCGATCAACTCATTCACTTTACCACCAGGTAACTGCCCACCTTCCCCAGGCTTTGCACCTTGGGCGACCTTAATTTGCAAGACCTCGGCATTCACCAAGTAATGTGGGGTAACACCAAATCGACCTGATGCGATTTGCTTGATCTTCGAGACACGGCTAGTGCCAAAACGCTCGGGATCCTCTCCGCCTTCGCCAGAATTCGAACGCGCTCCCAATTCATTCATGGCTTGAGCCAACGCCTCATGTGCCTCTGGGCTTAGAGCCCCTAATGACATACCAGCGGAGTCGAACCGCTTCAGAATCGATTCGACAGGCTCCACTTCGACAACAGTGATTGCCCGACCGGCATCTTTTTCAAATTTCAACAAATCGCGCAATGTCGCAACTGGACGCTCATTCACCAGCTTCGCGTACTTTTGGTAAGTCGAGTACGAGCCCGTCTGTACCGCTTGTTGTAATGTTTGAATCACATCCGGGTTGTACGCGTGATACTCACCGTCATGCATATACTTCAAGAAACCGCCTTGAGGAACGGGCTTACGTGTTGACCAAGCCAGAGAGTGGCGAACATTTTGGTCATTTTCGAAATCAGAGAAATCTGCACCAGCGATTCGGCTTTGTACGCCTTTGAAGCATAGATCGACAATGTCATTGGACAACCCGACAGCTTCGAACAACTGCGCGCCACGGTAACTGGCAATGGTCGAGATACCCATCTTTGATAAGATCTTCAACAATCCCTTATTGATGCCTTTGCTGTAATTCCGATGCAACTCAAGCGGATCACCAACGATTTCATCCGCCTCAACCAAGTCATTGATCACACGGTAGGACAAATATGGATAAACTGCGGTCGCACCAAATCCAAGAAGCACTGCGAAGTGATGGGAATCGCGTGCCTCAGCAGTATCAACGATGATATTCGCAGAACAACGCAACCCCTCCTCAATCAGGCGGTGGTGTACTGCGCCTGTTGCCATCGTTGCAGACACAACCCACTGATCCTCAGTCACATGGCGATCTGAAAGAATCAGCAAGGTCTTTCCTGCGCGAACCGCATCTACAGCTTGCTGACACACGGACTCAACCGCAGCCTTCAACCCAAGTGTTGGCTCGAATGCTAATTCGATCTGGATCCGACCATATTTTGAGTGATCAAAGCCTTTGAGGCGATCCATCTTAGGTGCCGACAATATTGGAGAATGCAGAATGACGCGTTCGGCGTGGTCAGCAGTCTCTTCAAAAGGATTCAACTCCATACCCAAGCATGTTTCCAAGCTCATCACTATCGATTCACGCAGAGGATCAATCGGTGGGTTGGTCACTTGAGCAAATTGCTGCCTAAAGTAATCGGCGACGTGGCGCTGTTCGGTCGAGAGCACCGCCATCGGTGTGTCATCACCCATCGAACCCACAGCTTCTTGGCCAGTCTCAGCCAACGGTTTAATGACTTGGTGACGCTCTTCGCTCGTCAGACCAAAGAGTTTCAAATAGGGCGGCAGGCCGCGTTCTGACAACTTCGGGAGATCATAAAACGGATCCTTCATCTCGGTTTCGAAACGAATCGTTTGCTCCCGTAACCACTGTTTATAAGGCTGACGACCCTTCAGGTGATGATCAATATCATCGGCAGCTAACATTTCGCCTGTTTCTGTATCGATAGCTAAGATTTCACCCGGTCCAACCCGGCCCTTCGCAACCACATCTTCTGGTCTGTAATCCCAAGTTCCGATTTCGGAAGCAAGTGTTAGATAACCATTATTCGTCTTGACCCAACGCGCTGGACGGAGCCCGTTACGATCGAGCAAACAACACGCATAACGACCATCTGTTAGAACAATTCCGGCGGGACCATCCCATGGCTCCATGTGCATGGAGTTATATTCATAAAAAGCACGCAAGTCTGCGTCCATGTCGTCCACATTCTGCCACGCAGGTGGAACAAGCATTCGGATCGCACGGAATAAATCCATGCCTCCAGCGACCATGACCTCGAGCATGTTGTCCAGACTCGATGAATCCGAGCCGGTCGAGTTGACTAATGGAAGAATCTGATCAATGTCCGGCAAGCGATCTGACTTGAACAGATGGCCACGCGCATTGGCCCAATTTCTGTTCCCTGCGATCGTATTAATCTCGCCGTTATGCGCAAGTAGTCTAAATGGTTGTGCAAGCGGCCAGCGCGGCAGTGTATTAGTTGAGAACCGCTGGTGGAACACGCAGATTGCCGTAGCCATAAGTGCATCGTTCAGATCCGGATAGAAGTTCGGCAAATCGACAGGCATCATCAATCCCTTATAAGAGACGACGCGGCGTGATAGCGAACACAAGTAGTTCTCTGGGTTCGACGCGATCGATCGCTCAATCAGTCGAGAGGCCATGAATAATTCGTTGTCAAATTGTTCCTTACTCTGCCCTTGAGGCTCAACGAATACCTGCTTGAAAACAGGCATGTTTCCGCAAGCAATGGGGCCCAAATTCGTTGGGTCAACTGGCACATCACGCCATCCAACAACAGCCAATTTCCTGGAATTTAGCGCATCCTCGATCGCCTTTCTTGCCTGTGCTTCGGTGTCTGAATCATTCGACAGAAAGAGCATTCCCACCGCGAACAAATCACCTAACTCAACGCCAATTGCATCTTTGGCAGCGCGACGCATGAAACCACCAGGCATCTGGAACAACAGGCCACAACCGTCACCAGTCTTGCCGTCAGCAGCAATCCCGCCACGATGCGTCATGCGTGTCAACGCCTCAATCGACGTCATGAGCAAATCGTGACTTGCTTCGCCTTCACAATGTGCAATCAGGCCGAAACCACAGTTGTCTCGAAATTCGCCAGGCGTATAAAGACCTTTAGCCATAATTTTTTCCTACCATTCACGACCAAACGGCCGCAACCCCGAGCAATACGAGACGACGCACGTCCCGCCGAAATCACATAACAAACCCAGCGAACCTGTCTAAAAGCTCGAGCTGTACGTCCGTGTCAATTGGGCTCAACCGACTGAATCCCTGAAGAAAATGGCCGCGTAGTATATGTCTCCAGCGGCTGTGGAGCAAATTTAAAATACGCCTCGAAAGGTTACTGCTTATTAGGCGCTAAGGGAATCATCGTTGGTTTCGACGAGATCCCATCATCATTATTCATTTGCACAAAAATAAAGATTGCGGCAGAGACAGCGATTACAATACCCAAACCGATCGCTACACTCGAAGTCACCGAGTGTGATACCGAGGCTTGTTGTTGATGCACTGCCTCCACGTCACTATCCATGATTCGATCATCACCAGAAGCCGCCCTCAGCAACTGTTTCGGATGCATCGCGAATTGCTGTAACAACTGAGGTGCCCTGGCTGCGATTTCGAGACCCGGATGAAGCGCAGTACAGGCCTCCTCAAGATCATGTTGATCCCAACGTGGTAGCAACACCGTACTGGATAGCGTAGGTTTCGGCTTTAGTGCCTGAAACTGGGACACCAGACCATCCTCCCCAACCAATAAAACTGACCAGCGGCGACCATAGGCACCAGCGCTGAGTTCCTGAAATAATCGAAGGACGTCATCAGGCAGACGATGCGCATCATCTACAATAATCTCGGGAATGCCCTGCTCGGTCCCCGTCTGATGCTTATTTTGCAGGCGAGCCAGCATTTCCAGATCAGTTCCTTCGGGACGCAAACCGGCTAAACCGATCAATCGAAGGATCGCGTCGGTGCGATCTGATAATAATTCACCGTCGAGCAGAAGTGGATTGACAGTGCTGGCCAAAACAAGCGCCTCGATGACAGTACTTTTACCCTGACCAGGCGCGCCAATCATCACGACCAATCGTCTCGCCCAACGAACAGCCGAGCGAATTCGTTCGATACAGGCCTGTTGCGATCGGACTAGCTGCAGCACGCGTTGAGTACATCATTGAGTAAATCAGACGGCACCTGCTCCTCAACACAGGCATTGCCCAAAGACTTCATCAACACAAAGCGAAGGCGCCCATCGATATTTTTCTTATCAACAGCCATGTGTGTCAGGAAGTCATCAACGGTCATTCCGTTTGGCGGCCTTACTGGAAGGTTTGCACGCTCACACACAGCGACGATACGAGTAACATCTGACTCTGCAAGCATCCCCATGGCTTGTGATAGACGCGCGGCCAACACCATACCTGCACCAACTGCTTCGCCATGAAGCCAACCACCGTATCCAAGATGCGCTTCGATTGCGTGGCCGAATGTGTGACCCAAATTCAGTAGTGCACGAACACCACCTTCCCGCTCATCGCGAGCAACGATCTCTGCTTTCATCTGGCATGATCGCTCAATTGCGATCGACACAGTCTCCGTGTCTTTCGCCATCAATAACTGAATATTCGCTTCGATCCAGGCCAAAAAATCTTGATCACCCAATAAGCCATACTTAATCACCTCGGCCATGCCAGCGCACATCTCTTTCTGCGGAAGTGTGTCTAAAACATGCGTATCTATGAGAACAGCGATCGGTTGATGAAATGCTCCGATCATATTTTTCCCAAACCGATGATTGACTCCTGTTTTGCCGCCAACAGACGAATCAACCTGCGAAAGAAGCGTAGTGGGAATCTGAACAAAGTCGATTCCACGCTGATAGGTTGCAGCAGCAAAGCCAACCATATCTCCGATAACACCGCCCCCTAACGCGACCATCGTGGCATTTCTCGAAAATCGCTTCGTCAGTGCTTCTGAAAAAATGAAATCGAGGGTATCGATCTGTTTGTGTTGTTCACCATCTTGCAAAACCACCGTCGCCACATCGAAGCCCTGTAGGGTCGAAAGAACGCGATCAAGATACAGCGGGGCAATGCTGTCATTGGTCACCACGAGAACCTGATGACCTCGAATGACACCAGCCAAGTGATCTGAATCAAGCAGACCGTCTCCAATATGAATTGGATACGCACGATCGCCCAAATCAACGTTAAGCGTTCTCATCAATCTGCCTCTCTATTTGTTCCATAATTTGGCGCACGACAACCGATGGATTGGTCCGTCGCGTTTGCACCTGTATGCTCGAGTGCCCGCGATACAGAGGCTCGCGCTCCGTCGCCATGGCCCTTAACTTCGCTTTTGGATCGGCTACCTGCAATAACGGCCGATTCTTATCATTTTTTAGACGGTCAAACTGTGTTTTTAGATCAGCTTGCAACCAAATGACATGCGACTGATGGCGTTTTAATAACTCTTGATTTTCACCACGTAAAACAACCCCAGCGCCAGTTGACACAACAACAGCACCCTTGTCGACAAACTCTGCAAAGATACGTGCCTCACGATCACGAAAACCCACTTCACCTTCGACATCGAAGACCCATGGAATATCGGCTCCGCAGCGTGCCTCAATCTCTTCATCCAAGTCGAGGAATGGTACGTTCAATTTGGTCGCAAGCAACCGACCGACAGTGGTTTTGCCGGCACCAGTTGGACCGATCAATATCAGTGGAAACGAAATGTCTGCCATGAAACCTCAGTTAAAGAACGCGGGGCGTGATGAATATTAGCAGTTCTGATTTGAAGGCTCGACGCTGACTTGATTGAAATGCGCGACCGATTAAAGGAATCGAAGACAAACTAGGAATGCCAACACGAATGTTTTCTTCTTTTGATTCGTAGATCCTGCCGAGAACCAAGGTCTCGACGGGATCGACAGTCCCTCGCGTATTGATTTCGCGCATCTCAATCATCGGACCTTGCTGGGTCGACAGTTGACCGACCTGATCCTGCCGAATATCTAAAGTCATTTCGATCCGTCCATCATCATGCAATACCGGGGTCACTTTCAGTTCGAGGACTGCGTCCTTAAATTCAGTAGATGTACGCCCTTCGTTATCAACAGTCACGAACGGTAGTTGCTGTCCTTGGCGAATGGTCGCAGCACAGCGGTTTGTGGTCACGATCCGCGGCTCTGAAATCACCTCGCCAATGCGTCAGATTCAGCACACAAACTGACCAGACAAAAGCGCTTCCGGGGAAATGGAATGGACGCTTGGCAATGCAGTACCAATCCGCTTGGCCCATGCGGCTGGTTGACAATGAGATTCAAACGTTGACCAAAGTCCATCGCGAATGCCCTGTGAATTTGTAACCACGCAAGCCGTCGTTTTAGATTCGCAATGCCTTGCAAACATCCCATCTAATTGTTCATGACAGATCCAGTCCGACTCTGGAGTGACTGATTTCAAATAGTCATAGTTAAAAAGATTCGTCAGTAATTCAAAACCCTGGCTTCTCAGACTGGCGTACATCTGGACGTGACGGTCATCCTCAACAAAGTCGAAAAAATCAAACCCGGGTCGACATGATCGATGACGATCTTTTTGTGCAGGCAGAATTTCTCGCCTAATCCAGTATTCAGACACAATAATATACTGTGGTTCAGTGAAGTCTGGATGCTCGTTGAGGCGACAACGTTTGCAATCTCCATCACTTATTCAATAAAGCGAATCAAAACTTAGATAAACTCGCTGAAATTGTGGTCGATTTGCATGGGATCCTCCGAGTTTGGAGAGCCAAGCAAAAAATTAAAGTCTGTCAAATCGATATTGGACTTTGATTTTAGGTACACTTTGGCCCAATGTTTGGGATGGAATGACAGTGACCGGACCTGTACGTTTTTTAATCAGCCTTGCACTCACTTCAGCGCTCCTGGGGGCGGGTGGACTGATTGGTGGCTACCTTTATCTGAAGCCCGGGCTTCCCGACGTCGAGTCACTGCGGACAGTGCAGTTACAAACACCACTTCAGATCTTTACCTCCGACGGACAATTGATCGCGCAATTTGGTGAAAAACGACGTGATCCAGTCAGTATTAATGAAGTTCCACTTGACCTTGTTCGCGCCTTCCTGGCCGCCGAAGATGACAACTTCAAAGACCATGTGGGTATCGATCCGCTTGGGCTTGCGCGTGCTGCGTGGCAACTCGTTTCAAGTGGGCAGATTCAGTCTGGCGGTTCAACCATCACGATGCAGGTGGCAAAGAACTACTTTCTGAGTCACGAGCGAACATTTGCACGTAAATTTCGAGAAATTTTACTCGCGCTCGAAATCGAGAAAGCGCTCAGCAAGGATGAAATTCTTGAGCTATACTTCAATGTTATTTTTCTCGGACATCGCGCCTACGGCGTCAATGCCGCATCGCAGATTTACTACGGAAAGAACTTGGATGAGTTGACGCTGGCGCAGGCGGCGATGGTTGCCGGGCTTCCAAAAGCGCCCTCGAAGTACAATCCAATTGCAAATCCCGAACGCGCCAAAGAGCGTCGTGATTGGATTCTCGGTCGGATGCTGAAATTAGGTTTCATCGAACCATACAACTTCGAACAAGCAATTGAACAACCGGTCACAGCATCACTTCATGGTGTTCAACTCGATCTCACTGCCCCATATGTTGCTGAAGAAGCGCGCCGAATTGCATTAGAGATTTTCGATGATGGAGCCTATACCGATGGCTTGCGCGTCTTTACCACCATCAATGGTGAGCAACAAAAATATGCACAAAACGCGGTCATCCGAGGACTGATGGAGTACGACCGCAGACACGGTTGGCGAGGCGTTGAGCAATCGCTGGTCGGTACCGGATTATTCGACTGGAAACGACAACTCGAGGACATCGATACCATCGGGCCGCTTCATCCCGCGGTTGTTGTCGCCGTGACGGACAAAACCATCCGCGCAGTTACCAAAGATGATGAATCAATCATGATCGAACAGAAAGGATTTGAATGGGCCCGAGAATATCGTAGCGTCAATAGCATCGGCACTCGTGTCAAAGATGCAAGAAAATTAGTGGCACCAGGTGATTTAATCCGGGTACTTCAAGACGATACGCGCTGGTGGCTGGCGCAAAAACCTGAAGTCGAGTCGGGATTTGTCGCTTTAGATCCAAACACCGGAGCCATTCGAGCGATGATTGGCGGCTTCAATTATTTCGAATCCAAATTCAACCGGGCAACACAAGGCGGTCGTTTGGTTGGATCTGGAATCAAACCGTTAATCTATACCGCCGCACTCGAGTCTGGAATGACTCCAGCGACACAGATCAACGATTCACCCGTGGTGTTTGATCAAACGGAGGGTGCAACTGACTGGCGCCCACAAAATTCGGGAGGAACGTTTCTGGGGCCTACTCGACTACGAACGGCGCTGTACAAATCGAGAAATCTGGTCTCAGTACGGCTTGTCCGCGAGCTTGGAGTCAGTCGTATCATCGATATCGCCGATCGCTTTGGCTTAGATACCGCGAAATTACCAAGAGATCTTTCAATTTCGCTTGGAACAGCCTCATTGACACCTCTCGAAATGGCCGAGACCTACGCCATTTTTGCAAATGGTGGCTATCGAGTACAAAACCACTTAATCGATCGCATAGAATCAGCCAACGGCGCGATTCTCTACCAAACGCGCCCAGTGAGTGTATGCCGAAATTCATGTGAGGGACGGTCTGTGTCAGTAGATTTGGAATTCGATAATCGGCTACGACCAACACAATCTGACTTGTTCGAACTTGACTACAACGACCCTATCGCGCCTCGTGTTCTTGATGAGCGCATTCATTTTCTCATCAATGACATGTTGAAAGATGTGGTCCAACAAGGAACAGCAAAAAAAGCGAAGGCACTTGGCCGACAAGATCTCGCCGGTAAAACGGGGACAACAAACGATCAAGTCGATGCCTGGTTCAATGGCTATCAAAAAAACTTAGTCGCTTCAGTCTGGGTTGGATTCGATCAACCAAAAACACTCGGGCGCTCAGAATATGGCGGACGAGCGGCACTGCCAATCTGGATCGAATTTATGAAGCACGCGCTCAAAGACTCGCCAAAGGATGCGCCACCATTACCGACAGGCATTGTCGCGACGCGCATCGATCCAGAAACTGGTGCCAAGGCACGAGCGTCACAGACCAACGCCATGCGCGAGTTCTTTCTCTTGGAAAATCCGCCAAAGGACCCGGCGCCAGAGGCAATCATTCCCTCAACGGATGGCCAAACAATACAAACACCGCAACAATTATTTTAAAACACGCGAACGCGATTACTCAGATCTTTGAGCCTCAACGTCCACGGCCAGTCCGATCGCAATGATTTGGGGGATCGCGAGACCCAACCACGAACCTCGTAGCGAGTCCCCGTTCTCACGCTAGAATCAACCTCTGGAAATACGACGCGCAACTTACCGTCCAGAATCACAGTCGTTTGATCAAGTATTTGGGTCACCACACCAACACGATGTTGAAAGCCACCACTCGATAAGGTTTTCACCGCTTGAGGTAGCTGATCCAAAGACCAAACACCGATGCCCGACATCCTTGCGCTCCACTCGGTCGATAACAGACATGTAACTAAGCGATTCTCCGGAGGGACCGAAACGGTAAGAGCTAGGCCTTCGGCAACAAGTATCTCTCCGAGATAGGCCTCGCCCATCCATAGATTTCCCAACAGACGACCATACCGATCTTTTGGCGCGGGCCATGGAGTGACTTGGATTGACTGCGGAAGCACCTCGATTGCTCGCCGTTTCGCCTTGAGTGCGTAATCACGCTTCCAGCCAGAATCTTTTAATTCGAATGTATTAAAACCCGTCAAACGGACACGAGAGTCATCATCGAGTTTAACGGTATCACCATCAATGACTCGATCGATTGTCAATGGCGGAGAAAGAGTCTGTGGTGCAGGGCAGGGCGTTGCAAAAGCAACCCCCGAAAGCACAAAAGCCGCAACGGCGGCGGCTCTTGTCAATACTCTATTTCGAAATTGCTCGACCACCGAAGCGCTTATTGAACCGATCGATACGTCCACCGGTATCAACGACTTTCTGCTTGCCGGTGTAGAAAGGATGGCATTCCTGACAGACGTCGATAGAAAAATCTTCGCCTTTTGTTGAACGCGTCTCATAGGTTGCTCCACACGAGCATGTAACCTTTACGTCCGAGTACGCTGGATGAATATCCGCTCTCATTTTTCTATCCTCTGTATAATCGATGCCGCTTCCCCAACCACTTTACGCGTCAAGCACCGCATCTAAGTTGGGGCGGCGGAGTCTATCAAACACTGGGGTGTTCACGGAAGCCTATGTCACGCTTTTTTATCAAAGTCTTTGTTCCGGGGCCGTTTTTCGAACCCCTTACCTACTCGACAGATGCTCCGGTCAGCCCTGGTATTCGCGTGACAGTGCCTCTCGGATCACGCGAAGTCATCGGCCTCTGTGCAGGCAAAGCGAATCGACAAGAAGCACTTGACACCATTAAATCAGTGATTTCAGTGATTGATGACGAGCAGATCATCAGCACACAACATCAAGCGCTGGTGGATTTTGCATCGGACTATTATTTAGCACCGCCGGGTGATTTATTACATTCAAGCCTTCCGACAACTCTTCGTAAAGGTAAGCCAATCCCAAAACCGAAAACTGAAACCGGGCACAACAACTCACCGGCCTATCAGCTCACAAAGGATCAACGTCATGCGATCGAAGCCGTGGATCAGACAGCCAATCAATTCCGATGTTTTTTACTCCAAGGAGTTACTGGCAGCGGAAAAACGCAGGTTTTTTCGGAACTGATAGATCGAACGATCAAGCGAGGCCGGCAGATCCTGTTGTTGGTTCCCGAAATTGGACTCACGGGCCAGATGGTGAGCAGGATTCAAGATCAGCTCGATGGTGAGCTTTGTGTGTCTCATTCAGGCATCGCTGATGGCGCGAGAACTAGGGCCTTTATTGCATCCGCCCGGGGTATTGCTGATGTCCTCATCGGCACACGCTCTGCATTATTTACGCCCATGCCAAATCTAGGGCTCATCTTGGTCGATGAAGAACATGATGGCGCCTACAAAAATCAAGAGGGGTGTCGCTATTCAGCTCGGGATCTGGCCATCGTTCGTGCAAAACAAATGGCGATTCCGATCGTACTCTCGTCAGCAACACCGTCACTGGAGACATGGCAACAGGCGGAGCTTGGAAAATACACACGATTACGCTTATCGGCTCGACCAGGACAGCAGCCCCAGCCTTCGATTCGTTTGATCGATGCAAGGTACGACAGACCAAAAGATGGGCTGAGTGAGGCAGCTCGACGAGCCATTCGCCACGCGTTAGATCATGACCACCAAGCACTCGTTTTCCTCAATCGACGAGGCTACTCCCCCATTCTCATGTGTACAGACTGTGGGTGGATCCCCGGCTGTAAGCATTGCGATGCAAAACTAACGCTCCATCGCCAGCCAGACTCTTTGTGGTGTCATCATTGTGATCATCGCCAGCGACCGGTATCGATCTGCCCCGAATGCTCCGGACGCAGTTTATTAGCTGTTGGCCATGGAACTGAGCGCTTAGAAGAAACGTTGACTGAGAGCTTTCCCGATGTTCCGATTATTCGTGTGGATCGCGACACGACTGCACGACGACGTGCATTTGAACAGCTCATCCAACCAGTCATTGACGGCCAACCCTGTATCTTGGTCGGCACACAAATGCTCGCCAAAGGACACGATTTTCAAAAGCTCTCCACTGTTGTTGTCACTGATGCCGATCAAGGGCTATCAGGTGCTGATTTCAGATCAGTGGAACATTTTGTGCAACTCCTCACTCAAGTCGCAGGCCGCGCGGGGCGCCATGGTGCGACCGGCCAGGTGTTGATTCAAACACACCGTCCTGACTCCGCGTGGTTCGACAAGATACTGAGGCAAGATTACGACCATCTCGCAAAAGCGGTACTTCTCGAGCGGCAACAATTCAACTGGCCTCCAGAGTCTCATCTCGCACTCATCACAGCACGAGCCACATCGTCGACACCGGTGTTCGAAGCGTTAGAAGCGGTCGCAAATCAAATTCGTGCATTAAATAGCCCAGTTCGTGTGCTTGGACCCGCGCCTGCTCCAATGGAACGTCGAAATCGGCAATATCACGGCCAGGTGTTGATCCTCGGAAAACGATCTCTGATTCAATGGGTATTAAAAGAAACTGGTCCATGGGCTTATAAAAGACGAGGAAAAGTCATGTTTCAGTTAGATGTGGATCCCTGGGACCTTTGGTAATGCTACACTCGCGCGCTTAATTGGAGGGACACTATGAAGGACGCTGTCGCTGGGCTATTTGAACAAGCGCTCGATCAACTCATCACTCGAGGCATCATTGATGCGGCAGATCGTAAACCCGTTCAGATTGAAAATACCCGTGATTCTGCTCATGGAGATCTTGCAACCAATGTGGCCATGGTGCATGCAAAAGCGGCCAAAATGGCGCCTCGCACACTTGCAGAGTTAGTCCTTGAACAACTGCCTCAATCAGAAAGTGTCCAGTCAACAAAGATTGCTGGACCAGGGTTTATAAATATTCAGCTGGCAAAAAGAGCGGCATTTGAGCCAGTAATACGCTGCCTGACAGAACACCATCAATTTGGATTTCACCAAGCAACCAACGAGCGCGTGCAAGTTGAATTTGTCTCAGCCAACCCAACCGGACCCTTGCATGTGGGGCACGGCCGTGGCGCTGCCTATGGAGCGACACTGGTGAACCTGCTCAAGGCTCGCGGGCATCAGGTTGAGGCTGAATACTACGTTAATGATGCGGGCCGCCAGATGAATATCCTGGCCGTCAGCGTATTCATTCGGTATCTCGAACACACTGGTGAGTCGGTGGTTTTTCCATCAGCTGGTTATCAAGGCGATTACATTTCTAGCCTTGGTGCGACCTTGTTTCAAAATGCCGGAAACTCACTCCAAGTATCTTACGACGCACTGCTCGCTGGGGTACCTAAAGATTCTGAAGAGACCAAGGACACACACATCGACGGATTTATTCAGAATACCAAAGAATCGCTTGGTGACGATTGGCTCAAGCCTTTTAATCTCGCCCTCACCGCAATTCTTGATGACATTAAAGATGACTTATCTGAATTCGGCGCAGACTTTGATGAGTGGTTTAGCGAGAAGTCTCTTGTTACATCTGGCGAAATTGAAGAGGCCATCGCAACACTGGAAGAGCGCGGTCATCTCTACAAACAAGGCGGCGCAATTTGGTTCAGATCAACAGACTTCGGCGACGATAAAGACCGGGTTGTGCGACGGGATAATGGTGAAACCACGTATTTTGCAAGTGACATCGCTTATATAGCCAACAAGTTCTCCCGTGGATTTGATCGGATTATTTACGTTTGGGGTGCTGACCATCACGGTTATATCGTGCGAATTAAAGCGGCTGCCCAAGCGCTCGGATTTGATCCAGAGCGCCTCACGATTCGGCTAGTCCAATTTGCAATCCTCTATAAAGACGGTGAGCGACTACAAATGTCGACCCGTTCAGGTTCGTTTGTAACGTTGAGAGAGTTACGAGACGATGTTGGTCGCGATGCATGCCGTTATTTCTACGTCATGCGTAAGGCAGATCAACACTTGGATTTTGACCTGTCGCTCGCGACAAGCCAGTCAAAAGATAATCCGGTATACTACATCCAATACGCACATGCGCGAATCTGCCGCGTATTTGAGGGCTTGGAGGGACAACCATTTGACGAGCAACGCGGTCTCGACCACCTCACATCTCTAGTCACCCAGGAAGAGCTGGACTTAGCAACCGCAATCGGACGATTCCCGGAAGTCGTCAGTAAGGCAGCTGATTCGCTAGAAGCACACTTGATTTGCTATTACCTGCTAAACTTCGCAGCTGATTTTCACCGCTGGTACAACGGAACACGCCTACTCGTCGATGACATGGATGTTCGTGATGCACGCCTGGCGCTGGCTAAAGCGGTTCAAACAGTCATTCGTAACGGTCTTGATCTACTCGGTGTGAGCTCTCCACGGTCCATGTGATGCGAGATTATTCGACTCAAGCAGCTCGACACAGACGCCCTGAAAAGAAGGGGCCAAGCGCTGTTGTTGGCATCACTTTGAGTATCGTATTACTCGGCGCTGTCGCAACCGGGCTTATTTGGCTCAATCAGAATGCTTCGACACCACATTCGGCAGAATCCCGGCAACCAGAAGCACAGGTTACAGAGCCTCCGTCTCAACAAGCTGTCACACCGACCGACCCGGAACAAACAACAACCGTTCAGCAAGAGATACCGGAGGCACCGGAGAACTTTTACACTTTTTATGAGTTGTTGATTACAGGGGAAGTCCCCATTGATGTTGAGACGGGACAATCTCGTGATGAAGCCGTCGCTGAAACGCTCAAAAGTACAATTATTCAGGTTGCTTCATTTAGGACAGCAGAAGCGGCAGATGACACTCGCGTCGCCTTATTGTTTTTAGATTTAAAAGCGAGAGTTATTCCGCCGAGTGCAACAAATGGTGGATGGTATCGAATCGTACTTGGTCCATTTAAAACGGTCCGCGACATGCGTGCTGCGGCCGATGTACTGACAAAAAATGGCTACAGTGCACTCGTTCGAAGGGAGTAAATATGGAGCAATTCCACGGAACAACGATCGTCTCGGTCCGTCGTGGTGATCAGGTCTGCATCGGCGGCGATGGCCAGGTGACACTGGGCAACACTGTCATGAAAGGAAATGCCCGAAAAGTCAGACGTCTTTACCAAAATAAGGTGTTGGCTGGATTCGCGGGTGGAACAGCTGACGCCTTCACCTTATTCGAACGATTTGATGCGAAACTTGAAAAGCATCAAGGGAATCTCACCCGAGCTGCAGTCGAACTCGCAAAAGATTGGCGGCAAGATCGTATGCTGAGACGACTCGAAGCTATCCTCGCGGTCGCTGATACAGAAACTTCGCTGATCATTACAGGCAACGGTGATGTGATGGAGCCTGAAGACGGCATTATCGCAGTTGGCTCTGGCGGTCCTTTTGCTCAGGCCGCTGCGCTTGCGCTTTTACGTAATACTGAACTCTCTGCACGAACAGTCGTCGAAGAAGCACTCAAAGCTGCGGGCGAGATCTGCATCTATACCAATACCAATTTCACCATTGATGAGCTAACCGCAAATCATGACTGATCTCTCTCCAAAAGACATTGTTGCTCGACTTGATCGACACATTATTGGACAAGCAGACGCCAAACGGGCAGTTGCGATTGCATTGAGGAACCGCTGGCGTCGAATGCAACTCCCGGATGATCTTGCCAGAGAAGTCACGCCAAAAAATATCCTCATGATCGGTCCAACCGGTGTAGGAAAAACTGAGATTGCTCGCCGACTTGCGCATTTAGCTGAAGCTCCTTTCATCAAAATTGAGGCAACAAAATTCACTGAAGTCGGGTATGTAGGCCGTGATGTTGAATCCATCATCCGAGACTTAGTTGGTGTCGCAATCAAAGATGAACGTGAACGTCGAATGCTCGCCGTTCGTCATCAAGCCGAAGATCGTGCAGAAGATCGAATTCTGAATATCTTGTTGCCACCACCACGGGGTGATCAACCCGTCCAATCAGATACCAGCGGCGCACGACAAGTGTTTCGGAAAAAGCTTAGGGAGGGTGACCTCGACGACAAAGAAGTCGAGATTGATATCAAAGCCGGCGGAGTCGGTGTGGACATCATGACGCCCCCTGGTATGGAGGAGATGGCGAGCCAACTCCAAGATATGTTCTCTAAGTTTGGGCAAGACAAAAACAAGAAGCGCAAATTACCAATTGGCGACGCATATAAGATTCTGGTCGATGAAGAAGCCGCTCGTTTAATCTCCGACGATGATGTCAAACTGACGGCAATCGATTATGTCGAAAGTCGTGGCATCGTTTTTTTGGATGAAATCGATAAGGTGTGTCGCCGTGAGAATTCGCAAGGTGGAGATGTTAGCCGAGAGGGAGTTCAGCGTGATCTGTTGCCATTGATCGAGGGAACCACGGTGCAAACCAAATTCGGTTCTGTTAAAACAGACCACATTCTGTTCATTGCTTCTGGCGCATTTCACCTGTCAAAACCGTCAGATCTGGTTCCAGAATTACAAGGTCGGTTACCGATACGAGTCGAACTTGATGCCCTCAAACCTTCCGATTTTGCTCGAATTCTAACAGAGCCCGATCACTCATTAGTTACCCAATATCAGGCGCTCTTGAAGACTGATGGCATCACCATCGAATTTGCCGAAAGCGGCATTGGGGCGCTCGCTGAAATTGCTGCCGTCGTCAACGAAAAAACCGAGAATATTGGTGCACGCCGGTTGCATACGCTCGTCGAAAGAGTGTTGGAAGACTTACTGTTTCAAACTGGCCAAAGCGGTCCCGAAACAGTCACAATTGATCGTAGCTATGTTGAATCTCGCTTGTCTGAACTCAGCCAAGATGAAGATTTGTCGCAATACATTCTCTGAGGCCACATGAAAGAGACAACACATTTCGGATTCAAGGAAGTCCCAGTCGAAGAAAAAACCTATAGAGTACGGGAAGTCTTCAATAGCGTTGCTCGTCGCTATGATCTGATGAACGATTTGATGTCAGCTGGCCTTCATCGTTTATGGAAGCGGGTTGCGGTCGAAACCATAGCCATCCGTCCAGGAATGCAAATACTTGATTTAGCCTCAGGCACCGGTGATCTGGCTCGGGCGATGTCGCGTCGAGCGGGCTCAGATGGCCATGTCGTTCTGGGTGACATTAACGATCAAATGCTCCGGGTTGGCCGCGATCGCTGTATGGATCGTGGTGAGTTAAAGGGACTCACTTGGTGTCAATGTGATGCTGAAACACTTCCTTATTCTTCAGAGTCATTTGACCGTGTCACGATTGGCTTTGGACTCCGGAACGTGACAGACAAAGAAGCCGCACTTGGAGAGATGTATCGAGTACTCAAACCAGGCGGGAAAGCGCTCATACTTGAGTTCTCTAAGCCCGTGTCGGCGTCCCTGTCACAAATCTATGATGTGTATAGTTTTTCTGTGCTGCCAGCTATGGGACAGTTGGTGGCACAGGACAAAGAATCCTATCAATACCTGGCCGAATCGATCCGTAAGCATCCTGATCAGGACACCCTCGCAGACATGCTAGGTTCAGCAGGATTCAGATTTGTCGCGTATCAAAATCTAACGGGTGGGATTGTTGCGATCCATACGGGAGTGAAGACATGATTCCGCGCTTGATGCTGGCTGGATTGGTCGCTGCATCAGAACAGGCAATCAGCGCCGGTATGCGTGCTGCTGATATCCAGCCAGAACAGCTTGCGCCAATGGCTGGCAAAGTATTGAAACTTCGCGTCACTGATCTCGATCTAGATGTTTGGATCATCTGTGGGGACGAGCGTTGGTGGCTTGCAACTGAGTCTCAAGGAGCTGCCGATGTTGAACTCTCTGGTACGTTAGGAAGTCTCGTTGAAACAGCACGGTCACTCACGCAACCCAATGCGCCTCTCATCTTTGAGGGTCTCGATATTCGCGGTAGTGTTGGTGTTTTACAGACCATGCAGAAAACCTTTCAGGCAATGGATTTGGATTGGGAAGATACTGTCACCAAAGCGCTTGGCCCCATCCCTGCCGGCATGCTGATCCAAACACTGCGTACGGCTCGGTCACAGTGGACGACAAGCCGCGACTCAGTGAGGCGCCAGGCTCGAGAATTCTTGCGGTCAGAACAGAAAGCACTCGTGACGGATGACACATTTTTTAAAACAGAGGCGCGGATCACATCACTGAATCGCCGAATCGATCGTACGGAAGTGCGCATGAAACGGCTCGAGGCCGACAATGAGTAGTTCGTTACGTCTTCTTAAAATCGTCCGTGTTCTATTTTCTGAGCGTATCGATGAGCTACTCCCCCAGCCTAAACGGAAACTATTGAAAGCCATCGCGTGGTGCATCCCCTCAGTCCGAAAAAAACGAAGTCGTGGTGAACGTTTGCGCGATGCGTTACAAACACTCGGACCTGTATTTGTAAAATTCGGGCAAATGCTATCGACCAGGCGTGATCTGTTACCTCCGGATATCGCGGGACCATTGGCCGAACTTCAAGATCGTGTCAAACCTTTTTCAGGTGAAGTCGCTAAATCGATCATTGAATCGGAGCTAGGTTGCTCAGTTGATGAGGTCTTTAGTGAGTTTTCATCAGATGTCATGGCGTCTGCCTCAGTTGCGCAGGTCCATGCTGCCCGCCTCAAGACTGGCGAAGAAGTCATCGCAAAAGTGATTCGCCCAGGAATCGAAAAAGTGATCGAAGAAGATCTGAAACTGATGATGACGATCGCCAAGTTTGTTGAGAGAAACTTTATTGATGGCAAGCGGCTGAAGCTCGTACAGGTTGTATCTGACTATCGCATGACTATCTTGGATGAATTGGATTTAATGCGTGAAGCGGCGAATGCTGCATTAATCCGTCGTAATTTCGCAGAATCAGAGATTTGTTATGTGCCCGAAATCTTCTGGGACTACACACGCCGTAATGTGATGGTCGAGGAGCGGATTTACGGCATTCCAATCTCTCGCGTTGATATATTTAAAGAGAAAAAAGTCAACATGGAAAAGTTGGCCGAACACGGTGTCGAAATTTTCTTTACTCAAGTATTCGATCACAGTTTTTTCCATGCAGATATGCATCCGGGAAACGTCTTTGTTGATATTTCAGATCCTGAAAATCCAGTGTACAAAGCAATCGATTTTGGAATCGTCGGTACGCTTGATCCTGAATCACAAGCCTATCTGGCACAAAATTTAATTGCTTTCTTTGACCGAGATTACCGCGCTGTTGCTGAATTACACGTGGAATCAGGTTGGGTACCTAAAAATACCAACATCGGTGAATTCGAGAGTGCGATCCGCACAGTGTGTGAACCGATCTTTCAAAAACCACTCGGTGAAATTAGTTTTGGTGTCCTGCTCATCCAGTTATTTGAAGTCGCACGGCGTTTTCAAATGGAAGTACAGCCACAATTGGTCTTACTTCAAAAAACATTGCTCAACATTGAGGGGCTTGGTCGAGAGCTGTATCCAGAACTCGACATTTGGAATACGGGAAAGCCATTCCTTGAGCGTTGGGTTAAAGAGCGTCTTGGTCCGAAAGGGATTGCTGATTACACTAAACGCAATATTTCTCGTTGGGCAGTTCAGTTCCCGGCATTAACCAATATCATACTGTCCGCCCCAGATCGGCTTGAACGACTTGAACTGATCCAACTGGAGCAAGCAAACGCACTGAACCTTCTTGGTCAAGAGACGAAAAAGCGGAGACTCACGGGATACCTGAGCACAGTTCTTGGCGGAAGTGGGTTAATCGTTGCTGGGGTTGCACTGATTGCTGAACATGACTGGCTTGCAGGGTATTGGCCGTTCGCTATTGCCGTTCTATCACTTTTGCTTTTGGTGAGACGCTGATGATCGAGATCAAGGATGAGAATACAAGGCAGCAATTACTCGATGCCGTTAACTTCAACGCTGACGGACTTGTGTGTGCTGTCGCTCAAGACCACCAATCAAAAGAGGTCTTGATGGTCGCATGGATGAACCGAGAAGCACTCAATGAGACACTACATCAGGGTCGGGTCGTTTACTATTCACGCTCGCGGGGGAAGCTGTGGCGAAAAGGTGAATCCTCTGGTCAAACACAACAATTAGTCGACATTCGGATCGATTGTGACAAAGATACCGTGCTTTTAGGTATCCTGCAGTCTGGTGTCGCCTGTCACACTGGACGTCGATCCTGCTTTTCGTGGTCACCCGGGAGTGATGGCGAATGGGAGGCAGTTGAACCAGTAGAAGTTGATCCAAAGACTTTATACGGAGGCAACACATGACGGTGATCGAAGTTCTGGAAGATATGCTTGCTGAGCGACGCTTTGGCGATCCAGAAAAATCATACGTATCAAAGTTGCATCATAAAGGTCTCGACCACATCTTAAAGAAAGTCGGTGAAGAGGCGACTGAGGTGGTGATGGCCGCCAAGGATGCGGCGAGATCGGAAAACAACGAGGATGTGATTCACGAAGTTGCCGATCTATGGTTCCACACATTGGTGTTACTTTCTCACCTAGAAGAGCCGCCGAGTGCGGTTTTGGCGGAACTCGAACGACGGTTAGGAGTCAGTGGGCTGGTCGAAAAAGCAAATCGGGAGAATTAAGATGACTGATTGCTTATTTTGTAAAATTCGGGACGGTGAAGTACCCGCCGATATCCTTTACAAGGACGATGATTGCCTCGCATTTGGCGATATTAATCCAAAAGCGCCGGTGCATTTTTTGGTGATTCCGCGTCGACATATTAAAAATTTATTTGATACGACACTCTCTGATGAAGGCTTGTTAGGACGAATTCAGTTAAAGATTCCGCAGATAGCAAAGGAACAAGGGCTGGATTCGGGATTCAGAACGGTGTTGAATACGGGACCCGGAGGTCATCAGGAGGTGTATCACATGCACTATCATGTTCTCGGGGGTGGCCCGTTTAAAAGCTTTAATTAACAACACATAAAACAATAGGAGTCCGTTATGGGAGTTGGTGGTATCAGCATTTGGCAGCTACTGATTATCTTGGCCATCGTGATCATGATCTTTGGTACCAAAAAATTGAAATCACTCGGTACCGACCTTGGGAGTGCAGTGAAGGGTTTTCGGGCATCAGTAACCGATAAGTCGGAAGACAAGGATGCCGAAGGCGCAGCGGACACAACAGCCGAAGGTACTGTCCAACAAAACGAATCAGCTGAAGCACAACAGACCGAACAAAAAGAGAAAGTCTAAGTGTTCGATATTGGTGCGACAGAGCTGCTGCTTGTCGCAATCATTGGTCTCGTAGTTGTTGGTCCCCAGCGTTTACCTCGTCTTGCCCGCACACTTGGGCTTTGGGTTAAACGGCTTCGTGGACAAGTCCAATCCATTCAAAACGATATTAATCGCGAGTTGGAACTCGAGGACCTGAAGCGCCAATTGGAAGAGCGCGGCGGTGGACTAAAAATGGAAGATATAGCTGGAGAGGACCCCTTAGGCCTCAGCCAGACCAGCAATACGACGCAAGCAGAGAAGAATGAGCGATCCAAGCCTGAATGATCAGCCCCTGATCGCCCACCTCATTGAATTACGAGACCGACTGATACGGATCTTGGTCGTAATTCTTCTCTTCTTTTTGGCCTTTATCGCATTTGCGAACGATCTTTACGCCTATCTTGCGGATCCGTTGCAATCCTTGTTACCGGAAGGCGCTTCGATGATTGCAACACAGGTTGCATCACCGTTCCTCGCACCGTTTAAACTTGCGTTGTACCTGAGTGTCTATTGTGGGGCCCCAATGATTCTCTACCAGTTGTGGGGATTCATTGCGCCTGGTCTTTATGATAACGAGAAGAAAATAGCTGGACCCTTGCTCATATCGAGCATTTTTTTGTTCTATGCCGGAATGGCGTTCGCGTATTTTGCGGTGTTCCCGTTGGTATTCGGATTCTTCACTACCATCGGGCCAACTGGCGTGACGGTGATGACTGACATCGACGCCTATCTTTCCTTTGTACTCAAGTTGTTTCTCGCCTTCGGGCTTGCCTTCGAAATCCCCGTTGCAACAATGTTGCTGATTAAAGCAGGAATCGCCTCACCAGAATCACTGAAAAGTAAACGGCCTTACGTTTTTATTGGTTGCTTTGTCGTTGGCATGCTGATCACTCCCCCAGACGTGATTAGCCAGACGTTGCTTGCAGTACCAATGTGGCTGCTGTTCGAAGTGGGTTTAATTGGTTCGCGCTTCCTGGGGCAACCGAAGTCAAAGACCGACGAGGATGTCAGCGATGATCCCGTTGAGGGAACTGAATCATCGGCCGTGGCTGCAATTACGAATGAAGCAACCGAGGATGAGCCAAAAGACGGTGAAACCGATGAGTTCGATCTTCATGCACCAGTGGAAACAGACGAGACTGATTCGCCAATAATTGAAGAGCTTGATAAGCCAGAGCCTCTGGATGGAAATGACTCAGATGTCGGACC
>CAJWFL010000008.1:0-31063 GCA_913031455.1 uncultured Gammaproteobacteria bacterium
TGCCCGCTCCAGCTTTTTACCAAGCTGAGGATTATCATCAGGATTACTACAAAACCAATGCACTCCAATATAAATTCTATCGATATCGCTCAGGGCGTGATCAATTTTTAGATCGAGTTTGGTCAGAACACGAAGGATTTGCCGTGTTCAGCGAGACAGGTTCTAAGGAAAGCAGCTATCGAAAACCGAGTGTTGAGGAAATCCGTGCGCGACTGACCCCACTGCAATTTCAAGTGACACAAGAAGATGGTACGGAACCTCCGTTTCAAAATGCCTTTTGGAATCAAAAAGCGGATGGTATTTATGTGGATGTTGTGAGTGGTGAACCGCTGTTCAGCTCGCTGCACAAATACGATTCGGGAACTGGGTGGCCTTCATTTTGGCAACCGCTCGAGGCGCAACACATTATTGAAAGAGATGACACAAAGCTATGGATGAAGCGTATCGAGGTGCGTTCTAAATTTGGTGACTCACATCTTGGGCATGTGTTCCCCGATGGACCAGAGCCAACTGGGTTGCGCTACTGTATCAACTCAGCAGCCCTGGAATTTATTCCGGTGTCTCAGTTGCAAGCCCTTGGATATGAAAAATATTTAACTCAATTTTCAGCAGCGCAGAATTGAAAAATAGTGAAGAGCCGCCAGTTGAGAAACTTTGGGGTAAGGAAATGGTGATGACAGTTCAAATTGGGTGGCGCGGTGAGATCGTTGATGTCAAAGGAAATCTGCCGGTTATAGGTCAAAAAGCGCCCGAGTTTTCTCTAACCGCAAATGATCTTGGTGAAATTCAACTGGCTGACTTTGCGGGTCAAAATCTTGTTCTAAATATTTTTCCTTCCATTGATACGCCGACATGTGCCACGAGTACTCGTAGATTCAACGAAGAACTGGCGTCATTAGATAATACGGCTGTCTTATGCGTCAGTGCGGATTTACCTTATGCGCAAAAACGATTTTGCGGTTCAGAGGGTCTCGATAGGGTAAAGACGGCCTCTACCTTTCGGTCAACATTTTCTGACGATTATGGAGTGACGGTCTTGACTGGCATCAGGCGCGGCCTGACTGCCAGAGTGGTGGTTGTAATCGACCCTGCTGGGATCGTAAAGCATGTCGAGCTGGTAGAAGAAGTATCCACCGAGCCAGATTATGAAGCTGCATTAGCGGTGTTGTAATTAGCGTAGCAACGAGGCGATTGATTGGCGGGTCGCCTCGGTTGCTTGTTCTGCTTCCTGATTGAGACGTTCATAAACCTCGATAATTTGATTCGCCATCTCGGTTAGTTCGCTCCCACCACCGGACTGGCCACCCGTATGCGTAATTAATACCGGCTCTTTGAGCGAGTCGTTCAATTCCTGGATTAGAAGCCATGCGCGTCGATATGACATGTTGATTGACTTTGCAGCTTTGGAGAGCGAGTGCTCTTTTTGGATCGCTTTGAGGAGAGCAATTTTCCCTGAGCCGAGAAGCGTATCGTTGTCACCGAGCACTAGTTTGAGCTTGAGGCGAGGCGCATGCATTGCTAGCAATCTCTCTTTTCCATCTTCCGGCGTGTTTTGCGCGGGTGCAGTACGTAACACGTTCCAATTTCATTATCACCTCGCGCCACAAACATGCGATATGGATTGCTTTTAACAATTACATTCACAGGAGAACCATAAGAGCGCTGAAATGTTGCTGAGGCACCGCCAAGAACCTGTAGTGCGCATTTCGTCATTGAATTGTGAGACACACGGACGCCAACCTCAGCTAAGTTACTTACGATATCTTTGCAAAATTCTTGGTTGGTATCTGATCGCGTGAAGTCACTAGCAGCGCTTGCGCTCATACTGAAACAAAAACAGCTGAGGAAGATAACGAGTTTTTTCATGCTGAAAGCCTAACAAGCCTTTTACTGACTGAACAGTATCAAAGGGTGATTCTGTTCTGCTTTGACCCGTCTGCGTCACGGTGATTCATTAACTGCATCATTCTAACTAAAGCCCAAGTCATCACTCCAATCACCATGATGACGACCAGAAGGCTCAGCCACATTGTATTAAACGTTTCGATATCGATTCCAAAAATCGGTTTCCACTCCATGTCTCGGTCACATAATGTTAGACCTGAAGCGCGCTGATGAGCTGAGCCATCGATAGACGGACTTGATTTGGATCAATTCGAGCGTTCGTCGAGCTCCATGTAACGATAAAACTTCAGCTCAAGATCATTTTGCAATGTTTGGTAACGTGCACTCTCCGCTGCGGCATGATCCGGATTTGATTGAAAAAATTCAGGGTTAGTCATTGCCTCTTCGAGCGCTTTGATTTGTGCTTCCATCTGCTCGATTTCGGCACTCAACGCCTCATATTCGCGTTTTTCATAAAAAGCGAGTTTCTTTTTGCTTGCCGGCTTCGGGGTAACAGAAGCATTTTTCTCCTCAGTTGGTTTTGTTTCCGTTGTCTGATCGCTAGGCCGTTGTCGGAGCCAATCACTGTATCCGCCGACATACTCCCGAAGTGTATGATCGGCATCGAAGGACCAAATGCCGGTAACAACTGAATCGAGGAAGTCTCTATCATGGCTGATGACAATCAACGTTCCTTGATAGTTCAGTAACGTATCTCGGAGAATATCGAGCGTTTCAAGATCGAGATCGTTCGTCGGTTCATCCATGATCAACAAGTTGGCGGGTTTCAAAAAGAGACGCGCAAGTAAGAGTCGATTGCGTTCTCCGCCTGACAGCATTCGGGTTGGTCCACGCGCACGATCTGGTGAAAATAGAAAATCTTGCAGATATCCAATGACGTGCTTTTTGCCACCACCGACTTCGACAAAGTCGGAGCCGTGTTGGAGGTTGTCGATCACTGAAGCATCATCATCGAGTGTTTCTCTCAATTGGTCGAAAAGCGCGATTTCGAGATTTGTCCCAAGCTTGGATGCGCCCTCTGTCGGTTCAATCAGACCAAGCAGCGTTTTGATCAGTGTACTTTTTCCTACTCCGTTGGGCCCAATGACTCCGATTCGATCACCGCGTAGGACCGTTGTTGCAAAGTCCTCAAACAGCTTGTTACCACCTAAAGTCAGACCCAACCCCTCTGCTTCGATGACCAGGCGCCCTGATTTTGACGCGTCAATGAGGGTAAGATCTGATGTCTGTTGACGCTCTCGACGCGCTGCACGTTCGCGTCTGAGTTGTTCTAGTGCGCGTACACGCCCTTCGTTGCGAGTCCGCCTCGCTTTGATCCCTTGGCGAATCCATTCCTCTTCCTTTGCGAGCTTTTTATCGAAAGCTGCAAATTGATCTGCTTCCACCGAAAGCTCTTGGTCACGCCTCGCCAGATAGGTTTGATAGTTGCATTCATAGCTTCTGAGGGTCCCGCGATCGAGTTCTACAATCCGCATTGCAAGTGCATCGAGAAACCGTCGGTCGTGGGTGATGAAGAGGACAGCGCCCTGAAATAATCGGATTTGGTCCTCTAACCATTCAATCGCTGGAATGTCCAAATGGTTGGTTGGCTCGTCAAGAAGTAATACATCTGGCTCAACGACAAGAGCCCGAGCCAGCAATACGCGTCGTTTCATACCGCCGGAGAGTGCGTTGAATTGCGCATCAGGATCCAAACCAAATTTCGAGAGAGTTTGTTCGACCATTTGTTCGACTCGCCAACCATTGGCAGCTTCGAGTGCGTGCTGACAAGACTCAAGCGCCTGCATGTTTTTATCTGAGGGGTCTTCAGAGATCGATTTCAGCACTTCGTGATAACTTTCAAGTAGTGGTGTGAGATCGCCAAGACCTGACGCAACGACCTGAAAGATCGTACCCACCGTTCCGGTCGGCACATCTTGTACAAGTCGAGCAACTCTCAGGCTCGAGCTTTTGTTGATCTCACCGGAATCTGCATTGATTTCTCCCGCGATCAGCTTCATCAATGTCGATTTGCCCGCACCATTCCGACCGAGTAATCCGATCCGCTCTTTGGGTTGGATTTTGAGGCTGATATTCTCGAGAATCAGCGGTCCACCAAAGCTCACTTGAATATTTTTTATCGATAAGACGCTCACGCAACGCCTCCTGGGAAGCCCAGTTGACGCCACGATTCGTAGAGGACAATCGCAACCGCATTTGATAGATTCAAACTCCTGTTGTTTGGACACATCGGGACACGAATGACTTGGGTCACTGCGTTGTGCTTTCTGACATCTTCGGGGAGCCCGCGCGTCTCAGGCCCAAACAATAGAACATCCTCTGACTGATAGGCGATCGATTCATACGACACAGTACCTTTGGTCGAAAGCGCAAAAATCCGTCTCTTCGGACCGCCGATATAATCATCCCACGACTCAAATTCTTTAACGCGTGCCAGATCGTGATAATCCAAACTGGATCGCCTGACCGATTTTTCATCAAGCGAAAAGCCCAGTGGACGAATCAAATGTAATTGACTACCTGTGTTTGCACACAAGCGGATGATGTTTCCTGTGTTCGGTGGGATTTCGGGTTGATAGAGGCAAACTGTCAGCATGGCGAGACGATACGCGCGTTACTAGAGAAAAGAAAGCGTGCATCAGCGGTTCCAAAATGGAATGAATTAAGCATCCATAAATGCTCTTTATTTGTTTTGTCATCGCATCGACTATCGGATTGAGGAGGAGCTTATGCATCCAGTTGGAACACGGATTATTCCGCGGTCATCAGACATTGGTAATCTTGAAGTCAAACGCGCATTACCATCACGCGAAAAACGCGCTGTTGGGTCATTTGTTTTTTGGGATCAATTCGGCCCAGGCGAATTGATTCGGGATGTTGGATTGGATGTCCGACCACACCCACACATTGGGCTTTCCACATTCAGCTATTTATTTGCAGGATCTATGCAGCATCGAGATAGCCTCGGTAATGATATGGTCATCGGGCCGGTGACTGTGAATTTAATGACAGCAGGCTCGGGAATTGTGCACTCTGAGCGATCAGACTCTGAGTCTCGGGCAAACATCTCCCAATTATTTGGCATCCAAAGTTGGTTAGCGTTACCTCGGGCGATGGAAGAGACGGCGCCGAGTTTTGATCACTACGGTGAATCGAGTCTTCCTCAATTCTCTGATCATGGGATCGAAGGCCGGGTATTACTTGGTGAATGGCTTGGACTCAAGAGCTTGGTTTCTTTTCCGTGGGATTCTTTGTATGTGGATCTCAAGATGTCCCAACACAGCGCCATCCAGATTCCAAAACAGTATCAAGAGAGAGCGATTTATAGTGCGCAGGGTGCGCTCGAGATCGATGGGATCCGATATCCCGAATCAGAACTCTTGATTTTGGCACCGGGTCAAGAAGTCAGCGTTGTTGCTCCGCTGGGTGCGCGGGTCTTGGTATTTGGTGGCGAACCGCTCGATGCACCAAGACATCTTTGGTGGAACTTTGTGTCCTCAGATCAGGAACGCATTGAGCAGGCAAAAGCTGATTGGGTGGATGGCCGATTTGCTCAAGTACCTGGCGATAGCGAGTTTATTCCGTTACCTGAAAATAGTTGATTTCTAAGCCACTGGGCGAGCGCTTGCTCAGGAACATTCGGAATCTGTTGGTGTTCGATAATTGGCATGATTTCGAACTGGATTGGTTGATCGAGACGGCGTTTGATTTCGTGCATGTACAGTCCAAGGCGAAGGGTGAGAGCCGTTCTCGACGCGTGTTGGAAAAGTTTCGAGTTGGAACCGTAGAATCGGATGGGTAGGACATCGCACCCAGATGCTTTCACCAGTCTCCCAACCAGCGGTTTCCACTTGTCATCTTCAACTGGTGCGCCACGCTGTTGAGACCATGAGACGGCACCTGCAGGGAAAAGCGCAACGACGCCTCCAGATTTGAGTATATGAATGGCTTGCCGTCGAGTCTCGACATTGATTTTAGTTGCGTGTCGACCCGGTTGAAATTCAACTGGTAAGATATTTGGGTTCAAGGACGGTTCTTGTCTCAAAACCCCGTTGGCAATTACACGGAAATTGGGATCGAGCCGCGATGCGATCCAAGCCAAGGTCACTCCGTCTGTCACGCCGAATGGATGATTGGCGATCAGCAACAATCCTTGGTTTGTTCGACGCCGTGGGATTTCGATTTGCTCTGTTGACGGTCCGCGACATCCTAAATGATCCATGGCCATGTCCCAAACCTCCGGCGTTTGAAATGGACTGGATGCTGATTGGAATGCGCGATACCGACGCATCAGGCGTCCACGACCTGTGAGTGTCTCCATTGTTTTGATCAGGAGCCGTTGCTGCATCGGCATCCAATCTTCTGCGTAGGAAATAGGTTGCGACTTCACCATCAGATCACCAAACGTCAAGACACTGCAATAAAACCCTCATAGACTAATGAAATCAAGTAGGAGGCACGAATGAGGCATTTAACAGATACGCACGCACATACAGTGGCGAGTACACATGCTTTTTCTACGGTCGAAGAATATTTTCGAGCCGCTTCGGACAGAGGGCTCCAGTTGTTCAGTATTACAGATCATGGCCCGGAGATGCCCGACTCGCCCCATCCATGGCACTTTGGAAATATGCGAGTATTGCCTCGCATTCGTTATGGTGTGGCAATGCTTCGGGGGATTGAAGCGAACATCCGTCCCGCTGACCATCAGCCACTTGATGTCAATCACACGCTTATGAGTTTTATGGATTTTGGGATAGCGAGTTTCCACGAACCCGTTTTCCCACCATCGGATCGTCAAACGCATACGCGAGCGATGATTGCAGCCATGGAAACAGGTCTGATACAAATTCTTGGACATCCGGGTAATCCAAATTACCCGATCAACATTGGAGAGGTTGTTCGTGCTGCCCGCGACAATAACGTCCTGATCGAAATTAACAACTCATCCTTTGTCAGTTCGCGGCTCGGTAGCGAGCCTTACTGCATCGAGATCCTCGAGACCGTAAAGGCATTGGATTGGAAGGTGGCCCTATCAAGCGATTCCCATGTCCATTACACGATCGGTGACGTCGATGTTGCTCTTCAGAAAATTGATCAGATTGCATTTCCTGAAGGCAATATTGTGACGTTGAATGCTCGACGATTTATCGAGTTTTTGGCTGAGCACGGAAAGTCGGTCGCTCAAGATTTGTCAGAATGGTTAGCGGACTTAGAGAGACCGGAGATCATTGAGCTTTAGTCTTCAACTTCATCCTGTTCATTCGATTGATTTTGAGTTCCACCTTACGACGCGTATGCTCGCGCTGTCGTCAATGGATCGCTCATCATGGAACTCGCCGGTTTTGACATCGTTATTCTCATTTTTGTTGCATTACTTGCTGGCGCGATCAACACAGTGGCTGGTGGTGGCTCAAATCTAGTACTTCCAACCCTAATGATCATGGGGATGCCGCCTGAGGTTGCCAATGCAACCAATCGGGTTGGTATTTTTGTTGAGTCCGTGGTCGCGGTCTCTGAGTTTAGGCGGCATAAAAAGCTAGAAACTTTTGATCTCAAGGCGATTCTTATCCCGATGGCTATCGGAGGTCTCTTTGGTTCATTGGCGGCCGCCTTCGCGCCCTCTGCGATTCTTAAGCCGCTTTTGATTGGAACGATGATCTGTATGTCTCTTTTGGTTCTTTTCAGACCGGCAGTAGTCTCGCCGCCAAGCGGAACGACGGTACGTCGCGTGAGTGAGACTCCGTCTGCGTTGATCGGTCTTTTGGCCGCTGGTTTTTATGGTGGATTTGTTCAGGCGGGTGTTGGATTTTTACTGTTAGCATCGATCGCCGGTACGTTGTGTTATGACATTGTTCGAGCGAATGCGATCAAACTGGTTTGTACGTTCGTTTTTACGCTTGTTTCCCTCGCGATCTTTATCTGGCAGGACCAAGTCGCTTGGATGGAAGGATTAATTCTATCAATCGGATATGTTGCTGGCGCTTATTTCGGCGTCAAATTTGCTGTGTACACCGATCCTAAGGTACTGAGATGGTTCTTATTCGCAGCCACGCTGCTCGCCGGTGGAGCAGCGATGGTTTTTTGATGCAACAGAGGACGTCGAGTTCCTCGGACTAGCGGCCAAGTATAAGGTAAAGCACGACAGCAATGATCACTGCACCAACGATGTACTTAATTGTCGAGCTCTCTTGCATATCGTTATCCGATCGAGGTAACGGATTTGGTTCAGCTGATTGAGGCTCAATAACGACTGATTTTTCCTCAACTACAGGTGCTTTGGATTCGGTTAATTGTGCATCAACCTGAGTTTGCGTTTTTGTAGCTGATTCTTTCGTGGCGGCTGCAGTCTTAGGCGCGCTTTTCCCCTTTAGCTTTGCTTCGACAGCCGCAGCGCTCCGATCTATTGTTTTGCCGATTTCGACGAATGATGCACCATCACTCAACATTTTATTTGCTGTATCTAGCTCGTCTGTAGTCCAACGACGTGGCGGCATTGATTACATCTCCTTGTTCTTCCCCACACTTTCATCACCATGATGGTTTCGTAGGGTTGTTTTTTTTTTGATTTGCTGATTATGCTACTGAAATACAGAGGTTAACTTCAATTATTTTGTGTTTTCAATTCAGAGGGCTCAGTTGACTGGATACCGAGTTAATTGATTGAGTTAGGCGGTAAGACTGAATGGCAGATGAGGATCGGATTAAAGAGTTTGTAAAACTTCAAAAGCAAGTCAAGCAAGACCCAAGACGTATTGCTGCGGTAATCAAACGATGGATGGCTGAAGATACGAAGCCGAATAAACGACCGAAGAAGTAAGGAGTAGATTTGGTGGAGAAACATTCACCTGTTCAGAAGGTCTGGTGGTGGGTCGTCACGCTCTTCTACTTGACCCGTGATATTGACTTGGCGATAGAAAGATTGCAGGAGCGACAAGCTTGTGTGAGGGGTCAATGCATGCTGCCAAATTCGACTGATAGAAAGCATCGGTGAGTCCGTCGGATATGCCCATTTGATATCGAGACGTTCCGTCTGATTTTGCATCGTATGATTAGAAAGTTTCAGGTTTGGATGTTGCTATCGATGAACAACGCTGACAAGAAATGATGTTGAGGTCCCCTTTGATTCACAGGCAATACTCTCAAGGCTTTCGGTAATGCATGCGCTAAAAGAAGATTTCTATCTGTACAGTTCACGGTCAACGATTTGCAAATACAGATGAAAATATGATTCCCAGGCGGTCGGTAGAGTCGGTTGGTTAGCTTTCGATTTTATCTTGAGCCTTTTGGTTGTCTGTTGGCGTTGTATTTCTTGATCTTGAAAACGAGATCAAGACTTTGAAATCAAGAATAATGAGTAGTGAGGTGTCATATGTCGAAAACGCAATGTGAAGTCGAAATCCTGGTTCGTGGAGCTCACGATCAAATTGTTACCGGTTTGATGAAACTCGATATCGAGCAGTTGCGTAAAGGGCTTGAATGGAGCCGAACAAATTATGGAAAGCTTGATGTTGAGCGATTATTGGAAATAGCAATTGAATTGCATGAAAACGCAAACCTCTAGGGATATTGGATTTTCAGGAAAGCTTGCGTGGATTCGTTAACGCAGGCAGTTCTCGGTGGCGCAGTTAGCTATGCAATATTAGGTCAACGCATTGGAAAGCGTGCCGCGCTCTATGGTGCTGTTTTCGGTACCTTGCCTGATCTTGATGTGCTGATCGATTTCGGCGGGCCCATCGAAAATATGACTTACCATCGCGGTTTTTCTCACTCGGTTTTGGTTCAGTCTCTCGTGGCGCCTGTACTTGCTTGGATGATCACTCGTCCGAAGCAGTTGACTGATTCAGTGTTCCTCAAGTGGTGGCTAGCAATTTTCTTCTGTTTCGTCACTCACAGTTTGGCAGACTTATTTACGGTTTATGGCACACAGATTTTATGGCCCTTGTCAGCACATCCGTTTTCATATTCCTTGCTATTCATTATTGATCCGCTATATACACTGCCCTTGATCATTGCATTTGTAAGCGCGTTGGTTAGTCGGAATACCCGCCGTAATCTACAAATCAATCATTTGATGTTGATCGTCTCGACTGCTTATTTATGTTGGAGTGCGAGCGCTAAATTGTTGATCGATGAAAAAGCACTGACTGCTCTCAATTTTCGCGGCATCTCTCCCGCTGTTTATGAATCGACTCCCGCACCTTTCAATACACTGTTGTGGCGAAGTGTAGCCATAGCGGGTGATCACTATTACGAAATTTGGACATCGGTTTTTGATGAGATCGACGACGTACAGATTGTTGGTAATCCGAGAAATTTGGAATTATTGGAGCCGGTCGCCAATCATCCAAGCGTTCAACGATTGCAGTGGTTCACAAAACAGCAGTACAAAGCTTGGGAATCTGGCGACAAAATTTTTCTAAGTGATTTGAGAATGGGTATCGAAGGTTCTTATGTTTTCAACTTCGAGGTTGCCAAAAGAGAAATTGATGGCGTAGTCACCGGGAGCTTCGCGCAACTGGAGCAGCGACCACAGCTCAGCCGAATGCCCGAGATTTGGCAACGGATTTTTGATCCTTCGGTTGAATTATCGAGCTACCCGGATCGGACGATAAAGTGATCTGATGATCATCTTGTGAAATATCGCAATAACAGATCGCTTATCGGAGCGTGGACCTTTTGCACGACAGGTGAGTCGAGTTTCGAACATTTTTAGGTACCCGAGCGATATATACGGGCCAATGAACTCATCGAATGATCTTTGCTGTCTAGTTTTAAATCCATTCAGACGCTGCAGAGGGGGACGGGTATGAACCTAGAACTGGGGCTCCTTACCCTGAAAGCCTAGGTTCATTCATCAAATAGACCCGGATGGTATCCTTTCCCGACAGCTCTTAGATTACAGCATTGGTTAGGATATACAACCAACAATGCAATCAGTCGCATGCAAGGTCTCGTTCTGGTTACATTGTTAGCAAAAGAGGCCTGATCTCAGAGGAATGCCCAAATTTGGATATAGCCCCGCGATACGCTCTGCTAATTTGCGACCATATCGGCGCCACAACATAGTGGATTCTTAATTTTTCCTTCGCATTCTGGGCATTTTGAGGTTTGAACAACTGTTCCGTCATCAAGGGTCAATGCACTATTGACCAGTGGAGTATCACACTTTGCGCATGATGCATTTACAGCCATTCCGCATGCGTCACATTCGTAAGTTGCCATTATTAATTCCCTCTTTGATTTTTATTGATATGAGGGTGCAGACGTTTTGATCGAACGATTCTCCGTCGTCACTGACAAAGATACGCCTCTGAATCATACAAGTCGATTTCGTTTTCAAATGGGAGTCATCGCAAAACCTTGAACCGCAGACTTAGTCTCCCCACTAACAATAGGGTGCTAAAGTCCGGGAAAAATAATGGGAACAACCGGTTCATTCCTACTTTGGCTGAGCATCGCTTTGTTGATTGCGCTGCCAATCGCAGATACAGGGAGATAAGACTGATGTGTGGTGGAGTTGATAAGGATGAACTCAAGGACGAGGCAGACGCTGTGATCGGACAACAACCCATCACTAAGGCGCCGGGTAGCTCGCCCAAGCCGGAAGAAGATGATGGATATTATTATCCAGGAAGTGATCCACAGGAATGAAAAAACCAGATCGTGTAGCAGATAATAAATCGACCATGCCGTATGGCGATAGCGTTAGTGCGCCGGCAATAACGAAGGTTGACACGACCGGCTATCGCCAAGCGAAGTCGAAAGAAGCGTCTGCAAAGCTGCGCGGTCGTTACGAGGAACTACAGGAAGAATTTCGTCAACTCGTTGCGACCTCGGAAGATACGCAACGGATGTACGATGCCACAGTCAATTTTGTTCCAATCATTGGCCATACTTACCATCTATACCGACGGGAAAATGGTGAAGAGTGGGTCAGCATGATCGCGCCAGAGGAATTTGGGACTTACTACCATGAATATATTGGAAGTTATCGTCTCGCGACCGATTCTGTCTGGATCCGAGAGTGATCGCTGGGGACAACGGCCGGATCGCTTCGGCAGATAACCTTTGTTTACCGAATGTGTTACCGATGTCCTCGGAATAACATGTTGCCCATGCGTCCGGTATGGACTGTCTAAATGTGATGGCCAGACAGTGGATAGATGCTTATCTGAGGCTCCATAGACCACTGATGTCTACCTAGAATCAAAGACTTACACATCTCCAGTTCATCTACAACAGCACTGTTTTGTCTACTCATTTGTCTACTGTTCAAACTGCATAACTCCCCAGTCTATTGTCATAGCCCAGGGTGGGCTTTTTAGATCCCCGGGAGGGGCTGAGTAGGCTTTAAGGGATTTGTAGTAACTGCTGAGACTTGTTTTGAGGTGTGATAACTTCAAATGAGACAACAATTTTGAATATCTTTAGAGCAGGGGTCAGCTATGACACAACCAAATGATTCCGATACCTCAGGTGAAAATGAAAAAGCTGTCGAAGATCTTAAGAAATCAGCTGAAATTAAAGATAGGGAAATAGATGACTTAAAAAAGAGAGTAGAAGATGAAAAACAATTGAATCAAATTCATCTCTCTATGATTCGGGAACTCCAAGCTCAATTAACTTCACAGTCTAGGTTGGGAATGGTCTTTCTATGTCTTCTACTAGTTTCAGGAATTATAATATTCGGATTTTCATGAGAAGAAGATGACTACGTGGGTCCCTTAGATAGATTGAATTACAGGCATTTAACCAATTTCCAAGCAATACAAATAGCCTCTGGGACGGAAGGTATATCAACAATACTGACGATGGTTTGTCGTGGTCTGAAAGCATTGGATTAAATGGTGGCCAGAGACGGAATCGAACCGCCGACACGAGGATTTTCAATCCTCTGCTCTACCAACTGAGCTATCTGGCCTCTAAGAGTAGGCCGCGTATTGAACAGAAATACTGGAACGCTGTCAACTTGAAGGTGGAACATATCCCTCGGGTTTTGCATATTCTTGGTTATCAAAAAAACGATGCATTTCTTGCGTCAGAAATTTCCGAGCATCCGGGTCCATCAAGCTAAGCCGATGTTCGTTGATAAGCATCGTTTGATTGTTTTGCCACTCTTTCCATGCTTTTTCTGAGATGTTTTCAAAAATATTGAGTCCGACTGCGCCGGGAAGAGGAGGCATAGGCAAGCCAGGTAATTCCTGTTGGTATTTTCGGCAGAAAACTATTCTCGTCATATCAAATCCTCAACCTTTAAGAAGTGTGTTGATGGGGGTTGGAACTCCTTTTTGGAAGCGATCAATTGGGCGCCACACACCGATCCCTGCAATGTCTTGCGAGTGAACTTTTAACTTGTAATGTTCTAGATGTACCTTGAAATGGCTAAAAGCATGTGTTAGTTCACCCTGATACTCAGCTTCAAGTACATCGACGGTTTTTAAGTGTTCGCTAATTTTAGATAGTGATGAACCAATGTGGGGTGCATAGAGCCCTCCCCAAATGCCTTCGAGTGGCCTTTGTAGAAATAGGGTCTCGTCTCGCTCATTTTCGAGTTGCAGCACGACCCAAGTTTCATCAGGTCGTTGTTTTACAGGTTTTGGTTTCGGAAAGAGCGATACTTTTCTGCGTTGATTCGCTTGGCAGTCATCAGCGAATGGACAACTCTCGCATGCAGGCTTGCTCCGGCGACAAACGATGGATCCAAGATCCATCATGGCTTGGGTGTGAATGCACGCATCAGGGCCAGAATTTGGCGTCAGTTGGTCCGCGAGCTCCCACAATATTTTCTGGGCAGAGGTTTTCGATAAATCGCCAGGAATACAGAACAAGCGAGACAACACGCGTCGAACATTGCCATCTTGTATGACACCACGTAATTCGAAGCCTAACGACAGGATGGCTCCTGCTGTTGATCGCCCGATCCCCGGGAGCTGAATCAATAAATCGAGATCTTTTGGGATCTCACAATGGTGGTCACTGACAATAATTTTGGCCGCTTTGTGTAAATTCCGAGCTCTCGAGTAATATCCAAGGCCAGCCCAGTGGGCGAGTACTGAATCTAGCGACGCGTTTGCAAGATCACTGATCGCTGGAAATTCTTTCATGAATTTTTGAAAGTACGGTACAACCACCTGAACTTGGGTCTGCTGTAGCATAATTTCTGAAACCCAAGTTGCATAAGCTCCCTGCCGCTGCCACGGTAGCTCACGACGGCCGTATTGTTTTTGCCAAACAGCGAGGCGCTCTGAAAAATTTTCGATCATCGATTCAAAAGATTTTTCAATAAATTAGAGCCTTCGCTATCGAGCTTTTCCTTGATCGCCTCTTCAACAGACGATTTCAATTGTTGCTCCGCCGCCTTGAACTTTTCATTAGCTTGTTTTCTCAATTCTTTTTCAGCTGCTTTGGCAATCGCTTGATTCAGTGCCTTCTCATCTAAGGAGCATTTGAGCGATTGATTCCGCAATTGACCTCGACAAGAAAGAGGGAGTGATACACCGTTAAGCACCTTTGGCGCAGTGCATGAACCGATCACACCATCACTGGGTATCTCGATCGATCCTTGGATATTTGATGCAGTAGAAACGAGACTGATTCTTCCTTTTCCTTGGATGGCGATATTCGCAACAGTCGCTTTTATCGACTCAATTACGGCAATCCCTTCTTGAAAATCCGCTTTCAGCGCAAGCGTATCAGCGGTGTTGGCGCTCAAATTTCGCTCTGACGCGATGGTCTGACAAAGGACATCTGAAACATTCAGTGGTCCCAAAAACGCATTTGCTATCTTTGCGCGTATAGGCCCAGACACAGATGTCACCATTTCATCCTCGGTTCGCCCTGCTGCTCTCAAGTCAAAGGTCGTTTGTAGTGATCCAGATAGGGTATCCAGGGGCTTTGCGAATTGAAACTGTGACAGCTGAATTCCGTTGGCCGTACCAGTCAAATTTGTGATTTGTGGGGCGATTAGATGGGTGCCAGCAGCGCGAAGCTCGCCGCCAAATAAGTTGGCATCCAGCCGCCCGAATGTAATTTCATCTGCACCGATTCCAAGATCTACACCAACGTCAGTCAATTCATGTTGATTGACGATCAACGAGCCAACATCAACCTTGTAGGTGCCGAGTAAAACAGGTGGCAGATCTGATTGTTCCGGGTTTGCATCTGCCTCAGTCGTTACATAGTGATCTAAATTGAGCGTATCCGCCAACAGCTCCAGATCAATATTGAGTGGATTCAATTGCAAGTCAACGCGTCCATCAATTGATGTCTCATCCAGTGTCAAAGCAAACGGTCGGAGACTGACGAGATCGTTAGACACTTTGAGCCCGGTGTTTAATTGGAAGCGGTTAAACCGATCCAATTCGCTTGTCTTTGGAACGGCAAAATTGCCCGCTCTCAGCCATTGTCGCAGGGATAGCTCATCGACGGACAGTTGGCCCTCCCCACTGAATTGCCCTGAGTTGGATGCACTGAGGTAACCGGCGTAGCCAAGTTTTAAATCGCGTGATTGCAACTCGAGGTCTCGAATGGTCAGGCCATCGAAGGTGGCGGTTGGAATAATTTGTGCGCCGATCTTCAAAGGTGCTTGTTTCTCAACCAATTCAATATAGGCCTCGAGTTCAAGACGGCTCGCGGTCGCGGGGCTGAGAGAATCGACCGATAAATTTAATCGATTGAACGTCAGCCCAGGATACAAACCCTCAATCGCCCCACTTTGAATTGCTAATTGCCGAATCAATATGGCCCTATTTGCGCTTTCTGAGGACTCTTTTGTGGCTGAATCAGCGTTTGAGGATTTGCTCAGATCAAATCTGATTCTTGGAGACATTGCGGTCAGTTCGTCGATGATGATGGTGTCAGACAAAATCGATAAAATTGAAAGAGAACCTTCCAGTTGATCTGCGTCAAAGGTCCAATTTGCAGAATTCGCTTGAACATTTTCGACTGTAATTCCAAACCATGGCCAAAAAGTCCAAGCAATATTGCCATCTAACCGTAGGGCAATTTGTTGCTTTTTTGCAGTTTCGATTAACGTTGGCTTCAGGTCATTTGGGTCAAGAACCTGTGTTATGTAGGCCACTGAAGCCGCAACAGCGACAATGGAAACCATCACCAGTATGAGAAGAGCTTTGAAAATTCGCATGACACCCTCTGTCGTCAGTCAGACCCAGTCCCGTTATACTACGGTGTTTATAACGGCTTAAGGAACAGGCCATGGTAGATCGTATTGCCTCAGTGGAAAGAAATACATTAGAAACACAGATTCAAGTTAGGCTAAATCTTGATGGAACCGGTGTCGGCGATTTTAAAACAGGCATTCCGTTTTTTGAGCATATGCTCGATCAGGTCTCACGCCACGGATTAGTTGACCTGTCGATTCAGGCGACTGGGGATTTAGAGATAGATGACCACCACACTGTGGAAGATGTTGGAATAACGCTTGGGCAGGCCTTTGCTGAAGCCGTTGGTGATAAAAAAGGAATGACGCGTTACGGGCATGCCTATGTACCGCTCGATGAGGCACTCAGCCGAGTTGTGATCGATTTTTCTGGTCGACCTGGCTTATTCTACGACATCACTTTCACTCGCTCAGCTGTTGGGGGTTTCGATGTTGATTTGTTCCGCGAGTTCTTCCAGGGATTTGTGAATCACGCGCAGGTGACTTTGCACATCGATAATCTCAAAGGTGACAATTCTCACCATCAAATTGAAACAGTTTTTAAAGCCTTTGGCCGTGCTCTGCGAATGGGATTGAACCCAGATCCTCGGATGGGAGTAATGATTCCGTCGACGAAAGGATCGCTGTAAATGACGCAAACAGTCGCCGTCATTGATTACGGGTCTGGGAATTTGCACAGTGTTGCCAAAGCGGTTGAGTATGCGGGACAGTGCCGTGTGCTCGTCACTGCTGACGCAAAAGAAATTCAGTCTGCCGATCGGGTCGTGTTGCCCGGTGTGGGTGCGATGGGTGACTGCATGCAAGGCCTGAAAGAACGAGGGCTTGATTTAGTCGTGCTCGGAGTCATTCAGGAAAAACCACTGATGGGTGTGTGTGTTGGCATGCAAATCCTGACCGAGTCTGGTGAGGAGAGCGCAGGTGTTAATGCATTAGGCGTGTTTCCTGGGCAGATTACGCAATTCTCTAAATCGATGAAAAATCCGAAAGGAGACGCGTTGAAAGTCCCGCATATGGGCTGGAACGAGGTCGAACAAGGTCAGCATCCAATGTGGAACGGGATAGCCGATCGGACACGTTTTTATTTCGTACATAGTTATCGGTATGCCGATGCTACAGCAGAGTGCGCAGTTGGAACCTGCGAGTATGGTGCGCCGTTTGCGGCTGCACTTTCGAAGCCCAATGTCTTTGCGGTGCAGTTTCATCCTGAAAAATCGCATGACGCTGGCATTTATCTTTATCGAAACTTTTTGACTTGGGACGGGGCATGCTGATTATTCCTGCGATTGATTTGAAAAATGGAACCTGTGTACGTTTACGTCAGGGTCGTATGGACGACGCGACGGTCTATTCAGATGATCCAGTGGCGACAGCGTCGCGCTGGGTTGAAGCAGGTGCTGAACGTTTGCATGTGGTTGATCTCGATGGAGCGTTTGCAGGAAAGCCTGAGAATAAAGAGGCGGTTGCAGGCATTCTTGCAAAGTTTCCACAATTACCTGTTCAGCTTGGTGGAGGTGTCCGGGACCTTGACACTATCGAAGCCTATCTTGACCTCGGTTTGTCTTGGGTGATTATCGGAACTCAGGCCGTCAAAGAGCCTGAGTTTGTGACTGAGGCGTGTCAGCGATTTCCGGGTCATATCATTGTTGGCGTTGATGCCAAAGATGGCTGGGTTGCAACTGAAGGTTGGGCAGAGGCAAGTACCGTATCAGCGACTGAGGTTGTGAAACGGTTTGTCGACGTTGGCGTATCTTCTGTTATTTATACCGACATTGGTCGCGATGGCATGCTATTCGGGGTCAATATTGATGCAACTGCATCGCTCGCAAAAGAGACAGGATGTCCGATCATTGCATCGGGCGGGTTAAAAGGTTTGAGTGATATAACAGCTTTATTGGCAGTTGAATCTGATGGTGTCGTCGGTGCCATTACGGGCCGTGCAATCTATGAAGGCACATTGGATTTGGCTGAAGCAATCGCCCTAACGGAGTCCAACTAAGTGGGGCTTGCCAAGCGTATCATCCCTTGTCTAGATGTTGATCAAGGTCGGGTTGTCAAAGGTGTTCAATTTGAGGATATCCGTGATGCGGGTGATCCTGTTGAAATCAGCCGCCGATACAATCAAGAGGGTGCCGATGAGATTACCTTTTTGGATATCACGGCCAGTCACGAAAATCGAGCAACGACATATGAGACGGTATCTCGTATGGCGAGTGAGGTGTTTATTCCTTTAACTGTCGGTGGTGGTGTCAGGAATACAGATAATATTCGTGATTTATTATTGGCTGGAGCCGATAAAGTTTCGATTAATACAACGGCTGTTTTTGAGCCTGAATTGGTCAAAAAAGCAGCGGAAAAGTTTGGGTCACAGTGCATTGTGGTTGCAATTGACGCAAAGCAAGTTGAGCAAGGCCGTTGGGAAATTTTTACTCATGGTGGCCGAAAGCCAACAGGACTCGACGCTGTCGAGTGGGCCGTACGAATGGTCTCTTACGGTGCGGGAGAAATCCTCTTGACCTCGATGGATCGAGATGGAACACGCGACGGTTTTGACTTAGACTTAACGCGGTCAGTAGCAGATGCCGTGACTGTTCCAGTGGTTGCATCTGGTGGCGTTGGTCATCTCAATCACTTGGTCGATGGTGTCGTTCAAGGTCATGCTGAAGCGGTTCTTGCGGCGAGTATCTTTCATTTTGCGCAATACACGATTGGTGAAGCAAAAGAGGTAATGGCGGCCGCGGGGATTGAAGTTCGCCTCTAACGAATCAACAACTGCGAACCGCGTAGTAGATTGTAAGCATGAAGCAATTGATTGTCTTCAGTCAGCCGATCGACGATTTTGTCACTGCTTCCAGATCGCTCACTGGCATTCTCCAAATGCTTGGGTAAATCTGCTTCACGAATCCGGGTATCGGTCTCGATTAATGCCTCTCCCGCGGACACTTGAATTGTTGGTTGAATGCCCGTGGCCTGAATCGAACGCCCGTTTGGCGTGTAATAAAGCGCCGTGGTCAGTTTGAGCGCGTATTTGTTTTCGAGCGCTAGGATTGTTTGGACGGAACCTTTCCCGAACGATGGAGTTCCGATCAGCACAGCACGCTCGTGATCCTGTAATGCGCCAGCAACGATTTCGGCTGCGGATGCTGAGCCGCCGTTGATTAAAACAACAATTGGTTGATCGGCTAAGACCGTCTCGTTAGTCGCCTCATATTTCGAATCTAAAAACTCGTCACGGCCCTTCGTGCTAACGATCAATCCCTCATTGATGAACGCGTCGGTAACTTCGATTGCGGCTGATAAAACTCCGCCAGGGTTGTTTCTTAAATCAAGAATTAACCCATTGAATACGCCCTGAGATTGGAAATTGCTAATCGCTTTTATTAGATCTGGACCGGTCCGATTTTGAAACTGCGAGATTCGCAGGTAGCCGATACCATGAGGTAACATTTCGTGCTTAACACTCGTAACGTGGATGACTGCGCGCTCGAGCGATACGGTCACTTCTTGCGGTTGGCCCTCGACTTCCCTGAGAATGCCAAGAGTGACTGCTGATCCGAGGGGTCCGCGTAGGATTTCAATGGCTTCTTGAAGGCTAATGTCTCGTACAGGTTCTTCGTCAACGTGAGTAATGATGTCTTTTGTAAGAATTCCTGCACGTGAGGCGGGAGAGTCATCAATCGGTGCAATGACTTCGATGAGACCACCGATCACATCCATTTCGATGCCGATTCCGCCAAATGAACCAGATGTTGAGTCGCGAAGACTCGAAACATCGCGTGGTTTGAGGTAACCCGAATGTGGGTCAAGCTTAGTCAACATGCCATTAATGGCATCATTGAGTAATGTTTGGTCGTCAATTTCTTCGACATACTCGCCTTTAATATGCTCATAGACTTCAATGAAGGCGCGTAATGCATCTAATGACTCGACGTCAGATGACTGCTCTGCAGCCTGAGCGGCTACAGAGATGACAAGAAGAAAGCTCAGAATGTTTCGAATGTTTTTCATCATGTTCTCAATTTAACCATGAGCTTGGGTTGACTGGCTTTCCATTTCGAGTCACTCCAAAATATAACGCGGTGAGGTCCAGACTACCGGTATTTCCAGCAATCGCAATCACTTGCCTCGCTAAAACGGTTTGGCCAGTTTCAACAGTTAAGCTTTGGTTATGGCCATAAATTGTCGCGTGACCATCGTTGTGGGCAATGACCACGACCAGGCCATAGCCAAGGAGATATCCGGCATAAGCCACCTTACCTGCTTGCACAGCCTTCACTTCGCTATTATCCGACGTGCTGATCACAAGCCCCTGCCAATCGCCAAAACCATCTTGCCGGTTTTGCCCAAACCGTCTGAGCACACGACCGTCAACGGGCCATTGCATTTTTCCTTTGAGAGATTTAAGCCCTGCGCTACCCGATTGAAGTTGTAGCGACTTGATGCGGCGATCAAGGGATTGAAGATCTGAGTTCAATGCATCTTTACGCTGTTGTTTCGTTTTCAATGTGCGACTAATACTCGCCAGTAGTTGTCGTTGATCCCGGGTTTTTTGTGATAACGCATCCCGTGTATCGGTCAGGTCGAGCAATGTTTTTTGTGCGACTTGCGTCTGTTGCTCTTGGTCTGCAAGCAAGGAGCGGAGATTGTTGGCTTTTTGCTCAATCACTCGTGCATTGTTTTGTCGTGCATCGAGAAGAAATGGAAGATAGTCGGCCAGTTCATTATCAGTCATTGCATTTGATCGCAACGTTGATCCAGTAACGTAGTAAGCAACCAACTCTGCCCGATATTGTTTAATCAGATCTTTGATTTCTTTGGTAATCCAATTGATATTCTCTTTAGTCGTTTTCTGCGTTTCGGTTAACTCGCGAAGTAATTGTTCCGAGGAGGCAATTTCGCGGGTGAGTTTTTTTGATTCCACGTTCAAACGATTGAGCTCAGACTCGATGACTTTCAGTTTTTTTGTATCAAGCTGAACATCTTGCTTTAGCGTTTTGAGTTGTTGCTCAGCCTTCTGACGTTGAGTTTCTGCATTACGAATATCGTTTGCCTGGTTCTGAGTGCTCCATAGAGCGATCAATAACCAGAGGATCCGATGCATTAGAATTTCAGAAGCGACCGACCGGTCATTTCTGCGGGTTGGTCCAGGCCAAGAAGTGCGAGCAGTGTTGGAGCGACGTCGCGTAGGGCTCCTACTGAGAGGCCTGATGCTTTCACAGGATTTGCTCCTAACCAAATCGGTACCGGTCCAGTCGTGTGTGCTGTGAACGGTTGACCATTATCTGGATCGATCATCTGTTCCGCATTGCCGTGATCGGCGGTAATCAGGCAAGCACCTCCAACTGAATTACATGCTTGCAATACGCGCTCAACCGACTGATCAAGCGCTTCAATTGCTTTGACGGCCGCATCGAAATTCCCGGTATGGCCGACCATGTCACCATTTGCGTAGTTGCACACAATCAAATCAAATGTTTGCGATGAGATGGCATTGACGAGATAGTCTGTCACTTTAGGAGCACTCATTTCGGGCTGCAAATCATAAGTCGCAACTTTCGGGGAAGGGATGAGTTCGCGGTGCTCGCCACTCGCGAAGGCTTCTTGGCCGCCGCTAAAGAAAAAGGTGACGTGGGCATATTTTTCTGTCTCTGCGATTCGTAGCTGCGATAACCCGGCATCTGAGACAACGTCACCAAGCGTGTTAGTCAGCGGTACTGGGGGGAAGGCGACGCGTACGCCGAGATTGTCTGCATACTGTGTCATTGTCGAAACAGAGACTTCTTGAATCCAGCTTGGTCGACTGAGCTCAGGAAGTGACTGCGCCGTAAGCGCTTTGGTAATTTGTCTTGCTCGATCGGCTCTGAAATTCATTACAATGACAACATCCTCGGGCCGCATTTCCCAGGATTCACCGAGGCGTGTCGCCTTCAGAAATTCATCTGTCTCGCCGCGTTGGTAGGCTTGCTGCATGCCTTCGACTGCCGTTCCTGCTGAAAACTCAGCCTGACTTTTGGTGATCAGATTGAACGCGCTCTGGATGCGATCCCAATTATTATCACGGTCCATTGCGTAGTAGCGGCCGCAAAGGCTCGAGAGTTTGTAATTGGTGTGAACCGTTTCTAGCCGTTGGAATCGAACCAGCGAATGTTCCGCTGATTGTGGAGGCATATCCCGACCATCTAAAAAGGCATGCAGACGTGTCATCGGAACGCCTAATGAATCTGCTAAGCCGATCATTGCTTCAATATGATCTTCGTGGCTATGAACACCGCCCGGACTTAGTAATCCGAGAATATGAAGCGTGCCTTCTTGAGCCTTGGCTTGACGACAGGCACTGACAAGGACTTCGTTGGTTTCGAAGTCGCCTTCATCGATTGCTTTACTAATTCGCGTGAAATCTTGATAAACAATGCGACCAGTCCCGAGGTTCATGTGACCAACTTCAGAGTTACCCATTTGACCTTTTGGCAAACCCACTGCTTCACCCGATGTTTCCAAATACGCACTGGGGGCATTTTCCGCCAGCCGATCAAATGTTGGTGTGTTCGCATGATAGATCGCATTGTCATCCGCAACTTCGCGGATCCCAAAGCCATCTAATATTAACAGTACAACGGGTTTAGGTCGCATTTAATGGTCCAGAATTGATCGAATATTACGGATCTAGGCATGGATCTGACGAGGGACCCGTGACTTCGCCAGCGACATCATTATACTCGACGTCTTAATTTGGATCACGGTCTCTCGTCATTTATGCAGGAATTTATCGGATTTGCTCAGGAAAACTGGGTGCTCATGGTGTTGTGGGTCTCTGCGGCTGGAACACTTTACTACACGGAAACAAAAAAAGCGGGTAAGTCAGTGAATACGACGGAAGCGACTCGGATGATTAATCGCGAGAACGCGTTGATTCTTGATATTCGTGAACAAAAAGAGTTCACCCAGGGGCATATTGCTGGGGCGTACAATCTCCCAGCGAGTGTACTCGATAAAAAAGTGTCCGAGATTGACCGTCATAAGGCGCACCCTGTGGTCGTTGTTTGTAAAATGGGAACCTCAGCAGGATCAATAGCGAAAACGTTGAAAAAACGAGGATTCGAAAACGTTGTTCGGCTAGCCGGTGGTATGTCTGAATGGACAGCTGCGTCACTGCCCACTAAAAAAGGAAAGTCGTCATGAGCAAGGTGGTAATGTATACCACCGGAATCTGCCCATTTTGCATTATGGCAAAACGGATTTTCGATGACATGAAAGTCCCTTATGAAGAGATTCGTGTTGATAAACACCCGGAAAAGCGTCAGGAAATGACGGAAATCACTAACCGACGTACAGTGCCTCAGGTATTCATCGGCGATCACCATGTCGGTGGTTGTTATGATACACAGGGCGCGCTTCGTTCGGGACAACTTAATGTATGGTTAAAGGAAGCAGGTATTCATGTCTGAAGAAGTTCCACAGAATTTTTCGATTGCCCGAGTTTACACAAAAGATTTATCGCTTGAATCGCCAAAAGCACCTCAAATCTTCGAAAAACAGTGGAATCCCAAGCTTGGACTTGAGGTGGATGTCACCAATGAAAAATTAAGTGACACATTGTATGAGGTCATCCTGAAGCTCGGTGTGACTGTGAAGACTGACGACGAAGTCGCATTTTTGATTGAGATCCAACAAGCCGGGATTTTTGTGTTGCAAGGGTTTGATGAAGCGACAGTCGAACATGTTTTGGGTTCAATGTGCCCGAATATCCTGTTCCCATATGCGCGCGAGACGATCGATTCATTAGCCGTGAAAGCGACGTTCCCGGCGCCGATGCTTGCACCTATCAACTTTGATGCGCTCTTGGAGCAGCGCAAGCAACAAACAACGAATTAATCTTCGGCGATATCCACTTCCGCGAATCCAAGCTCTTTGAGTTTGCGAGTGAGGGTGTTTCGACCCCAGCCTAGTTTTTCTGCGGCTTCTTTCTTGCGGCCGGCAGTATCTGTCAGCGCAACCTCGATCAGGGTCCTCTCAAATTCTTCAGTTAACTTGCTGATCACTTCACCTTCATGAGATTTAATCAAACTCGCGGCCCGTTCACGAAGAAGCCCTGTCCACGTTAACGCCGATTGATGTGTTGTTTCTGCCGGTGATGTCACTTCAGGGGGAAGATCTTGCGCTTGTATTTGTGGATTTGGTGCCATCACTGATAGCCAGCGACACATATTTTCGAGTTGGCGCACATTGCCGGGCCAACTAAATTCTGCGAGTGCGCGTTTTGCATCCTCGCCGAGATGTTTGGCTCCTGTATTAATCTCCCGCGCAGCGAGTGCTAAGAAGTGTTCAGCGAGAGCTGGAACATCCTCTCTGCGGTCTCTGAGCGCAGGTAATTGGATACGAATTACGTTCAGCCTATGGAATAAATCCTCGCGAAATAGGCCTTCTCTGACGCGTTCTTCTAAATTTTGGTGAGTTGCAGCAATGATTCTTACATTCACCTTTACTGGTGATGTGCCTCCGACACGATAGAACTCATTATCTGCAAGGACGCGCAACAACCGTGTTTGTATGTCGAACGGCATATCTCCGATCTCATCGAGGAAGAGTGTTCCACCGTTAGCTTGTTCAAAGCGCCCGGTACGAGCACCGGTTGCGCCAGTGAACGATCCTTTTTCGTGACCGAATAGCTCGGATTCGACCAAGTCCTTTGGGATAGCTGCCATGTTCAAGGCAACAAATGGACCGCCTTTTCGCGGTGAATTCGCGTGGACGGCTTTGGCCACCAATTCTTTGCCAGTCCCTGATTCTCCATTGATCAAGACCGTGATTTCGGCTTGAGCGAGTCGGCCGATCGCTCTGAACACGTCCTGCATTGCCGGTGCCTCACCCAACATGAGTGGGTGAGCATCATTGGAATCGGTCTCAATCGTTGGGGTTGGCTCTTGATGACGCTCAAGAGCCCGTTGAACCAATAAAATTGCATCGTCAACATCGAAAGGTTTGGGAAGGTACTCGAAGGCCCCGTGGCTGTATGATGCGACCGCGCTATCCAAATCCGAGTGCGCGGTCATCACGATGACAGGAAGCTTCGGAGAGACAGTGTGAAGGTGCTCGAGAAGCGAAAAGCCATCTTCGCCAGGCATACGAATATCTGTCATCACAACGGTTGGAGTATTTGCTTCGAGTGCTTTTCGTGCGGCTTTCGCGGAGTCAAAAACTGCGTGGTCAAAACCCGCGTTCTGGAGTGCTTTTTCAAGAACCCAGCGTATAGAGCGGTCATCATCAACCACCCAAACAGTAGGTGAACTCATGGCATATCTCCTAATGGCAACATCACATCTATGGCGGTATGTCCGGGTTCAGATTCCACTTCAATCCAACCGCGATGCCGCGAGATGATGGTTTGTGTTATGGATAACCCGAGTCCAGAGCCTTGGGCTCGACCGGAGACCATGGGAAAGAAAATTCTTTCTTTTAGATCTTCCGGAATGCCCGGCCCATTGTCCTCTATCCGCACTCGCAACATTGTGTGCGCACCTTTCGAACCAGGAAGTGCACGGCGAATAGCGCGCGTGCTGAATCGGACCCACGGCAATAAGGTATCCGACTCGGTGACGGCTTCTAAGGCGTTTTTCGTGATGTTTAAAATGGCTTGATAGAGTTGCTGTGCGCTTCCTGTGGTCTCTGGTAGCGACGGATCATAATCTCTTTGGAAATCTACTTTACCACCTGCTTGAGCGCTGAGCAGGGACCTGCACTGTTCCAATAGTCTGTGAATGTTAATCGAATCGTTAACTTGCTTGATGCTTGGACCTACCAAGTTATCGACTAAACTAGTGAGCCGATCTGTCTCGGTAATTATCACTTCAAGATAGTCTTGGTAGATCGATGCATCAGCTTCTTTCGAGAGTAACTGGGCAGCTCCCTTAATGCCGCCCAGCGGATTTTTAATCTCATGCGCTAGACCCCGTAATAATTGTTTTGAGCTTTGCTCGTCTTTTGAATACCTTGCTTCACGAGCTATCTTTAGAATTTGATCTACTTCAGCTAGTTCAACTAATATTGTTCCATTGATATCGAAGCTGTGTTCTAACTTACTAAATGAGGCGTCTGTCGTTGACATAGATCGTCCCGCAACAAGTTGCAATTCCCGATAGGTAAAGTTATGCCCCAGTTTGACGCAATCAGCTAGCGAGTCATTGACCTCACCAGCTTGTGCGGAGGCCATAAAATCTGACAACTTGCGGTTCTTCAAATATTTCCAATTAGTCGAGACGATTCGGCAAGCTGACTCGTTAGCCCAACAGATTTTTCCGCTAGCGTCTAATACCATTATTCCGTTGTTCAAAGAGTTAAGAAGTGCCAGATACATAGTGCTCTAAAGACGGAGACTCGCGTCTCCGTCTTTGCGTTTAAACGCTGTAATACATGCCGAATTCGACCGGATGAGTGGTCATGTTCAGTCGTTCAACTTCTTCACGCTTAAGCTCGATATATCCATCGATCATATCATCGGTGAAAACACCGCCGGCCGTCAGAAATGCCCTATCTGCGTCAAGTGCATCTAGCGCTTGCTCTAAGCTCGAGGCTACCGTTGGGATCGCGAGGGCTTCTTCTTCTGGGAGGTCGTACAGATCTTTGCTTGCGGCTTCACCTGGGTGGATCTTATTCTGTATTCCATCAAGACCAGCCATTAACATCGCGGAGAACGCCAAGTATGGGTTTGCTGTTGGATCTGGGAAGCGGACTTCGATGCGACGACCTTTTGCACTTGAAACGTAAGGAATACGGATTGATGCAGACCGATTTCGAGCCGAGTATGCAAGCATCACCGGCGCTTCAAAGCCAGGGACTAGCCGTTTGTATGAATTTGTCGATGCGTTTGCAAAAGCATTAATGGCTCGCGCGTGTTTAATGATTCCACCGATATAGTAAAGAGCTTCATCAGATAGACCCGCATAACCATTACCAGCAAACAAGTTTTCGCCGTCTTTCCAGATGGACTGATGGCAGTGCATGCCCGACCCATTATCTCCAACCAATGGCTTCGGCATAAATGTTGCCGTTTTACCGTAGGCGTGCGCAACGTTATGCACCACGTACTTGAGCACTTGAACTTCATCGGCTTTTTTGACGAGCGTGTTAAACTTCACTCCAATCTCGTTCTGGCAAGCGGTCGCAACCTCATGGTGGTGAACCTCTACCTCGAGACCCATTGCTCCCAAGGTTTCGCACATCGCAGTTCTCAAATCCATTGCAGAGTCGATTGGTGGAACAGGAAAATACCCGCCTTTAACACCTGGTCGGTGCGCCATATTACCGCCTTCAAACTCAGAGCTACTTGCCCAGGCCGCTTCTTCGGCATCGATTTTATACATCGCCCCGGACATATCGGCCTTCCACTGAACATTATCGAATACAAAAAATTCAGGTTCTGGTCCGAAGAAGGATGTATCACCGATTCCAGTCGACTTCAGATACTCTTCAGCGCGAAGAGCCACTGAACGAGGATCACGCTCGTATCCTTGCATCGTACTTGGCTCAACAATGTTGCATCTCAAATTTACGGTCACCTCTTCCGTAAACGGGTCAATGACTGCTGTCGCGTCATTGGGCATTAAGATCATGTCTGATTCATTAATTCCCTTCCAGCCAGCGATAGAGGAACCGTCGAACATCGCACCTTCGGCAAAAAACTCGCTGTCTACTTTCGACGCTGGGAAGGTCACGTGTTGCTCTTTACCACGTGGATCGGTGAAACGAAGATCTATCCAACGCGCTTCGTTGTCTGCAATTAATTTCAAAGTATTTTCGGACATTTTTGACTCCGTATATCGAACTTCCTATCTCAACTCACTCGAGCTGAACACCTAGGTGCACATAGCAATCGTTATGCCGTTTTGATAAACGCTTGGTTTTTAAGCGAATACAGGTGCTATTGTGGTGCAGAACTCTCTAAAACCGCACCATAAGAGTGCATATTGCGCATGATATCGCACAATAATGATGCAGACTAGTCGAACATAAAAAAACACACAGCTGTCATCGAGTGTCCGTTATACTCCCGCGCGCTCGGAGGACTTTATGATTGAACGGATACGTAACGTAGCGATCATTGCGCACGTTGACCATGGGAAAACCACACTCGTCGATAAGCTACTTGCCGCGTCTGGCACACTCGACAGAAAAGAGGTCCAAAATGAACGCGTCATGGATTCGAATGACCAGGAAAAAGAGCGTGGGATCACAATCCTTGCGAAAAATACTGGTCTCAATTGGAATGACTTCCGGATTAATGTCGTGGATACGCCCGGTCACGCTGATTTTGGTGGTGAGGTTGAACGCGTATTGTCGATGGTCGATGCGGTACTATTGGTCGTTGATGCAGCCGAAGGCCCCATGCCGCAGACCCGGTTCGTGACGCAAAAAGCGTTTAATCAGGGCCTGAAGCCAATTGTAATCGTCAACAAAGTGGATAAGGTTGGTGCCGATCCGCACGGTGCAATTGACAAAGTATTTGATTTATTTGACCAGCTCGGTGCTACGGATGATCAACTTGATTTCCCCGTAGTGTACTGCTCGGCCATTAATGGGCTGTCGGGTCCAGAGTCAGACCAATTGATTGAAAGCATGGAGCCGATTCTTCAGGCCATTGTAGACCATTGTCCGGCTCCCGAGGTCGATCTCGATGGACCACTTCAGCTCCAGATTTCTGCGATGGATTACAACTCATTTCAGGGTGTTATTGGTGTCGGCAGGATCCGTCGTGGTCAGTTGAAACGTAATCAACACGTGACGGTGGTAAACCGCGATGGCAGTACTCGCAACGGTAAGGTCCTTCAGATCCTTGGATATTTAGGCCTTGAACGGATTGAGCAACAATCCGCCACAGCGGGTGACATTGTCTGCATCACTGGTTTGGATCCGCTGTCGATTTCAGATACCATCTGCTCGCCTGAATCACCGGAAGGGTTACCACCGCTGACTGTTGACGAGCCGACAGTGAGTATGACATTTCAGGTGAATGACAGCCCATTTGCCGGAAAAGACGGCAAATACGTCACCTCAAGGAATATTAAAGATCGTCTGGATCGCGAATTGATTCACAATGTTGCGCTCCGGGTTGAAAAGAGCGATTCGCCGGATAAATTTGTGGTTTCTGGTCGTGGTGAACTTCACTTGTCTGTCTTGATCGAATCCATGCGACGCGAAGGATTTGAGCTCGGCGTCTCTCGACCCGAGGTCATTGTTCGTGAAGTGGATGGAGTTAACGAAGAACCCTATGAATACGTCGCCATCGATATCGAAGATCAGCATCAAGGCGCAGTGATGGAAGCGATGGGCTTACGCAAGGGGGATATGAAGAATATGGCGCCAGATGGCCAGGGTCGTTTGCGTCTTGAGTACATTATTGCTGCTCGTGGATTGATCGGCTTCCGATCTCAGTTTCTCACGATGACTTCCGGGACTGGCATCATGAGTCACGTGTTTGATCATTACGGACCCATCAAGCCAGGCGATTTAGGAAATCGAATTAATGGTGTGTTAGTGTCCATGACTGATGGTGTAACCACGGCGTACTCACTTTATAACCTTCAGGACCGCGGTCGCTTGATGATCGGCCCCGGGGTGGATGTTTATGAAGGGATGGTGTTTGGCATTCACGCGCGCGCGAACGACCTTCCAGTCAATCCGGTCAAAGGGAAGCAACTCACCAATATTCGAGCGGCAGGAACGGATGAGAACCTTATTCTAACACCGCCAATTCGGATGACGCTTGAGTCTGCGCTAGAATTCATTGATGATGATGAGCTAGTTGAAGTCACACCGAACAATATTCGACTTCGTAAAAAATTACTCAAAGAGTCGGACCGCAAGCGTGCGGGACGCTCGAAGGCGGCAAGCTAGGAGTGCATGCCGCCCCTTAAGGGGGCGTATGCACAGACTATATCCTGATCTCAAACCGTACAGTGAAGAGATGTTGACCACTTCTGACGGCCGACATCGCCTGTGGGTCGGTTGTTTTGGTAATCCCAACGGTCTTCCCGTCATTTGTTTACACGGTGGTCCAGGGTCTGGAACATCACCATTGATGCCCCGATTTTTTTGTCCCGAGGTGTTCAATGTGTTGTGTTTCGATCAACGAGGATGCGGGCGTTCTGAGTCCATCGACTTGTTCTCAGCAAACACCACTGATCATTTACTGTTGGATCTCGATTTGATTACTGATCATTTCGCTATTGGTCGATACGTATTATTCGGCGGATCTTGGGGCGCAACACTCGCGTTGTTGTACGCGATGGAACGTCCTCAACACTGTCTAGGCTTAATTTTGCGAGGGATTTTTCTGAATACCCCTGATAACCTCGATTGGTTATATGGTGGTGGAGCGGCAACGCTTTACCCTGCCGCTTGGGCGGATTTCACTGCGCCAATCGGTCGTCAGAATACAACGCTTAAAACGGTGTTCCAAGCCTATCAACAACTACTCCATATGGACGACAAGTTCACTCAGCTGCAAGCAGCGCGAGCCTGGAATTTATGGGAACATCGATTATCAACTTGCGACCCATGCGCCAATCAAACAAGCCAAAGATCTCTTCGTCGCGAGCTCACCACCGCTCAGGTTGAGCATCATTATCTCAGTCATCGTTGTTTTTTATCTGAGTCAGTTTTTCAAGCGAAACATGATGAACTCGACTCGACTCCGATGTGGTTACTGCATGGCGCCAATGATCACGTCTGCCCAGTGAGTAACGCTCATGATTTGAAGGCGCTTTACCCAAACTTGAAACTTCAGATTCTTGATCGCGCGGGGCACTGCGCGTTTGGCCCCGAAATGGCTGAAGGACTGTGTCAGGCAACCCGGGATATGGCTGCCTTGTACGGTTACGGATAACTAGACCGATGGCGGTTTTGGAGGTCCGACATCTGAGTCATCTCCATCCAGAGGCTCTGGCTTATCAAGCTCTTCAATAATTGGCGAATCAGTCTCCTCTG